>DASWRQ010000397.1:0-29346 GCA_036403095.1 Kutzneria sp. | reverse complement strand
CGTTGCGGCAACGCCTCGACGCGACACGAGCGGTGCTCGACGCCTCGCGCCGCGCGCACGTGCCGCGGGTGCACCTGTTGGAGCACGAATACCTGGCCGAGGTCACGAGCACGGAACTGGCCTGGACACAGGGAGTTGTCGCCAACCTGAGCGAGGGCTCGCTCGACTGGCCGATGCCGCCGACCGGGTGATCAGCGACCGATCCGCAGTGTGATCATCGCCGCCGCCGTAAGGTGCGCAGACGGTGAGCATCGACGCTGAACCCGCAGCAGGGCGATCTTCCGACGCTGAGCCGTGGCGGCTTCGCCTCAAGGACAGCCGCGGCACTGTTCTCGGCGCCGGCATCGCCCTCACCGGTGGCGCCGTCGTCACGTGCGCCCACGTCGTCACCAAGGCCGCCGACTACGGCGAGAACGTCGAGATCATCGCCGAATGGGTCGAGCTCGGCGCGTCCAGGACAGCGAAGGTCGTGCCCGGCTGCTGGGCGCCGACGCTGACCGGAGGCGGCGCGGACATCGCCCTGCTCCGGACCGTCGAGCCGACCGACCTCCCCGGCGCCACGCTGCACCGGGTCCCCTCGCCGCGCAACCGCACCGTGCACGCCTTCGGCTTCCCCGCCGAGCACGACTTCGGCATCTGGGCGTCCGCGGTGCTGGCCGGCACCGGCGGCCCGGACTGCGAGTGGATCCAGCTCGACCACACCGAGCGCAGCGACCGCATCCGTCCCGGGTTCAGCGGCGCGGCCGCGCTCGACGACATCAGCGGCGCCGTTGTCGGCATGGTCGTCACGACCTATCGCGACCAGGAGTCCAAGCTGGCCTGGATCATCCCGGTCGACACGCTGCGCCGGCACGTGCCGGCGATCGACCGGTGGGTCGGCGAGGACGTGGCGGCCGACGGCTGGCGGCAGACGATCGGCCTGCTGGTGATCCAGTACGGGTCGCTGGACGCCGGCCGGATCGTCGACGCCAGCGGCAAGTCCACGGCCGAGCTGTCCCAGGCCATCCGCCCGGTCGACAAGGACCTGTCCGTCGGCTTCGCCGGTATCGACCAGGCCCAGCAGCCCGAGCAGGTGCTGGCGGACGTCGTCGCGCCGCTGGTCCGCCAGGGCGCCACGGTGGTGCTCCGGTTCGACGACGACTCGTCCCCGTCGGCGATCCTGGCCAAGCAGTGGCAGCTCGACGCGCTCCAGCAGCGGGTGGACGAGCTGGCTCGCGGCGTCGAGGAACTGGCGGCGCACGAGGGCCGGGCCCGCCGGCGAAGGGCCATGATCCGCGCCCGCTTCACGCCGCGTCCGGACCTGGCCGACATCCCGGCGCTGGCCGCGGAACTCGAGCTGCCGCTGGCCATCCTGCGCTCCAGCGTCCGCGACCAGGAGGCCAGCAGGCTGGCCCGGGCGCTGCACCGCTACGAGCGCGAGCTGGTCGCCGGCCTCGACGCGGTCCGGCAGGCCGACGAGGAGAACGACGAGGCGCTCAGGGACTTCGAGCTGCTGCGCGGCCTGCTGATCAGCTACAACGCCAAGGCGGTCGAGCACGGCCTGATGGAGGACGGCCCGCTGGCCGAGATGTACCGGGCCGCGCTGGCCGCCCTCGACGCCCACCCGTGCGTGCCGAAAACCGCTCACCAACGAGTCCACGCCTACGTCGCGGAGGTGCGCCGGCGGACATGACCGACACGATGTGCTGTGGCCAGCCGGTGGCCCCGACCGGGTTCTGCGACGTCTGCGGGCAGCGCAAGATCGCCAAGCCCGAGCCGCCCCCGGCGCCGGTGGCCCACGAGGAGCCCACGCCGCCGCCCGCGACGAGTTCGTGGGGCGGCACCGACGTCTACGCGCTGTCCTCGATCCCGACCGGCGAGCCGAGCCTGCTCACCGATCCGGCCTACCCCGAGCGCCGCCAGTTCTGCGGCCACTGCCACCAGGCGGTCGGCCGCGGCATCGACGACCAGCCGCCGCGGGTCACCGGCTTCTGCCCGCACTGCGGCACCCCGTTCTCCTTCGTGCCCAAGCTCGAGCCCGGCGCCGTGGTCGGCGACCGCTACGAGGTGCTCGGCTGGCTGGCGCTGGGCGGCCTCGGCTGGCTCTACCTGGCCCGCGACCTGGACCTGCCCGAGCTGCGGGTGGTGCTCAAGGGCGTGATCAACCCGAACGACGTGATCGGCCGGCAGCTGGCCCGGCGGGAACGCGACGTGCTGACCCGCCTGGACCACCCCAACATCGTCCGGATCATCACCTACGTCGACGAGTACATCGTCATGGAGTACGTGGACGGCCGGACGCTGCAGGAGATGCTCGACGCGGACGAGCCCCTGCGCCTGGAGGACGTCACCGCCTACGGCCACCACATCCTGTCCGCGCTGCAGTACCTGCACGAACTCGGCCTGCTCTACTGCGACCTGAAGCCCGACAACGCCATGCACACCGGCACCCGGCTCAAGATCATCGACCTGGGCGCGACCCGGCAGATCGGCGACCGGGGCGGCGCGATGGTCGGCCACGACAGGTTCCGGGTGTCCGACGAGGAGATCGCCGTGCACGGGCTGACCGTGCGGTCCGACGTGCACACCGTCGGCAAGACGCTGGAGGTGCTGCTCAAGCAGGCCGGCAAGCACGAGCGAGACATGGACCGGGTGCGGTTCGCGGTCGACTCCATGACCCGGCTGATCACCCGGGCCGTCGCGCCGTACCAGCGGCGTTTCGCCACCGCCGCGGAGATGTCCGAGCAGCTCGACGGCGTGCACCGGGAGCTGCTGTCGCTGCGGCGCCACCAGCCGCACCGGATGGAGGCGACCCGGTTCGCCAACACCCACGAGCTGCTGGACGCCGGTCTCGGCGCCGTGCCCGGCCTGGACCGCTGGACGCAGCGGGAGGAGCCGGCCGGGACCATCGACGACGGCCGGCCGTCCGCGCCGATGGCGGCCGCTCGGCTGCCGGTGCCGCAGCCGGCGGAGTCCGATTCCGTGCGGAAGTTCCTGACCACCCGGTCGGTCGCCGCGCCACGGCAGCTGCTGCGCGAGTACGAGCAGTTCCCGGCCCGGTCGGTCGAGCTGGACCTGGCCGCCGCCCGGGCCCACATCGAGCTCGGCGAGGCGGCCGAGGCCGGCGGCCGTATCGACCGCGCGGCCGGGATGCTGCGCGCCTGGGCCGAGCACGACTGGCGGATCTCCTGGCACCGCGGCCTGCTGGCGCTGGCAACAGACGATGTGGCGGCCGCGCTGGCCGCCTTCCGCAAGGTCTACGACGACGTGCCGGGCGAGCTGGCGCCGAAGCTGGCCATCGGGTTCTGCCTTGAGCGGCAAGGACAACCGGCCGAGGCCGAGCGGCACTACCGGGTGGTCTGGTGGCGGGACGACGAGCAGGCCAGCGCCCTGTTCGGGCTGGCCCGCATCGCCCTGCGGCAGCGCGACCGGGCCGGCGCGGTGGCGGCGCTGGACGAGCTGCCCCGGCTGTCCCGGCACTACGACGCGGCCCAGGTCGCGGCGGTGCGCGTGCTGCTGGCCCGGATCGCCGGCGAGCTGCCGTCGGTGGCGGACATCGACGCCGCCGCCGACCGCCTGCCGCGGCTCTATCTCGACGGCGGCGAGGACAGCGGGGAGACCCGGGTGCGGCTGACCACCACGTTGTACGAGGTCGCGCTGGCCCGGCTGGGCAAGACGGGGTCCTGGCCGGGCGGGGCGCTGCTGGGCAAGCCGGTGACCGCCGACGGCCTGCGGGACCGGCAGGAGGCGGCGCTGCGGGTGCTGGCCGATCACGCCGACACCGCCCGCAGCCATGTGCTGATCGATGCGGCGAACACCGTACGGCGACGGACGAGGACGTGACGGTGAGCGAATTCTTCCTTGAGCTGAGCCAGAACAAGTACCTGTCCACATCGGACACACACATGCACGCCGCGCTCGAGGTCCGGGCCGACGGGGTCGAGGGGGCGACCGTGCGGCCGGCGGCCGAGGTGCTGGTGGTGGACTGCTCCAGCTCCATGGACTGGCCGCCGACCAAGATCGCCAATGCCCGGCGGGCGGCCGCCGCGGCGGTGGACGCGCTGCCCGACGGCACGTGGTTCGCGCTGGTGGAGGGCACCGGCCGGGCCACCATGCGATTCCCGGACACCCCTCGGCTCGTGCAGGCCGACGAACAGACCCGACGGCACGCGCAGGCCGCCGCCCGACACCTGATCGCCCAGGGCGCCACCGCCATGAGCACGTGGCTCACGGCCGCCCACGGCCTGCTCGGCCAGCATCCCGACGCCGTCCGGCACGCGCTGCTGCTGACCGACGGCCGCAACGAGAGCGAGTCGGCCGAGCGGCTGCACACCGTGCTGGACGCGTGCGAGGGGCAGTTCACCTGCGACGCCAGGGGAATCGGCGACGACTGGGAGCCGGCCGAGCTGGAGCGCATCGCCGGCGTGCTGCGCGGCACGGCCGACGCCGTGCTGGAGGACGACGAGCTGCCCGCGGAGTTCCGCCGGCTGATCCGGTCGGCCACCGACAAGGCCATCCCCGATCTGCGGCTGCGGATCGTCCTGCCGCCCTTCGCCCGCATCGCGGTGATCCGGCAGGTGGCGCCGACGGAGATCGACCTGACCGACCGGGTGGCGGCGGTCAAGCGCGGTGTGGTCGAGGTGTCCACCGGGGCGTGGGGCGTGGAGACCCGCGAGTACCACCTGAGCCTGGCCGTCGACATGGCCGGCCGGCCCCGGTACCAGGACCTCCAGCTGGGACGGGTGGAGCTGGTGCCGCCGGACGGCTCCGTGACGGTGCCGGGGCCGGTCCCGGTGCTGGGGCACGTGACCGAGGACGACCGGCTGTCCACCCGGATCGACGAGAACGTGCTGCGCCACACCGCGCAGGCCGACCTGGGCCGGCACATCAAGGCCGGCTGGGTCCGCTTCGGCGAGGACGACCGCGAGGGCGCGGAAGCCGAGTGGCGCGAGGCGGTGCGGCTGGCCGCCCGGCTGGGCAACGAGGAGATCCTGCGCCGCCTGAGCCGCCTGGTCGACATCGAACCGGAGACCGGCGAGGTCGCGCTCAAGGACGACATCCGGCCGCGGGACGGCTTCTCCGCGGTGCTGAGCCTGGCCAGCTCCACCACCTCGGGCCGGCCGGTGACGCCGGCCGTGATCGACGGACCGCCACGCACGTGCCCGAACTGCTCGGTGCTGTCGCCGGCCAACGCCAAGTTCTGCCAGGAGTGCCGCCATCCCTTCGAGGACTCGTTGTGACGGAGAAGGTCAGCACCACCCGCCGCGACCTGCTGCGGTTACGCCTCGGCCTGCTCGGGCTGACCGTGGTGGTGCTGGCGATGTCGGTGTGGTCCTTCGCCGCCACACAGTCGGTGCTGGGCACCGTGCGGGATCGGACCGCCCCGGCGGTGCTGGACGTCGCCGCGGCGCGGTCGGCGCTGATGCAGGCCCATTCGGCCGCCGTGGACAGTTTCGTCAAGGGCGGTGCGACGCTGGTCGGCCCCGGCGAGGAGTACACGGCCGACCTGGCCGTGGCCGAGCAGGATCTGGCCCGAGCCGCGGGGGACAACGCGGGTGGCTCGACCGGCAGCGGCGAGCTCCAGCTGATCGCCGGCCTGCTCACCACGTACAGCGGCTGGATGAGCCAGGCCGGCACGCACTTCCGCGACGGCACGTCCGCGCTGTACCTCACGGATCTCTGGTACGCGGCACGGTCGCTGTACGGCAGCCAGCAGACCCTCGACCACCTCAACGGCCTGGCGACGCAGCAACGCACGGAGCTGGACCAGCAGCTGTCGAGCGGCTGGCTGAACCCGTGGACCGCACTGGCCTGGGCCGTGCCGTCGGCGGCCCTGTTCTTCCTGCTCTGGTTCACCCAGCACCACCTGTGGCGGAAGTTCGGGCGGCGGTTCAACATCGCCCTGCTCGGCGCGACCGCGCTGCTGGTGCTGCTGGTGGGCGCCACCGCCAGCGAGTTCCTGCTGGCCGGCCGGGCGCACGCCGCCAGCGACGCCCTGACCTCGTACATCACCACCACCGACCAGAAGTCGGACGCCGTGTCGGCCGACGCCCAACACAGCCTGATCCTGTTCGTCCGGAACACCTGCAACCCGACCGGTTGCGGCGCAACGCTTCCCGACACGGCGCCGGCCGAGCAGCTGACGCTGTCGCCGACCACCACCACGGCCGCGGCCATCACCGCCGAGTTCGCCGACGCCACCGATCTGGACTGGCTGCTCGTGCTGATCCCCGTGCTGGCGCTGGGCGTCGCGGGCCTGTCGCTGGTCGGCTTGCAGCCCCGGATCGACGAATACCGGTACCGCCCATGAGAATGCCCAGGATCCTGCTGGCTGCGGCCCTGGTCGCCGGCCTGCTCACCGGCTGCTCGGCCCGGACCGAGCTCACCGTGCTCGGCCCGTGGAGCGGCGCCGAGGAGCAGTCGTTCCGGGCGGTGTTCGCCGCCTTCGAGGCCGAGCACAACGTCACCATCGACTACATCGGCACGCCCGCGGTCAACCAGGTGCTGCAGGCCGACGTCCAAAAAGGGCAGCCGCCGGACGTGGCCGTGCTGACCAGCCCGGGCGAGCTCGCCCGCTACGCCACCACGGGCGGCCTGCGCAAGATCGCCGGCGTGTCCGACGTCGAGTACAGCCAGCAGTGGCGGACGCTGCTCCGGCTGGGCACGCCGGACCTGTACGCGGTGCCGGTGAAGGCCGACCTGAAGAGCATCGTCTGGTACAACGCGAAAAACCCGCCCAGTCCGGTTCCTTCGACGTGGCAAGGACTGCTGGACTACACGGCCAAGGTGAAGCCGGCGTGGTGCCTCGGCATGGAGGCGTATTCCACCTCGGGCTGGCCCGGCACCGACTGGATCGAGGACATCCTGCTGCACCAGGCCGGCCCGGACGTCTACGGGGAATGGGCCGGCGGCAAGCTGTCGTGGCAGTCGGACGAGGTGCGGGCCGCGTGGACGACCTGGGGCCAGCTGCTGGCGGCGCAGGGCGCGCCGGGCCAGCGCACGGCCGCGCTGCTCACGTATTTCGGCGACGCCGGCAAGCAGATGTTCGCCAAGAATCCGGGTTGTTTCCTGGACCACCAGGGCTCCTTCGCCACCGGCTCGTACCCCGAGAACGCGGCCTACGACTTCTTCCCGTTCCCGAGCATCGGACCCACGCCGCAGGCCTCGGAGGTCTCGGTGAACCTGGCCGGGCAGTTCGCCGACAACCCGCTGGCCGCCGACTTCATGGCCTACCTGGCCGGCGCGAAGGCGCAGGCCGTCTGGCCGGCGCGGCAGGACAGCAGCGCCTTCTCGGTGAACCAGCGGGTGCTGACCACCAGTGTCTACAGAGGACCGGTGAGCCAGCGGATCGCGCAGGTGCTGGCCTCGGCGCAGCAGCAGCGGCAGAAGCTGTGCCTGGACGCCTCGGACGTGATGCCGGCGGCGATGGCCGACGCGTTCTCCCGGGCGGTGCTGGAGTTCCTGGGCGATCCGGACCGGCTGCCGGACATCCTGTCCGGGCTGGACTACGTCCGGACCGGCCTGGCCAGACCGGCCGGACAGGCCGAGCTGGCCGAGCCGTGCAGCTGAAAGGAGCCGAGATGACCGAGCTGATGCGGATTCCGTTGGAGCGTGGGGGAGAGGTGTACGTCGAGGCCGAACCCGTGCCGGGCCTTGAGCGGGCCGGGCGGGTGGCCGACCTGGTCGAAGACGCGTCCCAGTCGCTGGAGCAGGCGCTGCTGCGGGTGCGGGACGCCGCGTCGGCCGCGGTCACGCAGTTCGTCGGGATGGCGGAGAAGCCCGACGAGGTGGAGCTCAAGTTCGGCATCAAACTCGACGCCCAGGCCGGCGCGATCATCGCGCGGACCGGCATGCAGGGGCACTTCGAGGTGAAACTCAAGTGGCGCGACGCCTCATCACATCAGGACGCCGAAACGCCCTGACCGGCGGCCAGGGCGAGAAGGCGGGGGATCAACGCTTCTTCAGGATGTCCACGCCGAGGGCGGTGCGCAGCGCGGCGTTGCGCAGGTACAGGCCGGCCCACACGATGATCGCCACGTAGACCGGGAACAGGATGGTGGAGAACAGCGGGGCCTCCAGGCGCAGGTTGGAGCACAGCGCGCCGCCCAGGTACGCGGTCTGCACGATCGCGCCCAGCACCGCGGTCTTGGGGATCACGTACAGCACCAGGCAACCCAGCTCCAGCCCGCCGATCAGCACGGCCTGGTAGGCCGGGAAACCGGCCTGCTGGAACGCCTGCGCGACGAAGTCGGGGTCCATCAGGTGCATCGTGGCGTCCATCAGCAGGAAGGCGACGGCGAGCACGCTCAGGCCACGGCCGATCTTGGTGGCGACCGGGGTCTTGGCCTTCGCGGCAGTCGTGGTGACGGTGGCGGGGGTGGCGATCGCGGTCATTTCGGGGCTCCTTCGCGGGGGCTCTGTCGTGCTCTCACCCCTACGTCGAACGACCCCTGCCCCGGATCGACACGTCACCGGAAACTTGTCAGGAGATTTTTCCGAAGGTTGCCAGCAGGCCCGCCTTGATCTCCGGCCGACCGGCCGCGACCAGCAGGAACGTCGCCTCACGGACCAGCCGCTGGGCG
Source organism: Kutzneria sp. (assembly GCA_036403095.1). Classification (GTDB taxonomy): domain Bacteria; phylum Actinomycetota; class Actinomycetes; order Mycobacteriales; family Pseudonocardiaceae; genus Kutzneria. The sequence continues at coordinate 20,785 of DASWRQ010000397.1, read as the reverse complement.
TGGTTGCCGGCCAGGATGCCGCGGCTGCCGGTCGCCGCCACCAGCGCGCCGGCCGACCGATAGGCCAGGTCGATGGCCGCGACCCGGGCCGCCGGCATCGAGGTCTGGTCGATCAGGCCGCCGTCGAGCCGGTCCCGCGCGTCGCCGATCTCCTTGCGCAGCCGGTCCGCGACCTCGCCCTGGCCGGCCTCCTCGATCAGTCGGGCCGCCCGGTCGGCCACGCCCAGCGGGGCGCAGCCGTTGAGGCGGGACGCGAAGGCCGCGTTGCCGGCCACGAACTCCTCGTACGACACCGTCGAGTAGATCCGCTCGTCCGGCACGAAGAAGCCGTCGAAGTCCAAGTGCACGGTCGCCGTGCCCTGGGCCGCCACCAGGGTCAGCGGCCGCGCGGTCAGGCCGTCGGCCTCGACCGCGTCGATCACGCCGCTGACGATCGTGTCGCCGTCCCGGCCCGCCACCTGGACCAGGTCGATGATGCCCCAGCCGCTGACGAACGGCGCCTCGCCGTCGTAGACGTAGCCGCCGTCCACCCGTCTGGCCGTGACCTTCGGTTTCGGCGGGATCACCGCCGCGTACGACACGCCACCCTTCAGCCGCCCGGCCGTCAGGTCGGCCAGGTACCGCTCGCGCAGCGACTCGTTCGTGGACGCGTAGATGCCCCTGGCCAGGCCCAGGTGCTGGATCCAGGTGAACATCGTCGTCAGGCAGCCGCCCGCGACCGCCTCCAGGATCGCCACGATCTCCGGCAGGCCCAGCGTCTCGTCCACGGAGATCCCGTAGAAGCCCTCCGCCGCCAGCCGGTCGAAGTGGCTGCCGGGCACCTCGCCCGTCCGGTCGACCTCGGCCGCCGCCGGGAACAGCACCTCGTCCGCGATGGCCCGCGCGCGGGCGACCAGATCAGTCATGTCCGTCAACTTAGGTCGGTCAGGTTCGCCGCGCACCGGATCAGCAACTTTGTCAGCCGAGTCCGGTCGTCGTCGCTCACCCCGGTCAGCATGCGGGCCTCCACCGCCGTCATCACCCGTCACTAAGCACAGCCGTGCCAGCTCCGCCGACGATGCCCCCGGGTGCTCCGCCAGCGCGTTGAGCACCGTGTACTGGACGACCGACAGCTCCATGTCCCGCAGTTGCTCGTCGGCTGTGCTGCGCACCAGCTGCTGGACGCGCTTGACCAGGTAGCCGGGCCGGAGCTCGGTGTTCGGGGCAGCTCGCCGAGTCCTTCGAGCCGCATCTCCACTCCGTCGAGTCCGTGCACCCGCTAGCGTGATCACATGGGGCTCTCCGCGGCGGAACTGTTCGATCTCCTGGGCAAGGACTACGAGACGGCGTTCGCCGACTTCGACGTCCAGCGCGAAGAACTCGAGTGGCTGCTCGACGAGCTGCCGGCCGGGGCGAAGGTGCTGGACATCGGCTCCGGGACGGGCCGGCCGACCGCGGCGCTGCTGGCGGCCGCCGGCCACGAGGTGACCGGCTACGACGTGTCGCCGCGCATGGTCGAGATCGCCCGGGAGCAGGTCCCGACCGCCCGGTTCGAGGTCGCCGACCTGCGCACGCTCACCCTGCCCGAGCAGAGCTGGGACGCGGTGATCGCGTTCTACCCGCTGCTGCAGCTCACCCGGGCCGAGATCGACGCCGCGCTGGCCAGGTTCGCCGGCTGGCTCAAGCCCGGCGGCCTGTTCCTGATGGCCACGGTGCCGGTCGACGCCGAGAACGTCGAGGTCGAGTTCCTGGGCCAGACCGCCGCCGGCGTGAGCAGCTACCCGCAGGACGTGTTCCGCCAGCGCCTCACCGACCTCGGCCTGGACGTGGTCCGCGAGCGCATGGCCGAATTCGTGCCCAACCACATGGAGGCCGGCCCGGAGGTCGACCTCTTCCTGGCCGCCCGCAAGGCGTAATTCGATCGACGGCGCCGACAGAATCGGGCCATGGAGTCGATACTCGTCAACTTCGTCTACGCGCAGCCGGTGGGGCACGCGATCGAGGCGCTGCACTACGCGAACGGCTACCACGCGGCGGATCCGAGCCGGCGGATCGGCGTGGTGCTGAACGCGAACACACCGGCGGAGCTGGCGACCTGGTGCCCGTTCATCGACGAGGTCCACACCATCGACCTCGACCTGTTCGACCCGGCCACCGACACCCGCGACCAACTGGCCATGATCGCCGCGGACTGGGACTACGTGGTCAACGACCACCGGTCGGCGCAGCCGCAGCAGCGGGAGATCTTCCCGGGCCTGGCGGCGTACTACGACCAGGCCGACGCGTACTTCACCGGCACGAAGGGCTTCGCGGGCTTCAAGCTGCCGCCGTCGTACGAGCCGAGGCAGCCGTTGCGCCTGGACCTGCCGCAGACGGAGCGAACCGGGTTCACGGTGTTGCTCGGCGGCAGCGCCGACCGGCACATGTACCCGACGATCACGTCCTGGCGGCTGATCCTGACCGAGCTGGCGCAACGCTTCCCCGGCACGCAGATCCGCCTGCTGGGCAAGCTGGCCAAGGACGGCCGCACCAGCACCACGTACAGCCGGCAGGAGTACGAGGACCTCGCGGCGGCCGTGCCCGGCGCGCGGCTTGCCCTGGACCTGCCGCTGCGGGACCAGTTGTGCCTGGTCGGCGCGTCGAAGGTCTTCCTGTCGCCGCACACCGGGTTCGGCATGGCCGCGCTGGCCACCGGCACCCCGTGGCTGTGCCTGTCGGGCAACCGCTGGCCGGAGTTCTGGTTCAACGACGGCGTGCCGTTCTACTCCGTGCTGCCCGACCGCGCCCGCTTCCCCTGCTACACCGCCCTGCGCCCGGAGCCGGAGCCGGTCGACGACGAAGGGCCCCGCACGCCGAGCATGTCGGCCGCCCGCATCCGGGCGGACCTGCCGGAACTGGTCGCCGCCGCGACGCTGCTGCACGACGGCGAACTGGCCTATCCGGCCGCGCTGGCCGGCCACCGCGACCGGCTGGACCGGTGCTGGGGCGGCGACCGCTCGATGATGTGGTCGATCGACAATGTGCTGATCGACACCGTGTCGGCCGGCTGACGACCGGTCAGCTGACCGCGGCCAGCAGCGCGCTGCGCTGGGCCGAGCCCACGCCGCCCACCCGGCGCGACTCGGCGATCTCGCAGCCGCGCATCAGCTCGGCGGCGCGCACCGGGCCGACTCCCGGTAACGCCTTGATGACGGCGATGATCCGCGTCTTGCGGACCACCTCGTCGGTCTCGGCGAGCTTGAACACTTCCGGCAGCTGCACGGTCCCCGCCTTGAGGCCGGCCAGCAGCTCCGCGCGGGCCTTGCGGGCGCGCTGAGCCTTGGCCAGCGCCTCGGCACGCTGCTGGGCCGTGAGTGCGGGCAGAGCCATGGTGATCCCTTCGACGTCGATGCGGTGATGCGGCGACCTCCGATAATGGCCTCGACTTCGCCGCTGGCACGGACATTCGACGATCTGCGAAAGAAACCACCCGGTCAGCGCAACGCAGGAGTCCTCATGGTGAGAGTTCCGGTCACCGCGTCCAGGTCCGCGACCAGGCCGAGCGGCACGGTGAGCGCGGCCGGGCAGTGCCCGAAACCCATCTCCCACGCGATGGGCACGCCCAGTCCGCCCAGCCGGTCGAGCATCATCGCGCGCACGTGCGCCAGGTCGCCGCAGTCGGCCCACGACCCCAGCGCGATGCCGGCGACGCCGTCGAACCAGCCCGCACGCAGCAGTTTCGTGATGATCGCGTCCAACCGATACGGATCCTCGTTCACGTCCTCGAGCACCGCGACCGCCCCGTCCGGGGCCGGCAGTGCCGCCCGCGCGGACAGCCCGGCGGCCAGCAGACTCGCGTTGCCGCCGACAACCACACCGGACGCGGCACCCGCAACCAGCGGCCCCGCGCCCGGCCGCGTCAACACCCGAACGGCGTCAGGATCGAACACGGTCGAGTGAAGATGCCGTTGGGCCTTCTCGTCGCCGGTGAAGGCGAGCGTGGCCACCATCGGCGCGAACAGCGTCACCAGCCCCAGCCGGGCGCCGAAGTGCTCGTGCAGCACAGTCACGTCGCTGGAGCCGGCGAACACCTTCGGCCCGGCGGCGGCCATCGCATCCCAGTCGAGCAGGTCGACCATCCGCAGGCAGCCGTAGCCGCCGCGGACGCAGAACACCGCCGCCACCTCCGGATCACACCAGGCCTCCTGGAGATCGGCGGCCCGGTCGGCGTCCGTGCCGGCAAGGTAGTCCAGCGTGGGATGCCGGTCCAGCACGTGCTCTCCGACCCGCACCCGCAGGCCCCAGGACCGCACGATCTCCACGCCGGCCCGCAACACCTCGACCGGCGGCGGCCCGGCCGGCGCGACCAGGGCGACCAGATCCCCGGGCCGCAATCGCGCCGGCCGCACTCGACCAGTCAGCCGACCTGTCACGTGTGCAGCGCCAGCCGTGGCACGTCGGCCGGCTCGAACTCCAGCACCTGCCCGTAGAACGACAGCTCCGCCTCCAGCGCCGCCTTGATCGACTCGGCCCGGCGGAAGCCGTGCTGCTCACCGGGGAAGCCGATATAGGCGTGCCGGTGGCCGAGTCCGTCGATGGCCTGCGCGAACGCCTCGGTGTGGGCCGGCGGGCAGACCTCGTCCTCCAGGCCCTGCAGCAGCAGGATCGGCCCGGTCAGCCGGTCCGGACGCTCGCTGGGGGACCGCTCGACGTAGAGCTCGCGGGAGGTCGCCAGCGGGCCGATCAGCCCGTCCAGGTAACGCGACTCGAAGTCGTGGGTCTCGCCGCTGGCGAACGCGACCATGTTGATGGCCGGGAACATCGCGTTGCCGCAGGCGAACGGCGACGGCATGGTCATCGCCGCGGCCGTGGTGTAGCCGCCGGCGCTGCCGCCCCGAATGGCCAGCCGCGCCCGGTCCGCGCTGCCCTCTTCGGCCAGCGCCAACGCGACCGCCGCGCAGTCCTGCACGTCGACCACGCCCCACTGGCCCCGTAGCCGCTCCCGGAACTTCCGGCCGTAGCCGGTGGAACCGCCGTAGTTGACCGCCACCACGCCGATGCCGCGGCTGGTGAAGTAGGCGAAGTCCAGACTCAGCGTGCCGGAGACGCTGCCGGTCGGGCCGCCGTGCACGTGGATCAGGTACGGCGGCAGCTCGCCGTCGGGGGCGGCGTAGTCCGGGTTGGTCGGCGGGTACACGAACGCCGGCACGCGCTCCCCGTCCGGGCTGGTGAAGATCCGCTCCTGCGGCGTCGGCAGGTAGGCCACGTCCAGCGGCAGCGGCTCGCCCGCGGTCAGCTGGACCAGCTCGCCGGTGGCCAGGTCCAACCGCGCCACCACGCCTTCCGTGTGCGGGCCGGCGGCGATGCCGACGACCACGCCGTCCTCGGCGGCGATCTGCCCGTGCCACACCGGCAGGTCCGTCTCGACGTCGGTGACGGTGCCGCTGCGCTCGTCCAGCACGGCCAGCGCGGTGCCGCGCACGATGGCGTGCCGGCCGTTGCCCAGCGGCGCGAACCAGCTGCCGCCCAGCCGCCACAGCGGCCCACCCAGCTCTTCCTCGCACGGCGCGAGGTTGGTCGCGGCCCCGTCCAGGGTGATCCGGTGCAGGTTCCACCAGCCCTGCGGGTCGGTCAGCACCAGCAGCGAGTCCGGGCTCTCCCAGCGCAGCTGGCACACCGACTCGGCCGGACCGCCGGCCAGCACCCGATGCTCGCCGACCTTGCCGTCCTCGGTCAGCTCGGCCACGCACAGCTCGGTGCCGTCCCACGGCATCGCCGGGTGGTTCCAGCCCAGCCAGGCCACGTGCCGGCCGTCCGGGGACGCCTGGGGCGCGGACATGAAGTGGTGGCTCGCGGCCAGCACCCGCACCTGTTGGGAACCGTCCAGCGGCAGCGCCACCAGGTCGCGGCGGACGTCCACGGAGGCGTCGCCGACCTGCGTCTCCCGCACGCACCAGACCTCGGCGCCGTCGGGGCTCGACCTCAGGTCGGCGTAGCGGTCGCCCTGCTCGCGGGCCGGCTCCGGGCTGATCGGCGTCGGCGTGGCGTCGGCGTCCGCCGGGTCGACCAGGTAGACCCGCTGATCGTCCCAATGGGTGAAAACGATCTTGTCGCCGGCGAAGGCCCACGGCCGGCCGCCGTACTCGTGCACCCGGTTGCGGGCGTTCCACGGCGCGCCGAGCACCTGCCGGGGCGACTCCCCGGGGCCGCCCGAGCGCATCAGCGCCACCCGGCCGCCCTCGTCGGGCCGGCTCTCCGCCCACCAGGTCTCCCCGTCCCGCAGGTCGACCCACTGCACCGAGCCACCGGCCGCCGCCACGTCCCGCGCGGCCAGCGGGGACACCCATGTTCCGTACGACGCGATCTTCACCACGGCACGACCCTAGCCAACCCGGGGCCGGTCGGGGGCGGGCCCTTCGCTCACCGTGAAACCGGAGGGGGACATGCGGCCCCGCCCGGCCGGATCGATTAGGGTCGTAAGCGCCATGGCTCGTGTCATTCATGTATTCCGCCAGCCCGACCGGTTCGTAGCCGGAACCGTCGGGGAACCTGGTGACCGCACCTTCTACCTGCAGGCGGCCGAGGACGGCCGCCTGGTCAGCGTGGTGCTGGAGAAAACGCAACTGACCGTGCTCGCCGACCGGATCGGCTCGCTGCTCGAGGAGGTGCAGCGGCGTTTCGGCGCCGAGGTCCCCGAGAGCCCGCCCGACGACCTGGTCGACACCGAGCCGCTCACGGTGCCGGTCGAGGAGGAGTTCCGGGTCGGCACGATGGGGCTGGGCTGGGACGCCGAGTCGACCGCGGTGGTCGTCGAACTGTTGGCCGCCACCGAGGACGAGGTGGACGAGGCCGTGGTGCTCGACGACACCGAGGAGGGCCCGGACGCGGTCCGGGTGTTCCTCACGCCGCCGGCCGCCCGCGCCTTCGCCGTCCGCGCCGACCGGGTGGTCAACGCCGGCCGCAAGCCCTGCCCGCTGTGCGAGGAGCCGCTCGACCCCAGTGGTCACGTCTGCCCGAGGCAGAACGGCTACCGCCGCACCGAGGACAGCTGAGCCCGCGGTGCTGCCCACCGACCCCGGGGCGCTGGAGCTGGTGCAGCGCGGCCGGATCGAAGTGACCGGCCGACTGGTCGACGCGTCCAACGCGACGCTGTTCGGCACCATCAGCCGGCACGGCGTGCAGGCCAACTGCGTGTACAAGCCGATCAACGGCGAGCGGCCGCTGTGGGACTTCCCGGACGGCACGCTGGCCGGCCGCGAGGTCGCCACCTACCTGGTGTCGAACGCGGCCGGCTTCGACCTGGTGCCGCCCACGGTGTTACGGCCGGGCCCGTTCGGGCCCGGCATGGTGCAGCTGTGGGTGGACACCGACGAGGACGCCGACCTGATCGACATCGTGGCGGCCGACGAGGTCGCCGACGGCTGGAAGACGGTGCTGCACGCGACCGACCGGTACGGCGACCCCGCCGTGCTGGCCCACGCCGACCACCCCCGGATGCGGCTGATGGCGGCGATGGACGTCGTCGTCAACAACGCCGACCGCAAGGGCGGGCACGTGCTGCACACCGCGACGGACGCGGTGTACGGCGTCGACCACGGCATCTGCATGCACGCCGAGAACAAACTGCGGACCGTGCTGTGGGGCTGGCTCGGCGAGCCGCTGCCGCCCGAGGCCGTGGAGGCGCTGCGCAAGCTGCGGGCCGGGCTCGACGGCGAGGTCGCCGAGCAGCTGTCCGAGCACCTCACGCGGCGCGAGGTGTCGGCCCTGATCACCCGTACCGACCTGCTGCTGGCCGCCGGCGTCTACCCCGAGCCCTCCGGCGAGTGGCCCGCCATCCCGTGGCCGGCCTTCTGACGCACCGACCTGCGTCATCCCTCTGATCGAGCTCCAGCCGGTGTGATCAGGTGGGCGGCCAGCGCCCGCAGCGCCGGCATCGGCCCCTGCCCAGGGGCCGGCAGGACCTGGATGCCGACGTGGTCGGCCCCGGCGGCGAACTGTGCGGCCACCTTCTCAGCGACCTCGGCCGGGTCGCCGTGCGGCACGAGATCGTCGATGAGCCGGTCGCTCCCGCCGTCGGCGACATCGGTCCGGTCGTAGCCGTGCCGGAGCAGGTTGTTGACGTAGTTGGACAGCCGCAGATAAGGCTCGCGCAGAAAGGCGCGGGCCCGCCGGCGCGCCTCGTCGGGGTCCGCCTCCACGACCACCGTCTGCTCAGGGGCGAGCAGCGGGCCCGGACCGAGCAGCTGACGGGCGCTGCGGGTGTGGGCCGGCACCGCCAGGTAGGGGTGGCTGCCGGCCGCCCGTTCGCCGGCCAGCCGTAGCGCACGTGGTCCCAGTGCCGCCAGGACGCGCCGGTCACCAGCCACTCCCTCGGCGTCGAGGGCGTCGAGGAAGCTGGTCATCCGCTGGTACGGCGACGAGTACCCGGTGATCGACTCCGGGTGTCCGACCCCGACGCCGAGCAGGAACCGTTCGGGATGGCGCTCTTGCAGCCGCCGGTACGAGCGCGCCAAGGTCACCGGGTCGTTGGTCCACATGTTGACGATCGCCGTGGCCACCACGACGTGACTCGTCGCGTCCAGCACCCGCTCGGCCAGCCGCAGGTCGCTCTCGTCCCGGGTGCCGAGGCCGAGCCAGACCGTGCCGTAGCCCAGCGCCTCGGCCTCCACCGCGTAGTCGGTACGGGCCGTGTCGTCGTCGATCGGGTTCAGCCAGGCCCCGTGCCGGCCGAGCTTCATCATCATGTTCACGGTTCGATCACCAGCTCGGCGATGCGGCCGTCGCGCAACGTGAACCGGAACCGCAGATCGACGACGCCACCGGGGAAATCGCCTTCGAGGTGGTGCACCGCCACATAGCGCTCGTCGTCGACGCGGTAGGTGGCGAGCAGTGTCGTGGTGTAGCGGCCGGCGGCGGCTCGCCCCAGAAGCCAGTCGCGGATCTCGCGCGGACCGCGGTAGGTGTGGCCCTCGTCGACGGCGACAGCGTCGTCGGTGTAGCAGGCCATCGCCGCGTCCAGGTCACGGGCCAGGTGGGCGGCCAGGTAGCGGGTGATCACCGCGGGCAGCGCGGCGGGGTCGATCGGGTTGCTCATGTCGATCACGGTGGGCCCTCCCGCGGGGAGAGGGTCAAGTGGTGCACAGTGAGGGCATGTCCGGCGGATTGACGATCGGCGAGTTCGCCCAGCTGACCCACCTGAGCGTGCGCACTCTGCGCCGCTACCACGAGTCCGGGCTGCTGGAACCGGCCACAGTGGACCCCAGCAGCGGCTATCGCTACTACGCCGCCGACCAGATTCCCACCGCGCAGGTCATCCATCAGCTGCGCGAGCTGGACGTGCCCCTGGCCGACGTGGCCAAGATGCTGGCCACCGAGGACGCCACGGAGCGCGCGGGCCTGGCGGGCGAGCACCTGCGGCGGCTGGAGGCGGAGCTGGCCCGGACCCGGTCCGCCGTGGTGTCGCTGCGGCGCCTGCTCCGTCCGCAGGACGACACCCTGCACGTGGAGTTGCGTTCGGTGCTGACGAGGACGGTCGCCGGGGTCGAAGCCGTTGTCACGCAGGACGAAGTGGTGTCCTGGTACGACGAGGCAATGGCCGAACTCGATGCCGCGATCGCGGGCCGGCCGGCGCTCGGGCCGCCGGGCGGGCACTACGCCAACGAGCTGTTCACCGACGGCCGTGGCGCGGTGCTGGTCTACCGCCCGGTGGCTGATCCGCCGACCCGAGGCCGGGTGCGACCAATAGACCTCCGGCCGACCGAGCTCGCCGTGGTCGTCCATCCCGGGCCTCATGACGACATCGGCGTCACCTACGGCCGGCTCGGCGCCTGGGTGGTCGACCATGCCCTCGCCGTCGACGGTCCCGTGCACGAGACGTATCTCGTCGGCCCGCGCGACGACCCGGATCCGGCGGCCTGGCGCACCGAGATCGGCTGGCCGGTGTTCCGACTCGCCCCGCAGCCGGTGAGCGACGCCGCGCCGGGAAAGACTCCCGGGCAAACCGGGAACCTGCCCTCCTGACACCCGGTCCGGTGGCACGTGAGTGGCTCATTTGTCCGCTGACGTCAAATGAGCCACTCACGTAGAGCCGTCGCGCACCGGGCGGCCGCCCAGCGGGGCAGTGAGCGTCACGGTGGTCTCGAAGGAGGCGGCGATCATGGGCTGCTCCCCGCCGCACTGCGCGGCGGGGAGCCGACCCAGCTGCACGGTGACGGTGACGGCGTCGGCGGATTCGGCGACGTCCACCCGGCCCAGCTTCGCGCAGTCGGGCCGGCCGCCGGCGGTGTACTGCACGACCAGCTCCGTGCCCTTGCCGGCGGTGGCCCGGTCGAACCGGGTCTTGCGCAGGTCGACCACGGACGGGTCGGGGGTGGCGTGGTTGAGGCCGGTCGGCGCGTCGCCGGTGGGCATCGGCAGGGTGGTGGACGTGGTGTCGGAGGAGCCGCTGCCGGTGCCGGAATGGGCGGCGCCGCAGCCGGTCATGAGCAGCAGCAGGGCCAGCGCGGCGCCGGCGTGAATTCTTCGCATCATGTCTCCCGGACGAGATCGGCCGGCTTTCGGTTGCACCCCGGCAGCCAGAATGCCGGGGATGCCGCGTGACGGCATCCCCGGGTCATCCGATCGGTCTATCTGCTACTCATGTCGAAATGTTGCGGACGGTGTTGTAGAGGCTCAGCACCTGATTTCCGTAGTAGGGCGAGTACATGTACTGCGGCAGGTTGTTGTACTTGAAGTCGTTGTGACCGTTGATGTATCCCCAGTTCCCGTCGAACGACATCAGCCAGGCCCCGCCGGACGAGCCGCCGGTCATGTAGTTGACCATGTAGATCGTGCCGCCGCCGCCGTTGTAGGTCGGGCCGTTCTCGCCGACCAGGCAGCAGCCGTTGAACGGCGCGGCCTGCGGGTAGCCGAAGGCGTACACGTACTGGCCGATCGGGTAGTTCCAGGCGATGCCCTGCCCGCCCAGGTAGTCGGTGATCCGCCAGCCGTTGGTGCGGTAGAGCACCGCGGAGCCCACGTCGTTGGCGAAGTCGTTGTTGTTGTTGAACCAGGCCGTGGTGGTCCACAGCTGGTAGGCGTACCAGTAGCCGTAGGGCGCGGCGCCGCTGGCGTAGTTCGGCACGAACGTCCAGTTGCTGTTCCAGGCCTGGCCGTCGGAGACGCAGTGGCCGGCCGTCCAGACCTCGGACTTGCCCTCGGTGTTGACCACCGTGGCCGAGCAGACGTAGTTCAGGCCGAAGCTGGTGAAGAAGACCTTGCCGTAGGTGCGGGCCACCGGGTGGCCGACCGGGTAGTTCGGGTAGTACGCCTGCGGCGCCACGTCCGGCGCGCCGCTGACGGCCTTGGGCTCGGCCTTCGGCGCGGCCGCCGCGACCTGGCCGGACGGTCCGGCCGGGCCGCTCTGTGCGGCCGGCGCGGAGCCGTGCCGGTCCTGCACCGCCGGGATCTCGCTCTCCGGTCTGGCCGTTCTCATGCGGTCCGGCGTCCAGTAGGCGGCCAGCGCCTGCTCCTGCGCGTCGACGCCGGAGCCGTGCACCGTGGCCGCCACCTCCGGGCTGAGCGCGGCCGTCCCGGACACCACGCCGGTGTCGGTGGCCGCGCTCGCGCCGCCCGCGGCCAGTCCGACGGCCAGCAGCGCGGCCGCCACCGCCGCGCCGAATGGGGTTAATCTCATGAATTCGTTCCCCTCAGAGAAATGACCTCGAAATTGCCGGGCCAACGGTAGCGGTGGCGCGGCATGCCCGAAACGCCGCCATTCGGAGAATCCGGGGCGGGATGGCAAATGCGTCAAGGGTCGTTCACAATGGGCAAACAAAACGCTGGACCGTCCGATGCATGCGCGTCAATTCCGCCGACCGGGTGCCGGGTGCGGTAATCACGGACATGATTGGCCCCTACGAACGTCGCGAGCCGCCCGGACGACCGCGGCATTGACCGGCAGGCGCAAGGGTGTGGGCCGACCGTCTCACGCCGGATGGCGACGGTCACCGCGTCGTCACGGACTGCATCCGCAGCAAGGTCCGGCGTCCGACACGCTGGAAGTCGTCGGGCGGTGAGTGTCCGACCCGGGTGGTTTCATTCGACGTGTCGGTGCGAACCGATCCGAGGAGGGACCACCATGCAGTACGCGTTGCTGATCGCCGGTGACCGCGAGCCCACGCCGGAGGAGCTGGCCATGGGCTGCGGCGGCTGGTCGGAGGAGATGGCCGCGCGCGGTGTCGTCCGCAGCGGGGCCGGCCTGCGGCCGCCGACCGAGGCGACCACCGTGCGGGTGCGGGAGGGGGAGGTGCTGCTGACCGACGGACCGTTCGCCGACACCAAGGAGCAGATCGGCGGGCTGGTGCTGATCGAGTGCGCCGACCTGGACGAGGCGGTGGAGATCGCCGCCCGGCATCCGGCCGCCGGCTACGGGATGATCGAGATCCGGCCGCTGTTCACGCCGTGACCTCGGTGTCGGCCGCCGTCGCCGAGGCCTTCCGGGAGGAATGGGGCAAGGTCGTCGCGACGCTGATCCGGGTCACCGGCGACTGGGACCTGGCCGAGGAGTGCGCCCAGGAGGCGTTCGCGGCCGCGGTCCGACAGTGGCCGGTGGAGGGCGTGCCGCGCAAGCCCGGCGCGTGGCTGACCACCATCGCCCGACACCGGGCCACCGACCGGATCCGGCGCGAGGTCGTCGGCGCGGCCAAGCTCAGGGAGGTGGCGATGACCATCCACGAGCCGGCCGAGCCGACCGACACCGCCGGCATCGAGGACGACCGGCTGCGGCTGATCTTCACCTGCTGCCACCCGGCGCTGGGTTTCGAGGCGCAGGTGGCGCTGGCGCTGCGGGCGTTGGCCGGGCTGAGCATGGCCGAGATCGCCCGCGCGTTCCTCGTGCCCGAGACGACGATGGCCCGGCGATTGGGGCGGGCCAAGGCGAAGATCCGCAACGCCGGCATCCCGTACCGGGTGCCGCCGGCGCATCTGCTGCCCGAGCGGACCACCGCGGTGCTCGGCGTGCTGTACCTGATGTTCAACGAGGGCTACAGCACGCCGGAGCGACGTCCGTTGTGCGACGAGGCGATCCGGCTGGCCCGGCTGCTGGCGCAGCTCATGCCGGACGAGCCGGAGAGCGGCGGCCTACTGGCGTTGATGCTGCTGCACGACTCCCGCCGGCACACCCGGTTCGACGAGCACGGCGACGTCGTGCTGCTGGCCGACCAGGACAGAAGCCGTTGGGACGCAACACAAATCGCCGAGGGACGGGCGGTGTTGGCGCGGGCCGCGCGGCTGGAGCGGCTCGGGCCGTACCAGCTCCAGGCGGCCATCGCCGACAGCCACGCCGCCGGCTCCGACTGGCCGCTGATCGCCCGCCTGTACGCGCAGCTCGCCATCGCCGTGCCGTCGCCGGTGGTGCGGCTCAACCACGCCGCTGCCGTCGCCATGGCCGCCGGTCCGGCCGCCGGCCTGGAACTCCTCGACGGCATGGACATCCCCGGCTACCACCTGCTGCCCGCCACCCGCGCCGACTTCCTGCGCCGCCTCGGCCGCCACGCCGAGGCGGCGGTGGCGTACGAGCAGGCCCTGGGGTTGGCTACCGCCGAGGCCGATCGGCGTTTCCTGACCGGACGACTGACCGAGACGAGAGGACGGGCCATGCAGCCCAGCGTGATCGAGCGGGCCGAGCAGCCCTACGTCGGCATCCGGCGCACCGTGACCATGTCGACCATTCCCGAGGTCGCCGACCGGATGCCCGCCGTGTTCCAGTGGCTCGCCGAGCGCGGCATCGAGCCCGCCGGCGCGCCGTTCTTCCGCTATCTGGTGATCGACATGGCCGGCGAGCTGGTGATGGAGGCCGGCTTCCCGGTCGCGACGCCCGTTGAGGGCGAGGGTGAGGTGTTCGCCGACGTGCTGCCGGCCGGCCGCTACGTCACCGTCACCCACATCGGGCATCCCGGCGAGCTGATGGGCGTGACCAAGCAGCTGAATGAGTGGGTCGCCGCCCAGGGCCTGCGCTGGGACGCCGAGCAGACTCCGGGCGGCGACGAGTTCGTCTGCCGGCTGGAGATCTACAAGACCGATCCCCGCGTGCAGCCGGACATGTCCCAGTGGGAAACCGAGCTGGCCTTCAAACTCGCCGACTAGCAGAGCTCGACGCGGTCCGGGCCATGGTCAGGGTCGCCTCGCCACCGCCCCTGGGACCGACCGTCACCCCGGCGACCGCCCCCTTCTTGTCAAGGCAGGGCCTGGGCGAGGTCGGCCCAGATGTCGTCGGCGTGCTCGATGCCGACGGACAGGCGGATGGTGCCCTCGGTGATGCCGGCGGCACGGAGTGCGTCGGCGTCGAGCTGGCGGTGCGAGGTGCTGGCCGGGTGCAGCGCCGTGCTCTCCACGCCGCCGAGCGACGCCGCCAGTTTCACCAGGCGCAGGCCCTTGGTGAAGGTGTAGCCGGCGTCGCGGCCACCGGCGAGGTCGAAGCTGACCATGCCGCCGAAGCCGGACAGCACCCGCGTGGCCACCTCGTGGTCGGGATGGGTGGGCAGGCCGGGGTAGTGCACCTTGGCCACCGCGGGATGCGCGTCGAGCAGCTCGGCGATCCGGGCGGCGTTGGCGCAGTGCTGACGCATCCGCAACGCCAGGGTCTGGATGCCACGTAGCGTCAGCCACGCCGCGAAGGGGTCGATCGTCGCGCCCATCTCCATGGTGTGGTGCCAGCCGTGGCGGTAGCGGGCGTCGTCGGCGAAGACCAGGATGCCGGCGGTGACGTCGGAGTGGCCGCCGAGGTACTTGGTGATCGAGTGCAGCACGACGTCGGCGCCGTGCCGGATCGGCTGGCACAGCAGCGGCGTGGCGAAGGTGTTGTCGACCACCGTGAGCAGCCCGGATTCCTTGCCCGCCTTGAGGAACGCCGGCTGGTCGGCCACCCGCGTGACCGGGTTGGTGATCGTCTCCAGGTACAGCATCCTGGTGGTGGGCCGGACCGCGGCGGCGACCTCGGCCGGGTCCTCGCCGGGGATGTAGCTGACCTCGACGCCGAAGTTCTCGTGCAGGTAGGACAGCGCCGCGTAGGTGCCGCCGTACAGGCAGCTCTGCGCGATCACGTGATCGCCGGTCTTGAGCACGCCCAGCAGCGCCGAGCTGATCGCCCCCATGCCCGAGGCCGTGGCCACGGCCGCCGTGCCTCCCTCGAGCGCGGCGACGGTCTCCTCCAGCGCCCGGGTCGTCGGGTTGCCGTAGCGGCTGTAGGCGAAGCCGCGGTCCGGCCCGTTGAGCGCGTCGGCCAAGGCGTCCGGGTCGTCGAAGCCGAAGTTGGACGCCTGGTAGAGGGGCACGCTGATCGGGTGCGAGTTGGTCAGGGCCGGCGTGTGGTGGTGGACGACTCGGGTGGCTGGATGCTGGTCCATGCCGTCGAGCCTGCTCGGGTCGTGGTCTCGGGAACAGCGCCAATCCCGGCTAGATTGGTTTGGTGACGGAGCCAATCCCGTGGCCGGTGGACCGGCTCGTGGCCCAGCTCGGCAAGTGGTCGGCCAGCCGGGGGCCGCTGTACCTGCTGCTGGCCGCCCGGCTGCGCGAGCTGATCGACTCCGGACAGCTGCCGCCCCGCGTGATGCTGCCGCCCGATCGAACCCTGGCCGGGCGGCTGGCCGTCGGGCGCAGCACGGTCGTCGCCGCGTACGAGCAGCTGCGGCAGGACGGCAAGGTCGACCGGCATCAGGGCCGCGGCACGTGGGTGAAGCCCGCCGTGCTCGGCGAGGTGCGGCCCAACGCCGCGCCACCGGCCAACTCGCTGTTCATGAACTACCTGGAGCCCATGGGCGACGTGCTGTCCCTGGCCTGCGCCGCCCCGCAGGACCCGCCGCCGGAGCTGACCGCCGCGCTCAGCCGGGCCATCGGCCGCCTGCCCACCGGCGACATCGGCTACTACCCGCTGGGCCTGCCCGCGCTCCGCGCCGCGATCGCCGACCGCTACTGCCGGCAGGGCCTGGCCACGACCGCCGACCAGATCCTCGTCACCACCGGCGGCCAGCAGGCGCTCTCCCTCATCATCCAGCTCTTCGTCGCCCCCGGCGATCACGTCGTCGTGCAGACGCCCACCTATCCCGGCGCCCTGGAACTGGTCCGCCACACCGCCGCCGTGATCACCCCCGTCGCCGCCGACGACCTGGCCACCGCCATCTCCTCGGGCCGCCCCCGCCTGGCGTATGTCAATCCCACCAACCACAATCCGACCGGCGCCACCATGTCCGCCCTCGTCCGCCGTCGCCTGGTCGAGTCCGCCGGCGACACCGTGCTGATTGACGACGAGGTGCTGGCCGACCTCTCCTTCTCCGGCCAACGCCCGCCCGGGCTCGCCACCTACGGCCGAGTCCTCACCGTCGGCTCCGTCACCAAGCTGCTGTGGGGCGGCCTTCGCGTCGGCTGGATTCGCGGCGCCACCGGCGACATCGCCCAACTCGGCCGTCTCAAGGCCATCCACGACCTCGGCTGCGCCGCCCTGGAACAACTCGCCGTCGCCGACCTGCTGCCGTCGGTCGAACCCGTCGTCGCCGCCCGTGTCGCCGAGCTCCGCGTTCGCCATGACCACTTGTGCGCCGAGCTGGGCAAACACCTGCCCTCATGGTCGTTCGAACCGGCCGCCGGCGGCCAGTGCCTCTGGGTTCGGCTGCCCGCCGGCGACGCCTCCGCCTTCGCCCAGGTCGCCCTCCGTCACCGCGTTGCCGTCCTCCCCGGTGCCGCCCTCGGCCAGTGGGACTCCTACCTCCGCATCCCTTTCACCGCGTCGGTCGACGAGCTCTCGTTGGCCGTCCAGCGCCTCGCCGCGGCCTGGCACGACTACCGGCCGTCGACCGGCCCCGCGCCGGCACTGCACGCCTTGGTGGTTTGACGTACGACCGGGTGGTCCCTCCTTCCCGGCCGGCCGGGGCCCTGGTAGGCCGGACGCATGAGGAGAGCTCAGTTTGTCGCCGTGGCCGTGGTGTCGCTAGCCGCCTTGACCGCCGCACCGGCCGCCGCCGTCCCCGTCTCGCACCACGACTCGGTGATGCCGGACCTGGTCGGCCACACCTTGTGGGACGCCGACAACGCGGTGCCGTTCGGGACGCGGCTGGCGCTGGTCGACGGCACCGGCCAGCACCGGAAGGTGGTGTGGCCCGGCAGCTGGCAGGTGTGCAAGCAGGATCCCGCTGCCGGCACGCCCCTGACCGCCGCCACCGCCGTGACGCTGACCGTGGTGAAGCTGACGGAGAAGTGCTGATCGGACGACTCGGGTTGTAGGCCGCACGCATCAAGCCGGTAGCGCCGTTCGAGTGCTCGCACTCGCGAACGGCGGGGTAGAGGATGACCTCTTCATCCACCCCGCGACCACAGCGGCGCCACGGTCCGCCGTGGGCCGATCGGAGCTGCTCGGCAATGAAGAAGATGCCCAACCTCGTCGGCAAGTCGGTCACCCACGCCAAGCTGACGCTGCCCACGTCCACCCAGTACGTGTTCGTCGACCACAAGTCCCGCAACCCCGGGATCGTCTTCAACAGCAACTGGACGATCTGCAAGCAGGAGCCCACGGCCGGCGCGCAGCTGTCCGGCTACGTGGTGCTCACGGTGATCCGGCGTGGGGAGACGTGCAAGGTCAGTCACTGACCGCGCCGCCGGTGATGTTGAGCGAGGTCGCGGTCATCGAGGCGGCCAGGTCGGAGGCGGCGAAGACGGCGACGTTGCCGACGTCGGCGAAGGTGGCGGCTCGCTTGAGCATCGTCCTGGCGACGATCGAGTCGGTGATGCCGTAGCGGGCGTCGAGGTCCCGGGGGATGCCCTCGGGGACGCCGCCGGTGTGCAGGCCGAGCACCCGGATGCCGTGTTGCCCGAGTTCGGCGGCGAGCTGTCGGCGCAGGAAGTCGACGGCGTTGAGGGCGACCTGGAGCCCGCCGATCGAGTAGTCGCGCATGGGTTCGCCGCCGCCGTCGCCGCCGAACGTGAGGATCACGCCGGAACGCTGGCGGATCATGTGGCGGGCGGCGGCGCGAGCGGTGAGGAACGTGGACCGCACGGCGATGCGGATCGGCCGCTCGAAGTCCTCCAGCGCCATGTCGACCAAGGGAGTGCCCTGGTGGTCGGCGATGTCGATCACGCAGACGGAGATGTCGACGCTGCCGTCGCCGGCCGCCACGGCGTCGGCGTGCGCGTTGACGGCGTCCTCGTCGAGGGCGTCGACCACGGCCGCCTCGGCCTGGCCGCCTTCGGCGCGGATCCGGTCGGCCAGGTCGTCCAGGGTCTTGGCCGTGCGGCCCGTGACGTGCACCTTCGCGCCGGCCCGGGCGAAGGCGGTGGACATCGCGGTGCCGATTCCTCCGGCGGCCCCGTAGACGATCGCGTTCTTGCCGGCCAACAGCATGGGGGATTCTCCTCAGAGTCGGGTGAGCCAGTCCTGCCAGCGACGACGTTCCGTCGCGGCTCTGACGTGGGCGTCGGGGCCGTAGAGGCGGCCGGTCACGTTGACCGACAGCGTGACCGCGTCCATCGAGAAGCAGGAGACGGCGAACATCCCCGAGGTCGTGCGCAGCAGCGTGAAAGCCGGGCCCTGGTGCTCGATCACGCCATCGACCGGCAGGTTCGCCGTGATGTCGGCCGGCTTGTCGACCGGCCTGATCAGGTCGACGGCGGCGGCCGGCTGACCGGCGAAGTGCGTGGCGTAGCAGCGCAGCACGTGGAGGGTCATGCCCCAGCCCTTGCTGGCCTGTTCGGCGATGTCGTCCCAGCCTTCGCCCTCGACGCGCAGGCTGCTGGCCACCCGCACGACGCAGCTGCCCTGGTCGCGGGCCGTCACGAGGATCTCCGTGGCGAAGCTCGGGTCCTCGTAGGCGAAGCGGTGCGGCGGCTCCCACGCCGTCACGGTCGCTTCGGCGTCGGCGGCGAACGGCTCACGGTGGAAGCGCGCCGTGTCGCCGTCGACGTCCACCTGGAACGACCAGGCCCCGCTGTCGGTGGTGATCGCCGCCCAGACCAGCTCGGGGCTGACCGGAATCTCGATGCTCTCCTCGTTCACGCCTCGGCATCCTTGGGTCGGGGGTGCACGGCCAGCACGAGTCGCTGCCAGCGACCGTCCGGCGCCTGCTCGTCGTGGTACTTCGCGGCGACCCGGGACACCGCGGCGGTGAGCTCGTCGGCGAACGCGGCGCGGTCGGCCGGGCTGGCGAAGCGGATCTCGGTGTCGAGGGCGAACACCGGCACCGCCTTGCCCGCGGTCCCCGCGCGGTGGGCCAGCCGTCCTACTTCGCGGACCATCCGGGCCGCCAGCGCGATCAGGTACGCCGCCGACAGCGGGTTCGCCGGGGTCGGCGCGCCCAGCGGGGCCGGTGCGATCACGAAGCCGGCCGCCGACGCCACCAGCAGCCGCTCGGTCAGACCACCCCAGGTCCGCGTCTCCGCCACCTCGACGAGGCCGTGCGCCTCCAGCTGCCGCAGGTGGTAGTTGACCTTCTGCCTGGTCAGGCCCACCTTGGCCGCCAGCGTCGCGGCCGATGCCGGCTCCCGCAGCTCCGTCAGCAGCCGGGCCCGCATCGGGTCCAGCGCCACCATCGCGGCCGTCGGCTCGGCGATCACCTCCACGTCACGCATGGCCCCAGTCCACCCTTGACAAAAATATTTGTCAAGGGCCGTATTTCGGTTGCCGGGACCGATCGCCGCTGGTTAGACCTACCCCTGTGCTGATCCGCCGTGAGACCCTCGCCGACGTCGACGCCATTCGCGCCGTCACCGCTGCCGCCTTCGCTCCCTCCAGCGCCGAGGACCGCCTGGTCGACGAACTGCGGGCCGATCCAGGCTGGCTACCTGCGCTTTCTCTGGTCGCCGTCGACTCGTCCGACGTCGTCATCGGCCACGTTCTCGCCACCCGAGCCCACGTCGACTCCGCGCCGGTGCTCGGTCTCGGGCCGCTCAGCGTCCATCCGGACCACCACAGGCGTGGTGTCGGCAGCGCACTCATGCACGCCGCCCTCGGCGCCGCTGACGCCCTGTCCGAGCCGCTCGTGGTCCTGCTCGGTGATCCCGGCTACTACCACCGCTTCGGCTTCGTCCTCAGCGACCAGCTCGGCATCCGACCGCCGGTCGCCGACTGGCAACCGCACTTCCAGGTCCGCACCCTGGCCGCGTACACCCCGGCCCTTCGGGGCGCTTTCACCTATGCGGAGCCGTTCTCCCGGGTCTGACCGCGGGCATCATGGGCTCATGGACAGCTCCCGCAGCTCCGTCATCGACGCCTGGCTGGTCGCCAGCGGCATGGGTCCCGACGGGCCGTTGATGCAGGTGGACCAGCTCGACGGCCTGCACATCACCGCCGAGCGCAACACCGACCCCTGTCCCGACCAGATCCTCGAGCACTGGCACCACATGCTCGCCGGCCACCGTCTGCACGCCGTGCAGAACGAGCACGCTTTCATCACGCAGGCCTTGCGCGCCGGCTGGTCGTGGGACCGCGTCGCCGCCGCCATCGGTCTGCCCGATGCCGCGGCCGCCCAGGAGCGCCGGGAGTTCCTCGCCGCCGAGATGATCCGCAACCACCCCAGCCACGACGAGCGCCCCTGGCGGGCCTCCGCACCGAAATGAGGCCGTCGGCCCCGATCGCCGGGTAGAAAGGACGGACAGATCAACTACGGGGGGGACGTGGAGCAGCGGATCCTGTCCGACGGCGGCTCCGGTCTCGGCGTGAGCGCGCTGTGTCTGGGCACCATGTACTTCGGCACGAAGGTCGACGAGCCGGCGGCGTTCGCCGTGCTCGACCGGTTCGTCGAGGCCGGCGGCACGTTCATCGACACCGCCAACACCTACTCGTTCTGGATGCCTGGCGGCACCGGCG
>DASWRQ010000396.1:0-17644 GCA_036403095.1 Kutzneria sp. | reverse complement strand
AAACGCGGGTCCACCTCCGGTGGACCCGCGTCAGCCCCGAGCCAGGTGGCGGCCGATGACCATGCGCTGGATCTGGTTCGTGCCCTCGAAGATCTGCAACACCTTGGCCTCGCGCATGTAGCGCTCGGCCGGGAAGTCCCGGGTGTAGCCGGCCCCGCCGAGCACCTGCACGGCGTCGGTGGTGACCTTCATGGCGGCGTCGGTGGCGACCAGCTTGGCGATCGACGCCTGCCGGCTGAACGGCAGCCCCCGGTCCCGCCGCCGCGCCGCCTCCAGGTAGGTGGCCCGGGCCGATTCCACCGCGGCGGCCATGTCGGCCAGCAGGAACTCCATGCCCTGGAACTCGATGATCGGGCGGCCGAACTGCTTGCGCTCACGGGCGTAGCGCACGGCCTCGTCCAGCGCCCCCTGGGCCAGACCGACCGCGCAGGCGGCGATCCCGAGCCGCCCGGAGTCCAAAGCGGACAGTGCGAACTTGAGGCCGTTGCCCTCGTTGCCGATCAGGCGCTCGGCCGGCACGCGCACATCGTCGAACCGCAGCTGCGCCACCGGCGACCCGGTCAGGCCCATGGTCCGCTCGCGCTCGGCCGCCGACAGGCCCTCGGACTTGCCGTCCACGAGGAAGCATGACACCTCGCCGGTGCGAGCCATCACGGTGTAGAAGTCGGCCACGCCGGCGTGGGTGATCCACGCCTTGGTGCCGTTGAGCACGTACTCGTCGCCCTGGCGGACCGCCTTCGTGGTCATGCCGGCCGGGTCCGAGCCGGCCTGCGGCTCCGACAGCGCGTACGCGCCGAGCAGGTCGCCGCCGATCATGTCCGGCAGCCAGCGCCGGCGCTGCTCGTCGCTGCCGAAGGTGGCCAGCGGGTAGCAGGACATCACGTGCACGGAGATCGCCTCGGCCACCGTCAGCCAGTTGGCCGCGATCTCCTCCAGGACCTGGAGGTACACCTCGTAGGGCTGCCCGCCGCCGCCCAGTTCCTCCGGGTACGGCAGACCCAGCAGGCCGGTCTTGCCGAGCAGCCGGATCGTCTCGCGGGGGAACCGGCCGGCCTCTTCCTCGGCCGCGGCGCGCGGCGCGAGTTCGTCCCGGCAGATCTCCCTGACCAGGGCGATCAGGTCCTCGGCCTCGGTGGTGGGCAGCAGGCGCTCGGCGGGCATGACTACGCTCCCAGGTCGTGGGTGTGTACTGAAAACAGTACTCTGGGACGTACTGGAGTACTACTGGAGAGCTTGTGGCAGTCTCCACACCATGACCCGGTCCGAAGTCACCGCGCTGCCCCGCCGGCGCACGCTGACCGCTCGCCAGGCCGACCTGCTCAACCGGCTGGAGCAGCTGTTCCTGGCCGAGGGCTTCGGCGAGTTCACCCTGGACGACCTGGCCGCCCGGATGCGCTGCTCCAAGTCCACCCTGTACGCGCTGGCACCCAGCAAGGAACAGCTGTCGGTGCTGGTCGTGAGCCACTTCTTCAAGAAGGCCACCACGCGGATCGAGGCTCGCATCGCCGAGGTCCCCGACGTCCGCGCCCGGATCGGCGACTACCTCTCCGCCGCGGCCGACGAACTGCGCCCGGCCAGCCGTGACTTCATCGCCGACATCGCGGCCTTCCCGCCGGCCCGCGCCGTCTACGAGCTCAACGCCCGGGCCGCCGCCGCCCGCATCCGCTCGCTCATCCACGAGGGCGTCGAGCAGGGCCGGTTCCGCGACGTGCACGCCGCCCTGGTGTCGGAGATGGTCGGGCTGACCATCGAGCACATCCACCTCGGCGTCATCGCCAAGCGCACCGGGCTGACCGACGCCGAAGCCTTCGAGGCCCTCGCCGAGTTCCTCCTTGGCGGCCTCTCCCCGGGCGCCTGAGAAGTTCGGAAGGGACCATTCCTCTACTCGGAGTGTAGGAATGGCGCTTTCACAGCGGTTAGAGTGGGCCGGCTCGCGGTCGTGACAACGTTGACATAAGGGGTGCGCGTGATCGTCGTCGCTGGTGAGGCGCTGGTCGACCTGGTTCCGACGACGGGCGGCGCACTGCTGCCGCAGCTCGGCGGCGGCCCGTACAACGTGGCGATCGCGGCCGGCCGGCTGGACGCGCCGACGGCCTTCCTGTCCCGGGTCTCCACCGACGCGTTCGGCGACGCCCTGGTGGCCCGGCTCAAGCACGCGCAGGTGGACGTGAGCCTGGTGCAACGCGGATCGGAGCCGACCACGCTGGCCGTCGTTGGTCTCGCGGAGGACGGCTCGGCCCGCTACGGCTTCTACGTCGAAGGCACCGCAGACCGCCTGGTCGTCGATCCCGGCCCGCTGCCCGCCGACGCCCAGGCGGTTTCCTTCGGCACCCTCTCGATGGTGCTGGAGCCGGGCGCCTCGGTCTACGAATCGTTGCTGCACAAGGAATCCGCCCGCGGCCGACTGACCGCGCTCGACCCGAACGTGCGGCCGGTGCTGATCCCGGACGCCGACGCCTATCGCGCCCGGTTCCGGTCCTGGCTGCCGGACGTCGGCCTGCTCAAGGTGTCCATCGAGGACGCCCAGTGGCTGGCCGGCGACGCCGACGCGATGGCGGAAATCCGTGCCTGGCAACAGATCGGGCCGGCCGCGGTGGTGATCACTCGTGGCGGCGACGGGCTGGCCGTGCTGTCGGGTGACGGCCAGCTCGTCGAGGTGCCGCCGGTCCGCGTCGACGTGGTGGACACGATCGGCGCGGGGGACACGGTGCAGGGCGCGCTACTGGCGTGGCTGCACCGTCACGGCAAACTGTCGAAGGACGCGGTCGGCGCGCTGACCGCCCAGGAGTGGCGAGCGGCCCTGGCCTTCGCCGGAGCCGCCGCCGCGATCACGGTTTCCCGCGCCGGGGCGGAACCGCCCCGCAGCGAGGAAATGAGTCACCAGCAGTGGTGATGCCACCACCACGTGCCCAGGGAAAGGCCAACGCCCACACCGATCACGATCATCGGAAAACCTCCGCCTCGTGTGCAGAAATTGATTTCCGGAAATTGCGGCCGCTGGGTACAAATTAACGCGAACGCCACGCCTTGTGGCCACACGAATGTGTCGACCTGTCGTCACCGGACGTGTCGGTAACCCCCACAGGCGGTGCGCAAGAGCACCCAGCCGGCCCAGTGGCCTGCGCCGTACGGCGGAAACCGGCCCGGGTGCGGCCGGCGGACCCGTCCCGGCCCGGAGTGTCGCGCGCCACCGCCCGGGAGCGGCTGTGTCCTTATCGTGACCCTGACACCTCGGGACATCGTGTGATGCCTGTCCCATCGCGCGCAAGCTCACGCCCGCCGCGCTGTGCGAGCGGCTCGAACGCTACTAGCGTGGCACTCGACAGGACCCCAACGGGGCGGTGCTGCGGTGCGGTCACCCCGGTTCCGTGCGCTCGCTCGACAACCTTCGCTGTGAGCCCAGCGGCGCCCCGTCTGAGCGTGAGAGGGATTTTGATGCCCGACGCGACGACTGCGCCGAATACCGAACTCCGTACCGTCGCGCTGCACTATGCGGGCGGAGAGCACGAGATGGATGTGTCGCTCCCGACAGAGGGCGCACCCGGCATAGATCTCGGTAAACTCCTCGCGAAAACCGGGATGGTAACCCTCGATCCCGGTTTCGTGAACACCGCTTCATGCTCCTCCGAGATCACCTACATCGACGGTGACGCCGGCATTCTGCGTTACCGTGGTTATCCGATCGAGCAGTTGGCGCAGCGGTCCAACTTCATGGAAGTCAGCTACCTGCTCATCTACGGCGAGCTCCCGACGCAGGCCCAGCTCGAGGAGTTCAGCCGGCAGATCAGCCGGCACACCCTGCTGCACGAGGACCTCAAGCGGTTCTTCGACGGCTTCCCGCGCGACGCGCACCCGATGCCGGTGCTGTCCTCGGCGGTCTCCGCGCTGTCCACGTTCTACCAGGACAGCCTCAACCCGTTCGACGACAACCAGGTCGAGATCTCGACCATAAGGCTGTTGGCCAAGCTGCCGACCATCGCCGCGTACGCGTACAAGAAGTCGGTCGGCCAGCCGTTCCTCTACCCGGACAACAGCCTCGGCCTGGTCGAGAACTTCCTCCGGATGACCTTCGGCCTGCCGGCCGAGGACTACGACGTGGACCCCGCCCTGGTCCGCGCGCTCGACCTGCTGTTCATCCTGCACGCCGACCACGAGCAGAACTGCTCCACCTCGACCGTGCGGCTGGTCGGCTCGTCCGAGGCCAACCTGTTCGCCAGCATCTCCGCCGGCATCAACGCCCTGTTCGGCCCGCTGCACGGCGGCGCCAACAGCGCGGTGCTGGAGATGCTGGAGAAGATCCGGCAGGACGGCGGCGACGTCGAAACCTTCGTCAACAAGGTGAAGAACAAGGAGGACGGCGTCCGCCTGATGGGCTTCGGCCACCGGGTCTACAAGAACTACGACCCGCGCGCCGCGATCATCAAGAAGACCGCCGACGAGATCCTGGGCAAGCTGGGCGGCGACGACCAGCTGCTGGAGATCGCCAAGAAGCTCGAGGAGACCGCGCTCGCGGACGACTACTTCGTCTCCCGCAAGCTGTACCCGAACGTGGACTTCTACACCGGTCTGATCTACCGGGCCATGGGCTTCCCGACCAAGTTCTTCACCGTGCTGTTCGCGCTGGGCCGGCTGCCCGGCTGGATCGCCCACTGGCGCGAGATGATGAAGGACCCGGCCACCAAGATCGGCCGCCCGCGCCAGCTCTACGTCGGCCCGGCCGAGCGGAACTTCATCGGCATCGACGAGCGATGAGCTTCGTAGGCTGAATCGATCGCTGAACCGGTCCCGCAAGTGCGTGAAGGGGGCTTTCCCACACTCCGAGTGCGGGAAAGCCCCCTTCACGGCTTCAGGGCGGGCTGTCGACGTGGTGGGGGAGGGACAGGGCGATCAGGGTGATCGCGAGGCCGAGCCAGTGGGCCTGCTGGGCGGCGGTGGCGGTGGTCAGCACGCCGAAGGCCAGGGTCAGGCCGAACAGGGCGATCCACAGCAGTCGGGTTCGGCTGAGCAGGGACGGGCCGACGTGGCGGGCGGCGGACAGGCTGCACAGGACGGCCACCATGGCCTCGACCACGGGGAGGAACGGGTCCAGCGCCGTCGAAGGCCAACGCACCGCCGGCATGTCGCCGATGTGGGTGAGCGTGGTGATGGCGGCGCCGGGATCTAGTAGGTACGCGCCGTCCGGGGTGATCGTCACCAGGTAGGCGAACAAGGCGCTGACCACGCCGCCGAACAGGCCGAACAGCAGACCGGCGGTGGAGTGCGTGTACAGCGTGCGCCGGATGCCCAATGACCCTCCCGTTGTGCGGCCGGTACGGCATCACCGTAGCGTCGCAGGGCATGGCCCCGCCCGTGATCATCTGGTTCCGGCGCGACCTGCGCCTGTCGGACCACCCGGCGCTGCGCAAGTACGTGCCGGAACTTATTGGTGTGCCGGGAAAAGCCGTGCACAAGCTGGACAGGTTGCCGCCGGAGTACCCGGTGCCCGTGGTCGGCCACGCCCACGAGCGCCGGGTGTCCTTCGACCGGTATGACGCGATCAGGACCGCCTGAGCGCGTCCAGCAGCCGGACCCGGCCGCCGGTCTGTAGCACGGCGTTGCGGTAGATCCGCCCGGCCAGCCAGGTGACCACGGCGATCGAGGCGATCATCAGCGCCACCGCCAGCGCGATCTGCCACGCCGGCGCGACACCCAGCGCGATCCGGGCCGGCATCAGCGTCGGCGTGAACAGCGGGATCATCGACAGCACGGTGCTGACCGTGTTGGTGGGGTTGGGAATCAGCAGGTTCACGCCGACCACGAAGCCGACCGTCGGCAGCAGCGTCACCGGCGTGACCGCCGACTGGAGCTCCTCCTGCCGCGACACCAGCGAGCCGCCGGCGCCCAGCAGCGCGGCGTAGAGGAAGAAGCCCAGGACGTACCAGACCAGCGCGCCGAGCACCGCCGGGAACGCCACCGTCGGCACCTCGACCACGCCGCTGATCTTGGCCAGCGCCAACCCGACCCCGGCGATGATCACCACTTGGATCAGTCCGACCACCCCGATGCCGAGCACCTTGCCGGCCAGCAGCTGCCACGGCCGGATGGTGGCCAACAGGATCTCCACCACCCGGCTGGACTTCTCCTCGACCACGCCCTGCGCGACGGCGGTGCCGAAGGTGATGATGGAGATCACCAGCACGATGCCGGTGATCAGCGCCAGCGCGATCCGCGGCCCCTGGTCGGGATCCGGCGGCTCCAGCGCGTTCACCTTCACGGTGGCGCTCTGCGCCGCGTTCAACGCGGTCGGCGGCAGCTGGGCCTGGGCCAGCACGCCCTGAATGGCCTGGGCCCGAACCAGTTGCTCGATCGCGCCCTGCAGCACCGGGTCCAAAGTGGACTTCACGACGGCGGTCGGCGCGCCCAGCGGGCCCTCGACCAACACGTCCAGCTTGCCCGCCCGGACCTGCTGCTCGCCGTCCTGCTGGTTGTCGATGGCGCTGATCTGCACCGTCTTGCCGAGGCGCTCGGCGGCGGCGGTCAGCGGCTGGGACATGGCGGTGGCCTGCCCGGTGAGCCCGACCTTGGCGGTGCTCTCCTTGCCGATCACGGTGAACAGCACGACGTACACCGCCATCACGGCCAGGATCGCCACCGTTCCGATGACAAAAGACTTGCTGCGCACGCGGGTGGTGAACTCACGGCCCGCGACCAGGCCGATCACACGCGAGGTGGTCACGATGCCCCCTGTTCGGACACGACGCTGCGGAACAACTCGGTCAGACTCGGCCGCAGTCGGGTGAATTCCTTGACCGGCCCGGCTTTCAGGGCCGCGGCCAGCACCTCCTGGTCGTCGCCGCCCTCGCCGAGCTCGACGGTGGTGCGGCCGGCGTCGGCGGCGACCACGCGCACACCGGTCAGCCCGGTCGCCCAGTCGGTGTCGGCCCCGTCCACCACCAACCGAACCGGCCCGCTCTCACGCAGCTCGGTGACGGCGCCGGCGGCCACCATCTGTCCACTTCGGACGATGCCGACCCGGTCGCACAGCCGCTCGACCAGATCCAGCTGGTGGCTGGAGAACAGCACCGGCACACCGCGGTTCGCCTGTTCCCGCAGCACCTCGCTCATCAGGTCCACGGCCACCGGGTCCAGCCCGGAGAACGGCTCGTCCAACACCAGCACCGCCGGCTCGTGCACCAGCGCGGCGATCAGCTGCACCCGCTGCTGGTTGCCCAGGCTGAGCTTCTGCACCTCGTCGTCGCGGCGGGCGCCCAGGCCCAGCCGGTCGAGCCAGCCGTCGGTGGCCCGCCGGGCATCGGCGGCCGACATGCCGTGCAGCTGGGCCAAATAGACGAGTTGGTCGCGCGCCTTCATCTTCGGGTACAGGCCGCGTTCCTCCGGCATGTAGCCGATTCGCCGGCGGGTGGCCAGGTCCACCGGCTTGCCGTCCCAGCGGACCTCGCCCGCGTCGGCCGCCAGCACGCCCAGGGCAATGCGCATGGTGGTGGTCTTGCCGGCGCCGTTGCTGCCCACGAACCCGAACAGCTCGCCGGCCCGCACGTCGAACGTCAGGTCGTGCAGCGCGCGCACAGTCCCGTAGCGCTTGGAGATCCGGTCGATCTCCAGCACGCCCTCAGCCACGGCTGTCTCCTTCGGCGATCGGGTCGGGCTCGTCGTCCGGCAGCTGCCAGGCCAGCAGCGCGTTCGGGGTGCCGCTGGCCAGCACGGCCAGGCTCATGATCACCACAAACGGGCCGAACGGCAGTTGCTTGAGCGGGCTCAGCGCGAGCAACACGGCGACGATCACCATGCCCCAGACGGCGACGAGGAACCCAACGTAGCCGCCGCGCCCGCGCAGCGCGAGTTCGCGTTCGTCCAACAGGCGGGCGGGGTGCACCCCGACGTTGTTCGTGAGCACCTTGTTCACCAGCTGAAACACGACCGTGATCAGCATGAGGCCCAACCAGGCCAACGGCAGGGCGAGCCGGGGTCGCCGGCCACTGTGCTGAGCGCGATCATCGCCAGCGTCACCACCAGCCAGCGTGCATCGAATCGATCCTCGACCGTGTTCATGTCTCCCCCTTGCCGTACAGCTGCGCGGACAGCGGTTGGAACGGGGTGCGGCTGAACACCGCCTCCACCGGCAGCGAGAACACCTCGCAGATCCGGAAGGCCAGGTCGAGGCTGGGGTAGTGGTCGCCGCGCTCCAGCGCGCCGATCGTCTGCGGGTTCACCTCGACCAGCTCCGCCAGCTGGGCCCTGGTCAGCCCCCGTTCCGCGCGCAGCACCGGTAGCCGATTGTGGATCGGCAGTTCTTTACCGCGCCGCACTGGACTCACGAAACGAAGTGTTGCAAAAACCCAACAGATCGTCAACGACATCCGCGAGGACGGTCACGCCCTCCCCGGCGCGGCGACCCGTGACGATGCCTGCTCCCGATCCGCCGGCACCAGGCCGATGCGGGTTCGACGGTCCAGCACGTCGTCGGCGTCGAGCGCGCCTTCGTGCTCGTACGCCCACGCCACCTCGGCCTCGGTGATCTCGCCGAACACCGGCTCGGGTCGGTCCAACGCCGCCACCAACGGGGCCTCGCTGCCGTACTTGGCCACGAGCTGGGGCGGGGCGTCGACGGCGGATCGGGTAGCCCCGACGAGCGGGATGTCCTTGGTACGACAGGGGTTCACGGCCAGGCCTGTGGCGTCGACGGCGTCGGCGGCCATGCGGCGGTATGTGGTCAGCTTGCCGCCGACGACCGTGATCACGCCGTCGGGCGAAGTCAGCACGGCGTGCTTGCGGGACAGGTCGGCGCTGCGTGAACCCTCCTGCTCGATCAGCGGCCGCAGCCCGGCGTACGAGCCGATCACGTCGTCGGGAGTCAGTGGGCGTTGCAGCACCGAGGATGCGACGCCCAGTAGAAAGTCCACATCGGACTGTGGGACGGTCGGCACATCGGGGATGGGGCCGTCCACCGGCTCGTCGGTGAGCCCGACGTAGACCCGGCCGTCGGCCTGCGGCAGCACCAGCACGAACCGGTTGGTCTCGCCCGGGATGGGCACGGTCAGCGACGTGGACCCGATCCGCACGGCGTCGTCCCGCAGCACCAGGTGCGAGCCGCGGGACGGCCGCAGCCGCACCGACGGCACCAGCTGCCCGGCCCACACCCCGGTCGCATTGATCACCTTGCGCGCCCTGATGTCGAAGTCGTTGCCGGTCAACACATCCCGCACCCGGGCCCCGTCGCCGGCCAACGTGGTGACGCGGGCCCGAGTGAGGATGCTGGCGCCGAAGCCGGCGGCGGTCCGGGCCAGCGCGACGACCAACCGGGCGTCGTCGATCAGCTGGCCGTCAAAGGAAAGCAGCCCTCCGGTGAGGCCGTCGGCCCGCAGACCTGGGGCCAGCGCGAGGGTTTCCGCGGCGGAGATCCGGCGCGGCGGCGGCAGTACCCGGCTCGGCGTGCCGGCGGCGCGGCGCAGCACATCGCCGGCCCGCAGGCCGGCCATCACCAGCGAGCCGCGCTGCTTTCCGTGCAGGGCAACGAGTTGCGGCAGCGTCCGGACGAGATGCGGAGCCGTACGGGTCATCAGGATGCCCCGCTCGACCGCGCTCTCGTACGCCAACCCGACCTCGCCGTGCGCGAGATAACGGAGGCCGCCGTGCACCAGCTTGCTCGACCAGCGCGAGGTGCCGAAGGCCAGGTCGTGCGCCTCGACCAGGCACACCGACAACCCGCGGGAGGCGGCGTCCAGGGCCGTCCCGGCCCCCGTCACGCCGCCGCCGACCACCAGCACGTCGACCACGGCATCGGCGACTTCGGCCAACTCGCGCGACCGGCGTTCCGCGTTCAAGGAGGTCTTCACGGCAGCAGCGCCCCTTCCACCATCAGTGCGAGTTCGTCGAAGACGGCGTCCGGGTCCAGGTCGGCGACGGCCGGCCGCACCGACAGCACGAACGACTGCACCATCAGCAGCAGCGTGCGGGCCTGCACGTCCAGGTCGCCGCCGCGAACGGAGCCGTCGGTGTGCCCGGCGGCCAGCTCGACCCGCAGAAACTGCTCGGCGATCAGCTGCGTGGCCCCCAGTCGCTGGACGACGTACGGCAGCAGCAGTTCGGCGTCCCGGTCCAGGACGGCCGCCATCAGCGGGTTGGCCAGCAGCCGCCGGACCGTGCCGACGGCCCCGCTGACCAGCCGCTGCCGGGCCGTCTCGCCGGGACCGACCTCGCCCAGCAGCGCGCCGAACTCCCTGGTCATCAGGGCCGCGACCAGACTGCGCACGTCCGGGAAACGCCGGTAGAGAGTCATCCGACTGACCCCGGCCTCGCGGGCCACGTCGGTCAGCGTGGTGCGCCGCACACCGACCAGCAGGACGCACTTGTGCGCGGCGTCCAGCAGGACGTCGTCCCCGACTCGGGTGCTGTGACGTTGTGACGGCATGTGTAACACTGTAGCAATGGAACCGGGCATCGATCACACCCTGCGTGGCGGCTGGACGCTCGGCGAGCACGCGCTGCCGCCGCACGCGCTGCGCTGGCTGCGGACCAGGATCGGGCTGGCCGAGCACCCGACGCCGATCGCGCCGGACTCGGTGCTGATCGTGCCCGAGCCGGAGTTGTCGATCGTCGGCCGGGCGGCGCTGGAGGCCGCGGTCGGGGCCGAGCACGTGCTCATGGACCGCAACTCCCGACTCGGCCGGGCCGGCGGCATGTCCTATGTGGACCTGTTGCGACACCGGGGTTGCGGCGAGCTGGCCGTGCCCGACGCCGTGGTGCTGCCGGGCGACCCGGACGAGGTCGTGGCCCTGCTCAGGGCCTGCGGCGAGCACGACATCGGCGTGGTTCCCTTCGGCGGCGGCACTTCCGTGGTCGGCGGCGTGACCGCGCTGCGTGGCGGCAAGCACGCCGTGATCGTGCTGGACCTGGCCCGGCTCAACCGACTGGTGTCCATCGACCCGCTGTCCCGGCTCGTCGTGCTCCAGGCCGGCGTGCGGGCCACCGACGCCGAGCGCATGCTGGCCGCGCACGGCTTCACCCTCGGCCACTTCCCGCAGTCCTTCGAGCGGGCCACCATCGGCGGCTTCGCCGCCACTCGCTCGGCCGGCCAGGCGTCCGCCGGCTACGGCCGGTTCGAGGACATGGTGGACGGCGTGCGGCTGGCCACCCCGGTCGGCGAGCTGAACCTCGGCGTCGCCCCGGCCACCGCCGCCGGGCCGGACCTCAAGCAGCTGGTGATCGGCAGCGAGGGCGCGTTCGGCGTGATCACCGAGGTGACGCTGCGGGTGCGGCCGGTCGCCACCCACACCCGGTACGAGGGCTACTTCCTGGACGGGTGGGACGCCGCCACCGCCGCCGTGCGGGACCTGGCCCAGCACCGCGTGCTCGCCGACGTGACGCGGCTGTCCGACGCCGAGGAGACAGAGGTCCAGCTTTCGCTCGCCGGCGGCGTGAAGGCCAACGCGGTCAAGGCGTACCTACGGGCCCGGCGCATCGCCGACCCGTGCCTGCTGATCCTGGGCTGGGAGGCCGGCTCCGCCGGCGAACTGGCCGTCCGTCGCGCCGGGACACTGCGTGCGTTGCGCCCGCACAAGGCGGTGCGCCTGGGCAAGCCCATCGGCGAGACCTGGCGGCACGGGCGGTTCGCCGGGCCGCGGCAACGGGATTCTCTACTCAACGTGGGTGTCTGCGTGGAGACGCTGGAGACCGCCACGCACTGGTCGCAGCTGAGCACCCTTCGGACGGCCGTGCGAGGGGCCTTGCAACGATCGCTGGGCCGCGCGGTTGTCATGTGCCATGTTTCGCATGCGTACGAGACGGGCGCGTCGCTCTACTTCACCGTGCTGGCCGCACGGGCCGACGAGGACCCGATCGGCCAGTGGCAGCGGGCCAAACGCGCCGCCTCCGAGGCGATCGCGCCGCTGGGCACCATCACCCATCACCACGCCGTCGGCACCGATCACGCGCCCTACCTGGCGGGCGAGGTGGGCTCGCTCGGCATCGACGTGATGACCTCGATCAAACGCGCACTTGACCCGACCGGTGTGCTCAACCCGGGAAAGCTGTTGCCGGCGGCCGATCGGGGTTAATCTCCCGTGATGAGCGGTGAGCTGCTGATCACCTCCGTCCGGCCGTGGCCGAGCGCCGCGGAGCTGCCCGCGGTCGACGTGCTCTGCGTTGGTGGGCGGATCGACCAGATCGGTGTCGGGCTTTCCGCGCCGCCCGGCACCCCGGTCGTCGACGGCGGCGGCGGCGTTCTGCTGCCGTCCTTCGTCGACGCCCATGCCCGGCTGGACGCGTTGCGGCCCGGCACCACCATGGCCCGGGCCCACGTTCCCGTTGGCGCCATGGAGGAAGCCCTGGCGCTGCGGGAGCAACTGCTCGGTCGGGTCGAAGTGCAGCTAGTCGCGATGTCGCCAACCGGCGCCATCACCGCCATGGACGCCCTGGACGCCGCCCTGGAGGCCGGCGCCGACCTGGTCGGCGGCATCGACCCGGCCCGCGTCGACCGGGATCCCGTGCGGCACCTGGATGTCGTGTTCGGACTGGCCGACAAACACCAGTGCGGCATCGACATCCAGCTCGACGACCCCGGCGAGCTCGGGGCGTTCGAGATCGAGCTGATCTGCGCCCGCACCTCCGCGCTGGACCTACGGGGCCAGGTCGCCATCACCCATGCCACCGCACTGTCCACTGTGGATCCTGACCGGCAGGACGAGCTCATCGACCGCCTCGCCGAGTCCGATGTCGCCGTCATCGCCACCAAACCCCTGCCGCTGCGCAAGCTGCGCTGGGGCGGCGTGCGGGTCGGCATCGGCGGCTGCGACCTGTGGGACCTGGCCGAGGCCGAGGGCTACACCGCCGACCCCATGATCGAGATGTGCGCCGACACCGCCACCCGCGGCGGCGCCGCCGTCCTCGGCGAGCGCGACCACGGCCTGGTCGAGGGCGACCGCGCCGAGTTCGTCGTGCTGCCGGGCAAAACGGTCGCCGAGGTCATTCGCGACCGCCGGGATCCGACGGTGGTCGTGCACCAGGGGCGAGCCGTTCAGCCGTGACCCGCGGCGATCGGATGTCGAGCCCCCGTTGCCCGGTAAGAGAATTCTGCTAGGTAACGGCGGTCTTACTAGGGGTTTCCGGCCATATCTCCGGGCCACGGCCGGTGATTAGTGTTCGGCGCCGAGGAGGGCGAGCACCCGGAGGCCGTTCATGGCACGGATCAGCAGAAGGCATTTGCTCGTCGCCGGCGCGGCGGTGGGGGCGGCCGCTTTCCCGGTGGCCCGAGGTCTGGCGGCGGTCGGTGGGCCGGCCGCGTCGGCGGCGGTGTCGGCGGCGCAGGTGCCGTTGCCGAGCGCGAGAATCCCGAAGTACGTGACTCCGCTGCGGACGTTCGCGGGCAGCAGGGTGTCGGGGTCGAGCTTCACGACCAGGTTCATCGAGACTCCGCAGCTGGTGCTGCCGAGTTCGATGTACCCGCCGGACCACGCGGCCGGCACGTGGGTGTGGGCCTATCAGGTGGACGGCCAGCCGGCGTCGTGGCCGGGGGCGACAGTGGAGGCGACCAGGAACACGCCGACGACGATCACCTACGTCAACAGCCTCCCCCGCAGCTCACGGGTGCAGCCGCTGCTGACGATCGACCAGACGATCCACTGGGCGGACCCGCTGGGCGTGGTGAAGGCCGCCCAGCCGTACACGGGACCGATGCCGGCGGTGGTGCACCTGCACGGGGCGGAGGTGCCGTCGGCGTCCGACGGGGTGCCGGAGGCGTGGTTCACGCCGGACGGCCGGCACGGACCGGACTACGGCACGGCCGCGGCGGCGGCGGCGAACGCGGCGGTGTACTGCTATCCGAACACGCAGCCGGCGGCGGCGCTGTGGTTCCACGACCACGCGCTGGGCATCACCAGGATCAACGTGCTCAGCGGCCTGTCCGCGTTCTACCTGGTCCGGGACAAGTTCGACACCGGCCGGCCGGACAACCCGCTGCGGCTGCCGGCGGGCCCGTACGAGGTGGAGCTGATGCTCCAGGACCGGCTGTTCGACACCAACGGCCAGCTGCGGTTCCCCGACGGCAGCGATCCGGACGCGGACCTGAACGGGCCGCCGTCCAACCCGCTGTCCCATCCGTTCTGGATCCCGGAGTTCTTCGGCGACGCGATGATCGTCAACGGCCGGACCTGGCCGACGCTGGCGGTCGAGCCGCGGCGCTATCGCTTCCGGTTCCTCAACGCCTGCAACGCGCGGTTCCTGCGGATGAACCTGACGGACCCGGCGAACGCGTCCTCGGTGACGCCGCCGTCGGCGGTGGCCTGCTGGCAGATCGGCACCGACGGCGGCCTGCTCGACCGGCCGGTGAAGCTGACCGACCCGGGCCGGCCGGACGCGCCGAAACTGTTCCTGGCGCCGTCGGAACGGGCGGACGTGATCATCGACTTCAGCCGGCTGCGCGGCCGGTCGCTGGTGCTGACCAACGACGGGCTGTTCCCGTATCCGAGCGGCGGCCCGCCGGACCCGAACCTGGACGGCCAGCTCATGCGGTTCGACGTGACGCTGCGACTGTCCGGTCCGGACACCAGCTATGACCCGGCGTCGGGGGCGCCGCTGCGCGGCGGGAGCGGGCAGCCGCCGCTGATCGTGCGGCTGGCCAACCCGGCTACGGGCGCGATCGCCGCGGGCGTGCGGCCGACGGTGAAGCGGCAGCTCGTGGTGTACGAGCAGGAAACGGTCGACTGCGCGGTTTCCGACGTCAGCGACGGGCCGCTGGAGGCGTACCTCAACAACAGCAAGTGGACAGGGCTGCGGGACGGCACGACAACGCCGATCCCGGGCTCACGCGCCGGCCGCGGCGTGTTCATGACCGAGCTGCCGAGGGTGGGCGCGACGGAGCTGTGGGAGCTGCTGGACATCACCGACGACTCGCACCCGATCCACATCCACCTGATCCAGTTCCAGGTGCTCAACCGGCAGGCCGTCGACGTGGACGGCTACCGCGCGGCCTGGGCGGCGGTGTTCCCCGGCGGCACCTTCGCGGGCCAGCAGTGCGACGGCTCGGTCGGTCGCACGAACTACCCGGCCGGCCAGGCCATTCCCGGGTACGGCCCGCCGCGCGACTACTTCGCGCCCAACGCGGACGGCGCGATCGGCGGCAACCCGGCGATAGGCCCGTTCCTGGCCGGCCCGGTGCTGCCGCCGGATCCGTCGGAGGCGGGCTGGAAGGACACTTTCAAGATCAATCCGGGCATGGTCAACCGGGTGCTGGCGCGCTGGGCGCCGATCGAGACCGCGGTGGGCGACGTGCAGCCGGGCGTGAACCGGTACGCCTTCGATCCGACCACCGGCCCGAGTTACGTGTGGCACTGCCACATCCTCGACCACGAGGACAACGAGATGATGCGCCCGTACATGCCGGTCAAGTAGCTGTGCGCGCTGTGCTGCTGGTGCTGGCCGGTGTCCTCGCGGCAATGTTCGCGGGCGCCGGCCAGGCCGCCGCGCACGCGGCGCTGCTGGGCACGCAGCCGGCTCCGTCGGCGACGCTGACCACACCGCCGTCCAGCGTGACGCTGAGCTTCGGCGAGCCGGTTCAGGTTGCCGCACAGGGCATCCGGGTGATCGCGCCGGATGGATCCACTGTGGACGAGGAGCACGCCGGGCCCGTCGGCGGCCGGGCGGACACCGTCGGCGTCGCGATCAACGCGCGGGCCCAGGGCACGTACGCCGTGTCCTGGCACGTGCAGTCGGCGGACTCGCATCCGGTGTCGGGGGCGTTCACGTTCTCCATCGGCCATCCGACCGTCGCCACCGCGACGGTGGCGACCGATGCCGGCCTGCTGGTCTCGGTGCTGTACTGGGTCTTCCGGGCGCTGGGCTACCTGGCGTTCGCCGGGCTGGCCGGCTCGCTCGGCTTTCTGTTCCTGTGCTGGCCCAAGGGCGACCTCGATCGACGGCTGATATGGGGCAGCTGGACGGCGCTGGCGGTCGCCACCGTCGCGGACGCGTTGCTGCAAGGCCCGT
Source organism: Kutzneria sp. (assembly GCA_036403095.1). Lineage (GTDB taxonomy): Bacteria > Actinomycetota > Actinomycetes > Mycobacteriales > Pseudonocardiaceae > Kutzneria. The sequence goes on along the minus strand of DASWRQ010000396.1, from coordinate 1,666 downwards.
ACGGCGCCGGGCTCGGCGTGGACCACGTGTTCGACGGAGGCCTGCTGGCCGTCACCCTCGGCATTCCGCTCGGCACGGGCCTGGCGCTGCGGCTTTCGCTGCTGGCGTTGACCGCGCCGGTGATCGCCGACGTGCTTCCGCACGGCCGACGCACGTTCGCGGCGGTGCTGCTCAACGGTTTGGCGCTCACCTGGGCGATCTCCGGGCATGACGCCGGCGCGGCCACGCTGCCGGCCGACGTGTTGCACCTGGACGCCATGGCCCTGTGGGTCGGCGGCCTGGCCGTGATCCTGCTGGCCAAGCCGCCGCCGGCGTCGATCGCCCGGTTCAGCCGGTTGGCGCTGGCCAGCGTCGTCGTGCTGATCGCCACCGGACTGTTCCAGAGCTGGCGTCAACTGAGCTCCCTCGACACCGCCTACGCGCGGCTGCTGGCCGTCAAGGTCGGTGTGGTGGTGGCGATCCTGTGCGCGGCATGGTTCTCGCGCCGCTGGCTGAGGACACGGCCGTTGGCGATCCGGCGCTCGGTGTTGGCCGAAGCGGTCGGTGCGGTCGTCGTGCTCGCCCTGACGGCCGCCCTGGTCAACACCAGCCCCACGAGCCCGGCCGCGCCGCCGGACGGCACCTTGGCGTTCGACACGGGCGGGCCGCACGGGAAGGGCTTGCTGCGGGTCGGCGTGCTGCCGGCGACGGTCGGCCCGAACATCATCTCCGTCACGGTCACCGACAGCGCCGGCATGCGGGTCGACGTGGCCGAGCTGAACGTGGAGCTGTCGATGCCGGACCGGGGGATCGCGGCGATGCCAGTGCCGATCCGGCACACCGGCATGGGCATGGGTGGCTACCGCGCGGGCAGTACCGAGCTGCCGCTGGCCGGCCGCTGGCGGCTGTCCATCACGGTGCGCACGTCCGAGTTCGATGAGACGACAGTGGTGCGGCAGATCCAGGTGACCTGAGGTCAGCCCGGCTGGGGCCGGTCCTGCTCGTCGACCGCCTTTCCGTCCAACGCGATCACCTGCTCGATGATCTTCGTGACGGCGGCGAGGCCCTCGGGCGAGAGTTCCAGCGCGCGCAGCGCGAGGCGGCGGACGCCGAGGTTCTCGGCCACGCGGGCGAGTTCGGCCTCGGCGTCGGTGCGGGTCTCGCCGGTGACGAAGTAGTCCACGGACACGCCGAAGAACCGGGCCAACGCGGCCAGCAGCTCGGTCGACGGGCGGCGCTTGGCCCCGGTGCGCAGGGCGGAGAGGTAGGCGCCGCTGACGCGGATGGTGGGCGCGGCCAACTTGACGGCGTTGGCCACCTCCTCGTTGGTCCAGCGGCGGCCGACGCGGCCATCGGGACGGACGTCCTCGAACAGCCGGTTCAGCCGGTCGGCCAGGAGCGACTGCTCGTCGGGCATCCGGTGCACCTCAACCAGTGGTTGACAACGAAGGTTCGCGCCAGTCTAGACTGACGCTGCCCGTTCAACCATAGGTTGAACGGGCAGCGCGAAAAGTCGCCGGCTGGTTGATTCTCGATGCGGGGGCGTGGAGAAGGCCGGGTCGGCGTCGGAGGGGGTGGCAGGACTTGCCCCGGGGGGAGCCCGGGTGGAGGCGCACCGCGCCTCCACCCGCGCGGTCCGCTCCGCGTGCTAACGGGAGGTTCAGTCGGCGATCTTGACCAGCATCTT
>DASWRQ010000395.1:0-1795 GCA_036403095.1 Kutzneria sp. | reverse complement strand
GTCGACAAAAAGCTCCGGCTGCTGCTCGGCCAGGGCCATGATCGTCATGCCGCCCATGGAGTGGCCGGCCAGCACCAGCGGGCCCTTCGGGACCAGCGCGCGCAGCACCGAGTCCAGGTCGTGGCCCAGCTGCTCGATGGTGCTCGACTCGGCGGTGGCCCGGCCCGAACGGCCGTGGCTGCGCTGGTCGTACAGCACCAGGCGGACTCGGGGATCGACCAGCTTGGCCAGGTCGCGGCGCTGGAAATGCCAGCAGCGGCGGTCCAGGACGAAGCCGTGCACCAGCACCACGGTCATCACCGGCTGGCCGCCGTCCTCGGGATCGACTTCCTCGCACGCGATCGGCACGCCGTCGTCGGCCGCCACCGTGCACTCACGGCTGGGACGTAACTGGCCTAACGGCTCGTCCTCGTGCGGGTCGTCCGTGTCGCGGCGCTGCCGGGCGATGCGGGCGTTCTGCGCCGCCGCGCCCAGCACCAGGCCCGTCGCCGCCGCGCCGACCACGCCGCCGGTCACGCCGGCGGCCTTCACCCACGGCCTCATCGGCTGCCGCCGACGTAGCTGCGCCGCACCCTCGGTCGGTACATGCCCGTCACGATCTCGTAGTCGATCGTGCCGGTCTTGTCCGCCCACTCCCGGGCCGTCGGCTCGCCGTGCTCGCCCGAGCCGAACAGCACGACCTCGTCGCCGTCCGTGATCGGGTCGTCGCCGCAGTCCACCACGATCTGGTCCATGCACACCCGGCCCACCACCGGCCGGCGGACACCGCCCAGCCAGACGTCCATGTGGCCGGACAGCGACCTCGGCACGCCGTCCGCGTAGCCGACCGGGACCAGCGCCAGGGTCGTGTCCTTCTCCGTCGTCCAGGTGTGGCCGTACGAGACCGACTCGCCCGCCGGCACCCGGCGGGCCAGCGACACCGAGGAGCGGAACGTCATCGCCGGCCTCAGGTCCACCGGGGTCGGCAGCGGGTTCAGGCCGTACACCGCGATGCCCGGTCGGACCAGGTCGAAGTGCAGGTCCGGGCGGCTCAGCGTGGCCGCCGAGTTGGCCAGGTGGCGGATCGGGTGCAGGCCCGCCTCCAGGGCGATCTTGTAGGCCTCGTCCAGGCGCGTCGCCTGCAGGTCCATCGACGGATGGCCCACGTCGTCCGCGTTGGCCAGATGCGACCACACCGCCGCGATCTCCACCGTGCCCTCGTCGTGGGCGGCCGCCGCCGCCTCCACGAGCGCCGGCCAGTCCGCCGGCTGGCAGCCGCCGCGGGTCAGACCGGTGTCGATCTTGAGGTGCACCCGGGCCTCCTGGCCCACCACCCGGGCCGCCGAGTTCACCGCCCACAGTTGGCGCAGCGAGGACACCGACAGGTGGATCCCCGCCTCGACCGCCGGGCCGAAGTTGTCGTCCACCGTGTGCAGCCAGCAGAAGATGCGCCCCTGGATGCCCGCCGCCCGCAGCGCCAGGGCCTCGTCCACCGAGGCCACGCCCAGCCACGACGCGCCGGCCGCCAGCGCCGCGTTGCCCACCGCAACCGCGCCGTGCCCGTACCCGTCCGCCTTCACCACAGCCATCGTCTGCGCCCCGGAATGCCCGGCCAGCCGGGTCAGCAGCTCGACGTTGTGCTTCACCGCGTCCAGGTCGATGCGGACCTCGGCACGCGGGAGAGGATTGTGCTGATCAGCCATAACGCCGTCAATGGTGACATAGGACCCCGGCACCCGGCCGGGTGCCGTGAACCGAACGGGTCACTCCCCCGCGAGTCGCGTTCTCCGGCACACCGAATGTAAGAACCGTGCAG
>DASWRQ010000394.1:0-23155 GCA_036403095.1 Kutzneria sp. | reverse complement strand
CTGCTCCGGCGGCACGTACTCGAAGGTCGGGCCGGCGGTGGACTTCCCGTCCCCCGCCGGCATGGCCATCAGCTGCTGGGCCAGAGCCTTGATCACGTACATGTGGTGCACGGCCGCGCCCATCTGCGACGGGTTGCCGTTGAAGGTCTCGTCCAGCATGTGCAACAGCAGGCAGTAGGCGTTGTTGAACTCCTGCTGGGCGGCCCGGATCGGGCTGTCCGCGGGATGGTCGGCGCTGCGGGGGTTGCGCCGCATGGGCTGCACGGCGGAGTAGTCGATGGCGATCACGTCACCGGTCGGGCCGGACTGCGGGGTGTCGCCGGCCTGGTAGCGCCGACCGTGCTTGAGCTCCTGGAACCGGTAGAAATGCGCGACCTCCGCACGGTCCGGGTGGAAGACGTCGAGCTCCCCGTCCCACACCTCGGTGCGGGCCGCCCCCTCGCCCTGCTCGATGATCTCGGCCAGCGCCACCAACGCCGACTTCAGTCCCGTCACCGGAAAAACCCGGCCGGCGCCGCCGCGGAAGTGCATCTCGCCGACCTGGCGGGCCGGATCGCCGGTGAAGACGGCGTCCTCGCCGAGCCGCTCGCACAGTGCGCGCAGGCCGGCCTCGATCGCCGCGTAGAACTGGCCGATCGTGCGGTACCGGTCCGGCTGCGCCGGGGCGTCGGCCGACGCCGGACGCTCGATGTCTAGGAACAGCTCCAACGCCTCCGGGCCGAACGGGCTCAGGTGCACCAACACCTGGCCGTCGCTGTGCGGCAGCGGATGCGGGTACGCCGGCAGCAGCGCCGGATCGTCGATCCGCGGCCGCCCGCCCACCGCGTTCAACAGGTTCGCGGCCAGCGCCAGGTGCAGCATCTCCTCGATGAAGACGCTGCCAACCACCTCGGCCACCTCGGGATTGCGCCCCGGATCCACCGAGTACAGGTAGGGCGGGATCGTCGAGTGCTCCAGCTCGATCGCCCACTGCAGGTGGCGGCGGAGATCGTCCAACGTGTCCATCGGGAATCCTCGTCTCGCGGGCCGACAGGTCGTGTCGGAGCTAAGACAGGGACTGCCCGGAAGTTGTGACAGTCAGCCGATCGACCGCCCGACCTCACCGTCGGTCGCCACGATCACCCCATGTATTCTGTTGTGGCACGACAAGGGGCGCATAGCTCAGGGGTAGAGCACCGCCCTTACAAGGCGGGGGTCGCAGGTTCGAAACCTGCTGTGCCCACTCGCTCGGGCAACCCGTGTCCGCGGAAAGCGCGGACCGGGTCGCTCGTCGTTCGTTCTGGGGGACGACCCCCAGACCCCCGGGGCGAGGCTTCGCCTCGCACTCCGGGGCATGGATCGCAGATCACACGTCAGAACCTCGGGCGACCCGTGTCCACGGAAAACGCCGACCGGGTCACTCGTCCATCGTTCTGGGGGACGACCCCCAGACCCCCGGGGCAAGGCTTCGCCTCGCACTCCGGGGGCATGGGTCGAAGATCACATGTCAGAGCGCCTTCAGCGCGCGCTTCCACTGGTCCTGGTCGCGGGGCTCGCCCGGCTGGTTGGCCTCGGCGAAGCGGATCACGCCCTGCTTGTCGATGAGGAACGTGCCGCGCAGGGCCATGCCGGCCTTGTCGTTGAACACGCCGTAGGCCTGCGCGGTGGCGCCGTGCGGCCAGAAGTCGGACAGCAGCGGGAAGGTGTACCCCTCCTTGTCCGCCCACGCCTTGAGACTGAACGGCGTGTCCACGGACACACCGATGACCTGCACCTCGTCGTTCTGGTACTCGGCCAGCTCGTCACGCACCTGGCAGAGCTCGCCGGTGCAGACGCCGCTGAAGGCGAACGGGTAGAACACCAGCAGCACGTTCTTCACGCCACGGAACGACGACAGGGCGACCTCTTCCCTGTTGGCGTCCCTGAGTGTGAAGTCAGGGGCCTCGGTACCGACTTCCAGCGCCATGCTCGCGTTCCCTCCCGTGGGCTCGGCAGTTGCCCCGCCAAGCCTAGGCCAGGCGGATCGAGGGTCAGCGCTTGGTCTTGGCCGACTTCGGCGACACCAGCTTGATGCCGGCCCAGTCGTCACCGACGTTCGCGTTGAGGGTCTGCGCGAGACCGGCGGTGGGCACCGCCTCGGCGATGTCGCTGGGCTCCACGTAGCCCGGCCGACCGGTCTTCGGGGTGAGCACCCAGATGACTCCGTCCTCGGCCAGCGGTCCGGTCACGTCCATCAGCGTGTCGACCAGGTCACCGTCGCTGTCCCGCCACCACAGCAGCACGACATCGACCACCTCGTCCGACTCCTCGTCGAGCAGGTCACTGCCGATCCGTTCCTCGATCGCGGCGCGGACGTCGTCGTCGACGTCCTCGTCCCAACCGATTTCCTGGACCACCATGTCCGGCTCGATCCCGAGCCTGTCGGCGACGCCGACCTTGCCAGCGTCTCCCGCGGCCACCACGGCTTCCACTCCTCCAAGCTATGCCAGTAGGGCGACTGGGTTCAGTCGCCGCACCTGTATTCACCTATTCAACACCGGTCGCGCACAGCGAACACTGAGGGTGGCCACCTGCGCAACCACCCACACCGTGACACACCGAAGACGGCCCCGTGATCCGACCCCGCTTTGCCACCCGTTCGGGGCATCAGGCAAGCTCTGCTTACCTCCTATACGCGCGCGCGAGAAGGCTACCGATCGGTAGCACGGACTGATGGCGACCGGCCAGCGCCGAATGAGGGAGGATGGACGTTGAACGAGTCGACACACCAGGCGAGGAGACCCCTTGGCCCCGCAGAGCAACGGCGCTGGCAACGCGAGCACCCCGGAGCGGGTCCGGGTCATCCGCGACGGCCTCGCCGCCCATCTCCCGGACATCGACCCCGATGAGACCGCGGAGTGGCTTGAGTCCTTCGACGGCGTGCTGAAGGGGGCCGGACAGCAGCGCGCCCGGTACCTGATGCTGCGACTGCTGGAGCGAGCCCGCGAGAGCCGGGTGGGCGTGCCGTCGCTGACCAGCACGGACTATGTGAACACCATCCCCACCGAGCAGGAGCCGTGGTTCCCCGGCGACGAGGAGACCGAGCGCCGCTACCGGGCCTGGATCCGCTGGAACGCGGCCATGACGGTGCACCGCGCGCAGCGGCCCGGCGTCGGCGTCGGCGGCCACATCTCGACCTACGCGTCCTCGGCGACGCTCTACGAGGTCGGCTTCAACTGGTTCTTCCGCGGCAAGGACCACCCGGGCGGCGGCGACCAGGTCTACTTCCAGGGCCACGCCTCCCCCGGCATGTACGCCCGCGCCTTCCTCGAGGGCCGGCTGTCGGCCGAGCACCTGGACGGCTTCCGCCAGGAGTACTCGCACGCCGGTCCGGGCGGCGGCCTGCCGTCGTACCCGCACCCGCGGCTGATGCCGGACTTCTGGGAGTTCCCGACCGTCTCCATGGGGCTCGGCCCGATGAACGCGATCTACCAGGCGCGGTTCAACCGCTACCTGCGCGACCGCGGCATCAAGGACACCTCCGAGCAGCACGTGTGGGCGTTCCTCGGCGACGGCGAGATGGACGAGGCGGAGTCGCGCGGGCTGATCCACGTGGCCGCCAACGAGGGCCTGGACAACCTGACCTTCGTGATCAACTGCAACCTGCAGCGGCTGGACGGCCCGGTCCGGGGCAACGGCAAGATCATCCAGGAGCTGGAGGCGTTCTTCCGGGGCGCCGGCTGGAACGTCATCAAGGTGGTCTGGGGCCGCGAGTGGGACTCGCTGCTGCACGCCGACCGCGACGGCGCGCTGATCAACCTGATGAACACCACGCCCGACGGCGACTACCAGACGTACAAGGCCAACGACGGCGCCTACGTGCGTGAGCACTTCTTCGGCCGCGACCCGCGGACCAAGGAGATGGTCGCGGCGATGAGCGACCAGGACATCTGGAACCTCAAGCGCGGCGGCCACGACTACCGCAAGGTGTTCGCGGCCTACAAGGCGGCCCAGGAGCACAACGGCCAGCCCACGGTCATCCTGGCCAAGACCATCAAGGGCTACGGCCTCGGCCCGCACTTCGCCGGCCGCAACGCCACCCACCAGATGAAGAAGATGACCCTGGAGGACCTCAAGCTCTTCCGGGACGAGCTGCGCATCCCGATCAGCGACGCCGACCTCGAGCGCGACCCGTACCTGCCGCCGTACTACCACCCGGGGCCGGACTCGCCGGAGATCCAGTACGTCCTGGAGCGCCGCCGCCAGCTGGGCGGCTTCGTGCCGGAGCGGCGGGCCAAGTCGACCGCGCTGGTGCTGCCGGGCGACAAGGTCTACGAGACGATCCGCAAGGGCTCCGGCAAGCAGGAGGTGGCCACCACCATGGCCATCGTCCGGCTGATCAAGGACCTGATCAAGGATCCGGAGATCGGCGGCCGGATCGTGCCGATCATCCCGGACGAGGCGCGGACCTTCGGCATGGACGCCATGTTCCCGTCGCAGAAGATCTACAACCCGCACGGGCAGCTCTACACCTCCGTGGACGCCAAGCTGATGCTCGCGTACAAGGAGAGCGAGCACGGCCAGATCCTGCACGAGGGCATCAACGAGGCCGGCTCCACGGCGTCGTTCACCGCGGTGGGCACCTCCTACGCCACCCACGGCGAGCCGATGATCCCGATCTACATCTTCTACTCGATGTTCGGCTTCCAGCGGACCGGCGACGGCCTGTGGGCGGCCGCCGACCAGATGGCCCGCGGCTTCGTGCTGGGCGCCACCGCCGGCCGCACCACGCTGACCGGCGAGGGCCTGCAGCACGCCGACGGGCACTCGCTGCTGCTGGCCGCGACCAACCCGGCCGTGGTGGCCTACGACCCGGCCTGGGCGTTCGAGATCTCGCACATCGTCAAGGACGGCCTGCGTCGCATGTACGGCGACAACGCGGAGAACGTCTTCTACTACCTGACGATCTACAACGAGCCGGTGCAGCAGCCGGCCGAGCCGGAGAACCTGGACGTCGAGGGCCTGCTGCGCGGTCTGTACCGCTACCAGACGGCCCCCGGCGCCACCGGCCCGCGGGCGCAGATCCTGGTCTCCGGCGTCACCATGCCGGACGCGGTCAAGGCGCAGGCGCTGCTGGCCGAGGAGTGGGGCGTGCAGGCCGACGTGTGGTCGGCCACCTCGTGGGCCGAGCTGCGCCGCGACGCCGTCGAGGTCGACCGGCACAACATGCTGCACCCCGAGGCCGAGCCCCGCGTGCCGTACGTGACGCAGGTGCTGTCCGAGGCGGCCGGCCCGGTCGTGGCGGTGTCGGACTACATGCGCGCGGTGCCGGACCTGATCCGCCCGTGGGTGCCGACCGACATGGTGTCGCTGGGCACCGACGGCTTCGGCTTCTCCGACACCAGGCCGGCGGCCCGCCGCCACTTCCTGGTGGACGCGCCGTCGATCGCGGTCGGCGTGCTGACCGCGCTGGCGAGGCGCGGCGAGCTCGACCACGCCAAGGTCGTCGAGGCCACCCGCCGGTACCGGCTGGACGACCCGCAGGCCGCGGGTCCCTCCACCACCGACTCCGGCGCCGCCTAACCTGGTGCGACCAACGCCGAGGGAACCGTTGGTTCCCTCGGCGTTTCTCGTGTTCAGGGGGTTGCGAGTGTTGCGGGTGGACGGGCTGACACGGGGCTACAGCGGGCTGCTGGTGCTGCACGAGCTGAGTTTCGAGCTGGCGCCCGGCGAGGGCGCGGCGGTGGTGGGGCCCAACGGTTCCGGCAAGACGACGCTGCTGCGCTGCGTGGCCGGCACCGATCTGCCCGACGCCGGGCGGATCACACTGAACGGCTTCCCGGTGTCGGAGACGTCGCCGGACACCCGGGCGGCGATGGCGTGCGTGCTGGACGACGTGGACTTCTTCCCGGATCTGTCGGTCGGCGAGCACCTGGCGCTGTGCGCGCTGGCCCACGGCCAGCCAACCGACGTGGTCGAGGCGGTGCTGGCCGAGTTGGGCATCGTCGACCAGCGCGACCAGTTGCCGGCGACGCTGTCGTCCGGCCAGAAGCGGCGGTTGGCGTTGGCCAGTTGCTTCGTGCGGCCCCGGTCGCTGTTGGTGCTGGACGAGCCGGAGCAGCGGCTGGACATGGAGGGCCGGGCCTGGCTGGCCTCGCGGCTGAACGCCGAGAAGGCCAACGGCGGCTCGGTGCTGATGGCCTCGCACGACCCGGACCTGATCGAGGCCGTGGCCGACCTGTACATCGAGGTCGGGCTGTGAACGAGCTTGCGAGGGCGCCAATCGGGGTCGCAGACCCGCCGAGCGCCAGCGAGGTGGGCCTGTGACGGTGATCACTGCCCGCCGGGTCCGGTCGGAACTTCGGGCCATGCGACGGCGGCGCAATCCCCGATCGATCTTCCGCCGGTTGTACGACCTGTCCGACACGGCGCTGTACGTCGCCATGGCCGGCGGCCTGGTGACCGAGGCCGTGATCAAGACCCGGGCGGCGCCCGAGCTGTCCGTGCCGCCGACCCCGCACACCGCCGCGTCGGTGTCGTGGATGGCCGTGGCGCTGGCTCTGGCGGGCGTTGCGGCCTTCGGGCAGGCCCTGCTGGCAGTCGGGCCGATCTGGGCCGGTGCGGCCGCTCAGACGTGGATTCTGGCCAGTCCGGTCGATCGGCGGTCGGCGCTGCTGCCGACGTATCTGCGGACTCTGGTCATCGCGGGCATCGCCGGGGCCGTGCTCGCGGGCGGGCTGACCGCGATCTACCCGCCCTGGCTGATCAACCTGCCGTGGACCGGGACCGCCGGCTTCCTGCTGGGGGTGTTCCTGGTCGGCTTCACCATCGACGCGCAGGCCCGAGGGCCGATCCGCTGGGTCTTCCCCGCCCTGCTCGGCGTCGCCGTGGTGCTCGGCGCGGTCGTGGCGTGGCAGCTGGATGTGCCGAATCTGGCGCTGCCCCTGCAGAACGCGCCGCTGCTGGCCATTCTGGCCGTTCCCGCGGTCGTGCTCGGGTATCGGGCCCTGTCGCGGCTGCACCGGGGTGCGCTGTCCGCTGGCACCGATCTCGTGCAGGCCGCCGCCGTCTCCTCGGCGTGGCTGGACCTCTCGTTGGTGTCGTCGGCGTTGGCGCTGCGCCGGGCCCGCCGCATCGGCCGCGTCCACTCGGTACGCCTGCGCGGCAGCCGGGCCTTCGCCTTTGTGCTGGCCGACGTCGCCCGGCTGCGCCGCTACCCCGCCGCCGTGGCCGTGTGGGTCGCGCTGTTGCCGGTCCCGTTCTTCGCCACCGTGTCGCTGCCGCCCATCGCCGTCGGTCCCGTGCAGCTGCTGGGCGCCTACCTCGCCGCCGACCGCCTCGCCGGTGGTCTGCGCACCATCGCCGGCTCCGCGGCGCTGCGTCGGTCCCTCGGCGGCACGGACGCGTCCCTCAAGACCATCCATCTCGTGCTGCCGGCCGTCGGGGCGATCGTGTGGTGCGCCCTCACGTCCTTCGCTCTCCCGCTGGCCCCGTCGGTCACCACCGTCATCTCCGCCGCCGGCGCCGTGCTCATGGTCTACGCCTTGGCCACCCGCCCACCCATGGACTACGGCGGCGGCAGCCCCATCTTCGAGACCGGCTTCGGCGCCGTCCCGGTCAACCTCATCCGCCAGTTGGTCCGCGGCCCCGCCATCCTGGTCGGCCTGGCCGCGCTGCAGCTCATCGCCGCGCACTGATCCCACGACACAGACCAGGGAACAGACGATTTCGGTTGGTCGGTCGAAGGTCTGAGCGGGGCTAACCTGTCGCCCATGGTGACCGGACAGCCCTGGGAATGGCCGGAAACAGTCTGGCAGCAGCTAGTCGGTCGGGTGCGCGCGGGCCGCAGCCTGCGCCCGGAGCGCTGGCCGGACGGCCGGCGGGCGGCGGTGGCGCTGTCCTTCGACTCCGACCACGAGACGATTCCGTTGCGGGACGGGGAGTTCAGCCCCTGCCAGCTGTCGCAGGGCGAGTACGGCAGTCGTGTGGCCGTGCCGAAGATCCTCAACCTGCTGTCCACGCACGGCATCCCGGCCACGTTCTTCGTGCCGGCCGTGTCGGCGCTGCTGCACCCGGCCGACATCGACGCGTACGTGCAGGGCGGGCACGAAGTCGCGCTGCACGGCTGGATCCACGAACGCAACACCGCCCTGCCGCCCGGCGTGGAGCGTGACCTCACCTTCCGCGCCGCCGACACGCTCGAACGCCTGAGCGGCACGCGGCCGGTCGGGCTGCGGACGCCGTCCTGGGACTTCAGCGCGGACACCCTGGCCGTGGTCCGGGAACTCGGGCTGCAGTACGACTCGTCGCTGATGGCCGACGACGACCCGTACGAGATCGTGGCCGACGGCGAGCCGACCGGACTGGTGGAGATCCCGGTCGAGTGGATCCGCGACGACGCCCCGTTCTTCCCGCGCGACCCCACCCGGCCGAGCGTGCCGCCGCGGCAGATCCTGGCCGTGTGGCGGGACGAGTTCGACGCCGCCTACGCCGACGGCGGCCTGTTCCAGCTCACCATGCACCCGCACGTGATCGGGCACCGGTCGCGGTTCGTCGCGCTACGGCAGCTGGTCGAGTACCTCGCCGGGCACGATGTGTGGTTTGCGTCACACGCCGACGTTGCCGACTGGTGCCGTGTCCAGTGACGCCGTGGTCAGCCGGGCGCTTCGGGTCCAGTCCCGCCAGCCCTTGATCACCAGCACCGTGAAGACGATGTAGACGCTGGCGCTGAAGTACAGGCCCGACGCGATCTGCAGCGGCACGCCGATCGCGTCCACCAGCAGCCAGACCAGCCAGAACTCGACCAGGCGCAGTCCCTGGGCGCCGTAGGCCACCGCCGTGCCGATGAAGATCGCCGCGTCCGGCCACGGCGCCCAGGACGCGTCGGTCGCCGTGAGCAGCAGCGCCATGCCCACCGTGCCGACTACCAGCACCACCGCCAGCGCGCCCAGCTCCGGCCAGGTCGAGCGGCGGACCACCACGCCGTACTCGGCGTCGCGGCGGCGGGTCCAAGCCCACCAGCCGTAGACCGAGATGGCGAGCACGATGACCTGCCGCAGGGCCAGTCCGCCCAGGTGGGCCGAGGTGTAGACGGAGAAGAGCAGGACGGCCGCGGCGATCTGCACCGGCCAGGTCCACAGTGTTCGCCGCTGGGCCAGGAACACCACCGCCACCGCGCCGATCTGGCCCAGCAGCTCCGCGAACGAGATGTGCTCGCCCAGCAACGTCAGTCCGTGCTCCAACAACCAGTTCACCTGGTCAGCCCCCTTCCGGCTCGGTCCGGGGCTTGTTCAGGCGCACGCCGACGTCAGGCGTGTGCGCGCCTCTCATCCGGACTGTCACCGTCGGCCCTGGAATCTCACCAGGTCGGCCACCCTTGCGGGCGGTTCGCGGGCTGTACCGCCGGTCTGGACTTGCACCAGGCCCCGGAGCGCACTTCTCCTAACTGGAGAACATATGCCCCGGGGCCCGGTATTCCGGAGGGATTTGCGTCACTCGGGCCGGGATTGGTCTGGCCGGGGGAAGCCCTCGGCCGGCGTGGGCGTGTCCGAGCCCGGCGGCTGCGGCTTGCGCTCCCACGGGGCGTCCGGCGGCTGCGGGTTGCGCGGCTGCGTCGCCGCCTCGGCCTGGGCCCGGGTCAGCCACTGCTCCCACCGTGACTGCATCGGCCGGACCAGGCCGCCGCCCACGCCCACCACCAGGATGCCGCCGACGGTGCCCAACGCGAAGATCAGGACCGGTTCCGTCACCGTGGTCGCGATGCCCAGCTGGTTCAGCGCCGCGATCACGCCCAGCGCCAGCAGGAAGGCGTACGCCACCGTGCCCAGCAGCCGGCCGTACTGCCGGCCGGCCAGCGCGCCCGTGATCAGGTTGCGCACCACCCGCGCGATCGCCGAGGCGATCAGCACCAGGATGATCGCCACCACCACTCGCGGCAGGTAGGCGATGACCTGGTTGAGCAGGTCGCTCACCGGGTTGCCCGCGCCGAACACCGCGAACGCGTAGTTCAGCGCGATCAGCAACACGAAGTAGAAGACCAGCTGCACGATCAGCTTGCCCGCGTCCACCGGCGACCTCGGGCCGCCCAGACCCGACCGCTCCACCAGTCGGCCGAAGCCCACCTTGGCCAGCAGGATCTCGACGGCCTTCGACAGCGCCTTGGCCACCAGCCAACCGACCAGCAGCACCAGCAGGAAGCCCAGCAGCTTGGGCACGAACGTGGCGATCAACGCCCACGCGTCGCCCAGGCCCTGACCGAGTTGATCGCCCATTGCCGAATGGTTTCGCAGTGTCCTGTGTGGAGCAACTCGACACGGTTGGCACGAAAGGGGGAACCGCGTGGCGCCGATCGCCGATGTGATCCACAGTGGACACACCGGTGGGGACCGGGGAGAGGGAGGCCGCCCAGCGCTCAGCGCGGGCGGCCTCCGGCATACGACAAACCCTCAGCTAGAAGGGGGCCAGGGTCGAGAGGTAGCTGGTGACGGACTGGCCGAGGGTGGTGGCGCGGGTGGCGTCGGTGGGGCGGGGAGAGCCGGGGCACACCGAGGAGCTGTCGGGGAGCACGCCGTCGACGAAGTAGCGGTTGATCTTCTCCGTGACGCAGGGGTTGCTGGCGTACTCGCCATGGGCGCCCTCGTCGGACACGGTGACGAGGTTGTCACGCAGACGCTGCGCCATCGCGGGCCCGCCGGCATACGCGGTCTGGGTGTCGCCCTCGGCCTGGACGACAACGCCGACGGGATAGCCGTTGCGGGACAACGAGACCGGCGGCGAGGCGAGAGAGAAGGAGCGGTAGGTGCACGTCGTCGGCGCCGCCCGCAGAACCCCGTAGCCGTAAGGGAGACCGTCCCGATACGACCGCATGTCCTGGTAGTAGGTGGAAATATCCGACGGCCAGTCGGCCTCGCACGTCACGGTGTCGAAGACGCCGGCCTGCATGGTGTCGAGACCCCGCTGGGCGAGGGCCAGCCCGGCCCCGACGGCGTCGCCGAGAGAAGCATCGGAACCGCTGCGCACAGAGACCAGCACCTGGGCCAGATCGGACCATAGTGGACGGTAACGGGACCCCTCGCCGACGGCCCCGTCGAGCACACTGCGGTTGAACTTGCCGACCGGGGACTTGGCCAGCGAGCCGGCGATCTGCTCGACGGTGGCCAGCACAGCGGCCCGCCCGACGCCGAGACCGAAGACGCCGTCGCGGTCGCCGACCCAGGTGGCCCAGGCGTCCACATCGGACCGATAGGCCGCGGCCTGCTCCATGAACTGCTGCCGCCAGATCCACTCCGGATGCACGGCGGAGTCCAGCACGGACAGGTTCAGCCGATCGGGAAACAGGGTGCCGTAGACGGCCCCGAGATAGGTCCCGTACGAGTAGCCCAGATAGTTGATCTTCGAAACACCCAGCGCGGCACGGATCTGGTCCATGTCGTACGCGGTGTCCCGGGTGTTGACGAACGGCCGGATGCCGCCGCCGGCCTGGCGGCAGGCGTCCTCGGACGCACGGGCGTCGGCGGCCCACGAAGCGAACTTGTCGTCCGAAGGACGCGAATCCAGCGACGCCAGGCTGACGGGCTTCAGGCACCGCAAGGCGGTCGAGGCCCCGACGCCACGAGGGTCGAAGCCGACCAGGTCGTAGTACTGCCCGAGCGGGGTGTGGTCGGCGATGTAGCGCGGCATGGACAGCCCGCTGCCGCCGGGACCACCGGGGTTGATCAGCAGAACTCCCCTGCGGTGCAAGGAATCGGAGGCCTGACGACGGCTGACGACCACGGCGATGGAGCCCTGGTCGGGATGCTCGTGGTCGAGGGGAACGGAAAGCGTGGCGCATTCGAGTGCGGCGAGCGCGCCGGGGCACGGAGCCCACAGCACCAGCGCCGCGTGCACCGGTGTGACCAGCGCGAACACGGTGAGCAGGCTGAGCGCGACGGGCTGCAGTCTTCGCAAGACGACCTCCTCCAAGGCTTCGGCGCCACCGAACCTAGGGGTGATTTCCCCGTGCGAGCAGGTTGTTCCTTCGGACGGGTGGGTGGCGTGCGAAGCTGGGAGCCATGAGTGAACTGGCGTGGGACTCGCTGTCCGCGGAGACGCTGCGCCGGCTCGAGCACGCGTCGGGCCGGCTGGCCACCGGCACGATCGGCGAGATGGAGGAGCGGCTGCCATGGTTCCGGCGGCTGCCCGCCGACCAGCGGGCCAGCGTGCTGATGGTCACCCAGACCGGGGTCGCCGGCTTCGTGTCCTGGCTGCGGGACAACAAGCAGGCGATCCGCCTGACCGCGGAGGCGTTCCGCTCGGCTCCCAAGGACATGTCACGCTGGGTGAGCCTGCGGCAGACCGTTGAGCTGGTCCGGGTGGCGCTGGAGGTCTTCGAGCGCATGCTGCCCGAGATCGCCGCCGACGAGAAGGAGCGAGCCCAGCTCACCGAGGCCGTCCTGCGCTACGGCCGGGAGATCGCCTTCGCCGCGGCCACCTCCTACGCCGCCGCGGCCGAGGCCCGCGGCGCCTGGGACGCCCGGCTGGAGGCGTTGATCGTGGACGGCATCGTCCGTGGCGACGCCGAGGAGTCGTTGCTGTCGCGGGCCTCGGCCCTGGGCTGGCAGCAGACCGCCGAGGCGACGGTGCTGGTCGGCAATCCGATGTCGACCGAGCCGACCCGGGTGGTGTTCGACGTGCGCAGCCGCGCGGCCCGGATCCACCGGCCGGTGCTGCTGAGCGTGCAGGGCTCGCGGTTGGTCGTCGTGCTCGGCGGCTCCGAGGACGAGGCCCGCGGCCACGAGGTGCTGGCCAAGATGGCCGAGGCGTTCGGCCCGGGCCCGGTGGTCGTCGGCCCGACCGTCGACAGCATCGCCGAGGCGCACCGCAGCGCCTCCGACGCGTTGTCCGGGCTGCGTGCGGTGGTCGGCTGGCCGACCGCGCCACGGCCGGTGCGGTCGTTGGACCTGCTGCCGGAGCGGGCGCTGGCCGGCGACCCGGAGGCGGAGTGGCAGCTGATCGACCGCATCGCCCGGCCGCTGGAGGAGGCCACCGGCGGGCTGATGGCCACCGTCGACGCCTTCCTGGAGACGGGCGGCGTGCTGGAGGCGTGCGCGCGGAACCTGTTCGTGCACCCCAACACCGTCCGCTACCGGCTCAAACGCGTCTCCGAGCTGACCGGCCGCAACGCCAACGACCCCCGGGACGCCCTCGTGCTGCGGATCGCCCTCACCGTAGGCCGCCTCGCCAAGTCCCGCGGCCTGTGGTGACCCGACCCCGTGAAAGCTCAATTCCTCACGTTGAACGCGTGGAATGGTCCCTTCCAAACGCTCGGGGCTTGACAGCGAGGCCGGGAAGGGGGCTTTCCCGCACTCGGGGTTGACAAGGGCGGCGTGGTTGGTGCGAATGGGGTAGCGACAAGATCGGGTAGTGAGGAGCGCCTCAGCGATCCAGTGCGACGGCCTCGACAACCCAGCCGGCCGCTCAGCGGACATATTCCGGCAACCTTTGGAGGGTTCCTACAACGCTGACCAGTGGACTTCGTCGGTGGCGACATCACATAACGCCGCTACGACCGTGTTCAGTGAGCGGGTGATCGCGCTCCTAGCCCCCGGACAGGGGTCCCAGGCCCCCGGCATGCTCGCACCGTGGCTCGAGCTGGACGGCGTGGCTGAGCTGGTCGGCGGCTGGTCCGAGACGACCGGCCTGGACCTGACCCGGCTGGGCACGACGGCCGACGCCGAGGAGATCAAGGACACCGCGGTCACGCAGCCGCTGATCGTCGCGCTGACGCTGGTGGCCTTCCGCGAGCTGCAGCGCCGGGTGACGGTGCCCACGAGTGCCCCGGTCGCCGGCCACTCCATCGGCGAGCTGGCCGCGTCGGCCATCGCCGGCGTGCTGGCCATGGACGACGCGGTGGCGCTGGCCGCGGTGCGCGGCCGCGCGATGGCCGACGCGTGCGCGCTGGAGCCGACCGGCATGGCGGCGGTGATGGGCGGCGAGGCCGACGAGCTGCTGGCCCGTCTCGACGAGTACGGCCTGGTCCCGGCCAACCGCAACGGCGCCGGCCAGACGGTGGCCGCGGGGTCGCTGACCGCGCTGCAGAAGCTGGCCGACGAGCGGCCGGCCGGCACCAAGGTCATCATGCTGAAGGTCGCGGGCGCCTTCCACACCCACTACATGGACCCGGCGCGGGACACGCTGCGGGAGCGGGCCGCGGGCGTCCGGACCGCGGACCCGATCCGGCCGCTGCTGTCCAATGCGGACGGTTCCGTCGTGACCAGCGGCCCGGAGATGCTCGGCCGGCTGGTCGCCCAGGTGACCCTGCCGGTGCGCTGGGACCTGTGCATGGACACGCTGGCCCGCGCCGGCGTGACGACCACCATCGAACTGGCCCCGGGCGGCGCGCTCACCGGTCTGGTCAAGCGGCAGCTCAAGGGCGTCGTGACCAACCCGATCGCGGTCAAGACCCCGGCGGACCTGGACAAGGCAGTGGAGGCGGTGTCCGCGTGAGCGAGCTTGCGAGCGAACCATTCAACGCAGGGCGTCCGCGAACGCGGACACCGAGCGCTAGCGAGGTGCGGCAGTGAGCGAGCGACCCGGTCTGATCGGCCGCACCGGCCCGGCCGGCACGCGGCTGCTGGGCTTCGGCAGCGCGCAGGGCAACCGGATCGTCACCAACGACGACATCGCGGCGATGGGCGTCGAGACCAACGACGAGTGGGTCCGCCAGCGCGTCGGCATCATCGAGCGCCGGCTGGCCGACCCGGACCAGTCGCTGGTGGACATGGCCGTCGCGGCCGGCGCCAAGGCGCTGGCCGACTCCGGCGTGTCGGCCGGCGAGATCGACACCGTCATGGTGGCCACCTGCACCATGCCGGGCAACATCCCCAATGCCGCCGCGCAGACCGCGGACCGGATCGGTGTGCGGTCGCCGGCCGCGTTCGACCTGAACGCCGCGTGCGCCGGCTTCCCGTACTCGCTGACCGTGGCCAGCGACATGATCCGCGGCGGCAGCGCGGAGAAGGTGCTGGTGATCGGGGCCGAGCGGTTCACCGACTGGGTGGACTGGTCCGACCGCGGCAACTGCATCATCTTCGCCGACGGCGCGGGCGCCTGCGTGGTCGGCCCGGCCGACGAGCCGCTGATCGCGCCGGCCGTGCTGGGCAGCTCCGGCGACCTGGTGGACATGATCGGGCTGACCGACAACGGCCACATCTTCCAGGAGGGCCAGTCGGTCTTCCGCTGGGCCACCACCCAGATCGCGCCGATCGCCGAGCGCGCGGTGGAGGCGGCCGGCGTGAAGCTGTCCGACATCGACGTGCTCGTGCCGCACCAGGCCAACCTGCGCATCGTCGAGCACATCGCCAAGAAGCTGCGCGCCCGCGGCGCCCGCGAGGACATGGTGGTGGCCGACGACATCATCCACTCGGGCAACACCTCGTCGGCCTCGATCCCGATGGCCATCGACCACATGCGGGCCGACGGCCGGATCTCCAGCGGCGACATGATGCTGCTGGTCGGCTTCGGCGCCGGCCTGTCCTACTCCGGCCAGGTGGCCATCTGCCCGTGACGGGCGCCCAGCAGAGATCTTCCGGCGGGCGCACCCGCACCGCCGGGATTCACGACGAAAGGAACGACAAGGTGGAGAACGAGGAGATCCGCGCCGGCCTGGCCGAGATCGTCGAAGAGGTCGCCGGTGTCGCCGTGGACGACGTGACGGTGGACAAGTCGTTCGTGGACGACCTGGACATCGACTCGCTGTCCATGGTCGAGATCGCGGTGCAGGCCGAGGACAAGTTCGGCGTCAAGATCCCGGACGACGAGCTGGCCAACCTGAAGACCGTCGGCGACGCGGTGACCTACATCGCGAGCCACGTCTGAGCTGTCGGGGAACGAAAAGCAGTAGAGCGGAGGCGCAGTGAGCTCTGTCGACGTCGTCGTCACCGGTGTCGGCGCGACGACCCCTCTGGGCGGGGACGTCGCGTCCACCTGGGACGGCCTGCTCGCCGGCCGCAGCGGGGTGTCGACCCTGGACGCGGACTGGGTGCACAAGTACGAGCTGCCGGTGCAGATCGCCGCGCAGCTCAAGGTAGAACCCACCGAGATCCTGCCCAGGGTCGAGGCCCGGCGGCTCGACCGCAGCGAACAGGTCGCGATGGTGGCGTCCCGACAGGCCTGGGCCGACGCCGGTCATGACGAGAACACCGTCGAGCCGGAGCGGCTCGCGGTGATCATCGGCACCGGCATCGGCGGCGCGCTCACGCTGCTCGCGCAGGACGACCTGCTGGAGACGGCGGGCCTGCGCAAGGTGTCGCCGCTGACGGTGCCGATGCTCATGCCCAACGGCCCGGCCGCGCACGTCGGCCTGTCGCTCAGGGCTCGCGCCGGGGTGCACGCCCCGGTGTCGGCCTGTGCCTCCGGCGCGGAGGCGATCGCCTGGGCGTACCGGATGATCCGCAGCGGTGAGGCGGACGTCGTGGTCGCGGGCGGCGCCGAGGCGTGCATCACCGGCATCACCATGGCCGGCTTCGCCCAGGCCCGGACCATGTCGACGCGCAACAACGAGCCGGAGAAGGCCTCCCGGCCGTTCGACGGCGAGCGCGACGGCTTCGTGCTCGGCGAGGGCGCGGGCATCATGGTGCTGGAGCGGGCCGACTTCGCCAAGGCGCGCGGCGCCAAGGTCTACGCCCGGCTCGCCGGCATCGGCACCAGCTCGGACGCGCACCACATCACCGCGCCCGACCCGGAGGGCAACGGCCAGCTGCGGGCCATCCAGGCGGCCATGCGCAACGGCGGCCTGTCCCCCGCCGACATCGGCCACGTGAACTGCCACGCGACCTCCACCCCGGTCGGCGACACGATCGAGTCGATCGCCATCAACCGGGCGATCGGCGACCACCCGCTGCTGACCGCGCCGAAGGGCTCGCTGGGCCACCTGCTGGGCGCGTCGGGCGCGGTGGAGGCGATCGCGACCGCGCTGTCGGTGCGGGACAACGTGATCCCGCCGACCGCCAACCTGCTGAACCCGGACCCGGCGCTGCTGCACGAGGTCGTCGCCGGCCAGCCGCGCAAGATCGAGCTAAACGCGGCGATCAACGACTCGTTCGGCTTCGGCGGCCACAACGTGGCGCTGGCCTTCACCAAGGCCTGATCCCCGTACCGAAGGAAAAGGCCCTTCCCGCCTCGACGGGAAGGGCCTTTTCTCATGCGTCACATTTCCGGGAGACGATGCTGGGGCCGTCGATCCGGAAGACGTTGTCGATCTTCACCATCGGCCAGACCATGTTCCACCGGATGCAGGGCTCCTTGAGATCCTTGGGCGCATCGGCCACGTCCTGCGTGCTGGTGAACGAGCCGAACACGTCCGCACCGACGTCGGTGGCCTCGATGCGGTAGACGTACATACCCTTGTCGGTCGTGGTTTTGAAGCCCTTGGTCCAGTCCGCCCTGGTCTGCGTCGCCCCGACGGCCGGCGTCATGACCTGCCGCCACTTGTCGAAGTCCCGCTTGTTGATGGCGTTGAAGTAGCTCTGCAGCGCCTGCCGCACCAGCTCGAAATTGGGGTCGCTGGTGGCAAAGTCCGTGAAAAACACCGTGGTGGTGTCATTGGGGTCGTGGGGCGACGTCGCGGGTGCGTTGACCACGGCCGGCGGCGACTTGGTGTCGACCGGCTTGGACGTGGCGTAGAGCTGACGCGCGATCAGGCCGCCCACCAGCGCGCAGACCGCGATGAGCAGCGTGATCGGGATCAGCCAGGTCAACGTCGACCGGTTGGGTGAGGCCTGCGGGGTCACACGATCGAGGGTGCCACGAGTCAGCCCACCCGGTGCAACCAGGTCACCGGCGCGCCGTCGCCGGCCCGTCGGAACGGCTCGAGCGCGTCGTCCCACGGCTTGCCCAGCAGGCCGTCGACCCCGTGCGCGAAGGACTCGCCGGCTCTGGCCTTGGCGGCCAGCGCGCGCAGCTGGTCCTCGGCCACCACGATGTCGCCGTTGGCCGCGGCCCGGGCGTGCCAGAGCCCGATGCCGGGGGCGAAGCAGAACCGCTCGCCGTCCACGCCGGGGCTGGGGTCCTCGGTGACCTCGAACCGGATCATGGGCCACGCCTTGAGCGCGCCGGAAAGCTGCGCGCCGGTGCCCGGGTCGCCGGTCCACGCGCATTCCGCGCGCAACTGCCCGGGCGCGGCCGGCTGCGCCGACCAGCGCAGGTCGGCCCGGACCCCGAGGGTGCCCGAGATGGCCCACTCGACGTGCGGACAGACCGCAGACGGCGACGAGTGGACGTACACCACGCCACTGGTCTTGCCACGGTTGTTCACTGCTGACCTCCGCACCTGCCGAGGGACGTCTTCCCCTACGCCCTCACACGTGCCGTGACCACCAGCGGATCAAGCCGATGCGCCATTCTGCCCTGTACCCGGGACCGCCCGCCACCGCAGCGGGCACATCCCGGGTCAGAGATCACCCGGTGGAGGGGGCACCGACACGGGTGAGCTCAGTCACAGACCGGGACGTGGCGTCACCATCGGGGCCGGTTACCGTTGTGCCCTCGGGATATGCAGCAGCTGGGAGGTGGCGCCGTGCGCCTGGTGCGACTGGGCGACGCGCAGTCCGCGGTGGCGGCCGACGTCAAGTCGGCGCTGGCGTCGTGGGGCGGCGGCGACGCCGTGCTCGGCGGCGTGGCGTTGGCCGGCTACCTGCCGCCGGGCCGGTCCCGGCCGGTGGACGTGGTGCTGCTGCTGGCCAACGCCGTCGTGGTGGTGGCCGGTGTGGACCTGCCGGACCCGGCGATGCGGCTGGACGCGCCGGTCGCCGGCCAGTGGAAGATCGACGGCTGGCCGCTGGTCGGCCCGGATCCGACGGTCAATCCGGCGGCCGAGGCGGTCGGCGGGGCCGAGGCCGTGGCCGAAGCGGTCCGCGATACCGGCTTACCCGTTCGGCTGATTCTGGCCGTCGGCCCTTACGTCGGTCAGGTGACGCAGCCGCAGCTGGACGTGGATCGCGGCATCCGCGTGCTGCACCCGATGCCCACGACCTTGCTGGCCGCCGTGCGGGACGTGGCCGCGGGCGCGCCGGCGCTGACCGCCGAGCAGGCCGGTGGGCTCCTTATTCATCTGTGCCCGGACGAGCGGTTCACCACGCCCGAGCTGGTGGCCGAGGGCTTCTCCCTCGCCAAGGCCGCGCCGGCCGAGCCGCCGGCGAAAAAGCGTCGTCGCTGGCTGCCCATCGGCGCCGCCGCGTTGATCGGCGCGCTCGCCGTCGGCAGCATCGTCGCCGCCCTCACCAGCAGCGGCTCCGCCCCGGCCGCGCCGCAGGCGTCCAGCGGCTACATCAGGGTCGACGGCGTGGACGACGGCAGCCGTTGCGCCGACCACGCGTATGGCGACGTGCAGGCGTGGCTGGGCCAGAACCCGTGCGTGGACCTGCGTCGGTGGAACTACCGGGCCGAGAACGCCGGCAACCCGGCCGGCGTCGCCGTGGCCGAGATCCGCTTCGCCACGGCCGAGCCGGCCGCCCAGTTCCAGACGCTGGCCGAACAGCCCGGCGCCGGCGGCATCACCGAGCTGCTCAAGGAGCGCCCCTGGCCGGGCGGCCCGACCTCGTTCGACCGGGCCGCGTTCACCAGCAATCGCACCGGCGGCACCGTCCGGCTCGTGGAGACCGTCTGGATCGGACGTCCCAGCACCGCCGACGACCCGACCCTCAAGTCCATCGCCACCCACACCCTGAGCCTCGCCCTGTCGTAAATCGAAGCCGTGAAGGGGCTTTACAGGCCGTATGCCTCCAGCAGGCGGAGCCAGACCTCGCTGATCGTGGGGTACGACGGCACCGCGTGCCACAGGCGGTGCAGGGGCACCTCGCCGACGATGGCGACGGTGGCGGAGTGCAGCAGCTCGGCCACGTCCTGGCCGACGAAGGTGACGCCGACGAGCACCTTGCGCTGCTCGTCCACGACCATGCGGGCCTTGCCGCGGTAGCCGTCGGCGTGCACGGACGAGCCGGCGACGGCGATGTCCAGGTCGACCACGCGGGTGTCGATGCCGGCGGCGGCCGCCTGCGCGGCGGTGAGGCCGATCGAGGCAACCTCGGGGTCGGTGAACACGACGGCCGGCACGCAGGCGTGGTCGGCGGTGGCCGTGTACTGGCTCCATGGCGGCGTCTCCACCGGGCCCTTGGCCCGCGCGGCGATCACGTCACCGACCACGCGGGCGGCGTACTTGCCCTGGTGGGTCAGCAGCGCGCGGCCGGTGACGTCGCCGGCGGCGTACAGCCACTGACCGTCCACCCCGGACACCTGCCCGGAGTCGTCGACGTGCAGCGTGTCGCCGGGCTTCAGGCCGACCGTCTCCACGCCGACACTCTCGGTCGCGGGCCGGCGGCCGGTGGCGACGAGCAGCTCGTCGGCCTTGAGCACGGTGCCGTCGGACAGGCCGAGGGAGATCTCCCCGTCGCCGTCACGGGAGACGCGCACGGCCTTCGCGCCGGCGTGGATGCGGATGCCGTCCTCGCGCAGGCCCTCGGCGACGAGCTCGCCGGCGATCGGCTCCAGCCGGGGCAACGGCAGCTCGCTCGTGATCACCAGGTCCACCTCGGACCCGAGACGACGCCACGCCTGGGCCAGCTCCACGCCGACCACGCCGCCGCCGAGCACGATCAGCCGGCCCGGCACCTCCTTGGCCGAGGTGGCGTCGCGGGACGTCCACACCCTCGTGTCGGCAATACCCTCCAGCGGAGGGATCACCGGCACGCTGCCGGTGCAGACGGCGACGGCCTGGCTGGCGGTCAGCGTCCGGTCCCCGACGACGACCCGGCGCTCACCGTCCAGCCGGGCCTTGCCGCGGATCACGGTGATGCCCGCGCCGTCGGCCCACTCGAGCTGGCCGGCGTCGTCCCAGTTGGACGTGAAGTAGGTGCGGCGCGCCAGCACCTTGGCGGCGTCCAGGTGATCGCCGACCGGGACGCCCGGCAGCCTGCGGGCGGCGGCCAGCGCGTGACCGGGCCGCAGCAGAGCCTTGCTCGGCATGCACGCCCAGTACGAGCACTCGCCGCCGACCAGCTCGTGCTCGACCAGGGCCGCGGTCAGCCCGCCTCGCACCGCCCGGGCGGCGACGTTCTCGCCGACCGCGCCGGCGCCGATCACGATCACGTCGAAGACGCCCGAGTCAGAAGTAGCTGTCACGCCCGCCACCTCACACCACCCGACAGTCACGGGCAACCCGATCCCGGCCAACCGTGCGCTCGGAAGGGACCATTTCTCCACTCCGAGTGGAGGAACGGTCCCTTCCCAACTTCACGAGCCGAGGAAAGCGGTGGCTTCGGGGGTGTAGGCGAAGAGGCCGGGCAGGCCGCCGGTGTGGAGGAACAGGACGATCTCGTCGGCGCCGATGGAGCCGTCCTCGACGAGTGACACCAGACCGGCGGCGGTCTTGCCGGAGTAGACCGGTTCCAGGGTGATCGCCTCGGTCGAGCCGAACAGCGAGATCGCCCGCCAGACTTCCGCGGTGGGCTGGCCGTAGCCGGGACCGAGGGTGCGGTCGGTGATGCGGACGCGGTCCAGCGACGGCGGCGCGATGTCCAACAGCGCGGCCGTCTCGGCCAGCAGCGGCAGCAACACCTGGCGCGCGGCTTCGGCCGGGCGGGACACGGCGATCAGCTCGACGTCGATCTCCCAGCCGAAGGCGGCCGCGCCGACCAACAAGCCGGCGGCCGTGCCGGCGCTGGCCAACGGCGCGACCAGACGAGTGGGCCACACGCCGGTGTCGCCGAACTGCTCGATGAGTTCGGCGACCACGGCCACATAGCCGAGTGCCCCTACGCCGGTGGAGCCACCAACCGGGATGGACACCACGTTTCCGTGACCGGCCAACAACTCCTGGTGACGAGCCTCGGCCTCCTCGTCGGTGTCGACCAGGTGCACGGTCGCCCCGTACAGGCGGTCGAGCAGGATGTTGCCGGACCGCTCGTACGCCTCGCCGTCGCGCGGCACGGCGCGCGTCAGCACCAGGTCGCACGGCAGCCCGAGGCGCGCGCACGCGGCCGCGGTGAGCCGGCCGTGGTTGGTCTGGACCGCCCCGAAGGTGACGACCCGCTCGGCGCCGTCACGGACGGCGGCGCCCAGCAGGAACTCGAGTTTCCGCAGCTTGTTGCCGCCGACGCCGAGCAGGCTCACGTCGTCCCGCTTGACCAGGACCGTCGGTCCCGGCCGACCCGCGGACAGTCGATCGGACAGCCGCGGGCACGGCTGGAGCGGCGATGGCCACTGTCCCAACTGGATCCGAGGGAAACTCGACAGGTCGGTGGCCATCCGCGCGCGGGTCCTCTCGCCGTCAGCTCTTCTCGAGCGCCTTGGCCAACAGCGTAGTCATGACTTCCTGTGCCGTCCCGACCACTTGGCGTCGCTGCCGGCTGGGCACCCGGTCGGCCATCTGCAGCAGTGACCCGCCGGATTCCACCGCTGCGAGGAACGCCAGCCGGTAACCCGCGCCCTTGCGCACCTTGTAACGCGTGGCGAACAGGGCGCCGAGTCGGTCGGCGATCATGCGCCGGTGGTCGGCTTCCGGGTCCTCGAGGTGGTTGTCGAGCACTTCTGCGAACCGGACGCGCCCGAAACTGGCGTCCTGTTTGCGCATGCGCTCGTGTACCGCCAGAACTCCGGCCACAGCCTGGCGCCAGTCGTCCGGCGCCGCCGTGAAGTACTCCTCGACCTCCGTGAGGAACTTGTCGGTGCTGCGCAGCGCGAGCGCCCGCACCACCGACCGCTTGTCGGGGAAGTACTGGTAGAAGGACCCGATGGGAATGCCCGCGGACTCCGCGATGCGCGCCGTGGTGATCGAGTCGTAGTCCCGCTCGGCCAACAGCGCCTCGCAAGCGTCGAGGATCGCGGTCACGGTGGCCGCTCCCCTTGCCTGCACGGGCTGTCTGCGCATCAGCAGGGCAAGTCTGCTGTTCGTGTGATCGTCCTGCACGCGGAACATGGTGCGACAGAAGTGGCCGTTTCACGCAGTGTTCGGCGCAAACACTCAGCTGACTGCCAGGTTCGGGAGGGCTCAATTGAAACCGTTCTCCCTCTGACCTGGCAAAACGCGAAAACGGCACATGTGAGGGGTCATCACCCGTGCGGCCGAGTAACGCTCACGCTCCGGCAAGGTGTTTGCAACACGGCGTGATCACGGACGCGCCCCGCCCGGCTCATGGCCGGACGAGGCGCGTCGTTTTTTTCCAGA
>DASWRQ010000393.1:0-30195 GCA_036403095.1 Kutzneria sp. | reverse complement strand
CTGCGCGCACATCTCCGAGGAGACCAAGGGGGCCGCCCGCACCGCCGCCCGCGGCATCTGGCAGTCCATCCTGTACTCGGCCATCGGCGGCTGGATCCTGTTGCTGGCCTTCCTGTTCGCTGCCACCAACGTCGACGAGATCAACAAGCAGGCCGGCTTCGTCGGCTCGATCATCACCACCGCGCTGAACTCCAACCTGGCCATCGTGGTCATCGGCATCTCGGCCATCGGGCAGTTCTGCTGCGGCATGAGCTGCGTGACCAGCACGTCCCGGATGAGCTACGCCTTCAGCCGTGACGGCGCCGTCCCCGGGCACCGGCTGTGGTCGCGGCTGAACTCCAACCGGGTGCCCGTAAACGCCGTGATCGGCTCCTGCGTCGCCGGTCTCGTGCTCACGCTGCCCGCCCTCTATAAGAGCTCCGCCGGCGTGCCCACCGCCTTCTACGCCGTCGTCTCGGTCGCCGTCATCGGCCTGTACCTGGCTTTCCTCATCCCCATCGCTCTGCGGCTGCGGGCCGGCTCCTCGTTCGTGCCCGGGCCGTGGACCCTCGGCCGCAACTACAAGTGGATGTGCTGGACCGCCATCATCGAGATCGTCATCATCTCGGTCTACTTCATCCTGCCCACCGTGCCGGCCGGCGTCCCCGGCGCCGCCGACTTCAGCTGGACCGCCGTCAACTACGCCCCGCTGGCAGTCGGCGGGCTGGTGCTGCTGATCGCCATCTGGTGGTTCGCCTCGGCCCGCAAGTGGTTCACCGGGCCGAAGCACACGATTGAGATCTGACCGAGGCGATGATCTGATCCACCGTTCGGCCGAGGGGTCCCGGGCAACCACCCGGGACCCTTCGGCGTTGTCGGCCCACGGCGTCCTCGGCCATGTGATGTGCTCCTCCCGGGATTTAGCTGACCGTCGCTCCGCCGGGTTTTCGGGCATCATGGCCGTATGGGGGAACAATTGGACGTGCAGGACAGGTCGTTCGGGCTGATCGTCGTGCACCGGTGGAACCCGCACGAGCCGGATGAGCGCACGGCCCGTTGGCGGGTCGCGGTGCTCATCGACGTCCTGCTGCACTCGTTCGCGATGGTGATCGCGTTCGGCGTCTTTCTGCTCACCCATCCGGATCCGCCGGGCTGGCAAGCCGTTCTCGCGCTGGTCGGCAGCTACTTGGCGGTGTCGTTCGTGCACCGGGCGCTGTTCCAGTGGGCGTTGCGGTCCACGATCGGCAAGCTGCTGCTGGGCGTGGTCCTGGTGCGTACCGACACCCTCGGGCGGCCATCGGTGTGGCGCTTGGCCGGGATCTGGGTGTTCTCCCTCTTCCTCTTCCTCACAAACCTGCTCGACTGCTTCTGAGCGCTGCGATCGGCGTCCTTCGAGGGCGTCGATCGGGCTCCGTTCGACTTCGGCGCGCCTGATCAATGGCGCGGTCGACCAAGGGGACCGGGTCCTTGGGATCGCTGTCCACGTCCGGCCACCGCGGCGCATTCGGCGTCCAGGACGACTTGTCCGGCCGGCTCGTCGCCTCCGCCCGCTTCTCCTTTGACGAGCGGTCCACGGAGATAGTTGACGGCGGAAACAAACCCCGGTTACCGTGGGTTTGCCCTGATCAGCGCTGATCGGGAGAAAAGAGACTGCCCATGTCCAGTCGTCTCACTGCGGTCGCCGCGGCGGTTGTGGCCGTCGCCGTCCTGTTGCCGGGCGCGAGTCCGGCGTACGCCAAGACCAGCTTTGCCACGCCGGGGATGGGGTGGAGCAGCTGGAGCGTGGAGTCCTCGACCCGGGCCACGTACGGCACGAGCTGGCTGACCGAGTCGCACGTGGAGGGTGCGGCCGACGCGGTGGCGTCCAAGCTGAAGTCGGCCGGCTACCGGTACATCAACATCGACTCCGGCTGGAACGCCGACCTGTCGTTCAACGGCCACACCGACGGCAACGGGATTCCGGACCCCGACGCGACCAGGTTCCCGGACGGCATCGCCGGGGTGGCCGGCCACGTGCACAACGAGGGGCTGCTGCTCGGCCTGTACACGACCGTGGGCCTGGACAAGGGCGTCTACGACAAGAACGCCCCGATCGTCGGGACCAGTTGCCACACCAAGGACATCGCCCAGCAGCCGCTCACTGCCACCAACGGCTGGGGCAGCTCGTGGAAGATCAATTACGGCAACTCGTGCGCTCAGGCGTACATCAACTCGGTCGCCGGCAAGTTCGCCTCGTGGGGCGTCGACCTGATCAAGGTGGACGGCATCACCGCCGACAACGTCGCCGATGTGCAGGCGTGGTCGCGGGCCATCGACCAGACCGGGCGCAGCATCTGGCTCACCGCCAGCGCCTGGCCCGTGCCGCAGTCCATCGAATCGCAATTGTCCAGCTATGCCAACGATGTTCGTATCGACACCGACGTCGAGTGCTACTGCGGCACGCTGTCCACGTGGACGAGTTCCGTCAGCGCCCGGTGGAACGACCTGCCCAACTGGCTGGGTGGGCTGGGTGCGGGCTACTTCCCCGACCTGGACTCGATGCCCATCTCCAACAACTCGGGCAGCGCCATCCAGGACGGGATCAGCAGCACCGAGCGGCAGAGCGTGATGACTTTCTGGTCCATGGCCTCCGCGCCGCTGTACGTGGGCGGCGACGTGTACTTCCTCGACAGCGGGGCCGTTTCGATCCTGACCAACCCGGAAGTTGTTGCCGTGGACCAATCCGCTCGGTTCCCGACCCGGATCACCAGCGGCACCCTGCAGAAGTGGCGCAAGCAACTGCCCGACGGCTCGTGGGCGGTGGCGGTCTACAACCTCGGATCCTCGAGCGCCAACATCACCGTCAACTGGAGCGATCTGGGGATCAGCGGCAGCCACCCGGTGCGGGACCTGGTCTCGCGCACGGATCTGGGTTCCTTCAACGGAAGCTGGACCGCGACGGCCATCCCGGCCCACGGCTCGAGGTTGATCAAAATAACCTGAACGGGTGACGGCAAACGTTGGGAAAGGACCATTCCTCACGTTCAACGTGAGGAATGGTCCTTTCCGAGCGCTCGGGGCTTGACAAAGGGGCCCGCCCTGGCGTCTGGCAGGCCCCTCGTCTGGCCGGTGTCACCTCAGTTGAGGGTCCACTGCTGGTTGGCGGAGCCGGCGCAGGTCCAGATCTGCAGCGGGGTGCCGTCGGCGGAGCTCTGGTTGGTCGCGTCGAGGCACTTGCCGGAGCCGGTGTTCACGAGCTCCTTCTGCGCGTTGACGGTCCACTGCTGCGCGGCGGTGCCGTTGCAGTCGTAGAGCTGCACCTTGGCCCCGTTGGCGGTGCTGGCGCCGGCGACGTCGAGGCACTTGCCGAGGGACTGGAAGCTGTTGCCGGAGTGCGACCAGGACTGCGCGGCGGTGCCGTTGCAGGTGTAGAGCTGCACCTGGGTGCCGTTGGCCGAACTGGCCCCCGCGACGTCGACGCACTTGCCGCCGATGCCGGTGATGGTGCCGCCGGTGGGCGGCGGCGGGGGCGGGGTGGTGCCGCCGGTGATCTTCTGGAAGATCCGGGAGTACGCGTAGCCGGTGGCCCGGTCGTAGTCCTGCAGCTCCCAGAAGGACAGCTCGGCCACGCCGTTCTGCGCGGCGAAGGTCTCCAGGGTCTGGGCGTCGGTCTGGCTGAACTGGGCGCCGTCGTCGTTGCGGCCGGCGATGGGCGTCAGGCCCATCTTGTTGTACGCCGCGGTGGTGGAGATGCCGTACAGGCTGGCGATCTGGTTGGCGGCGTTGCGCGCGGCGGACAAGGCGTCGTTGATGACCGGCTGCCCGTCGTAGAAGTCCATCACCATCAGATTGATGACGGAGATCTTCACGCCCTTGGCCTTGGCGTCGTTGAGCACGGTGAACTGGTCGCTCTCGAGCCCGTCGGTGCCGACCGCGAGCGTGTAGTCGACCTGCACGCTCGGGTTCTGCGCCTGCAGCGCGGCCAGCGCCTGGTCGCGCCGGGCGATCGAGGCGGTGTCCTTGATGACGCTGCCCTCGATGTCGAAGTCCAGCCGTGGGGTGCCGTACTGGTTGACCACGTTGGCGTACGCGGCGGTGAGGCTCGAGACGTTGGTGCAGGTCTGGGCCAGCTCGCCGCCCTCGGCGCCGCCGAAGGAGGGGATCACGTTGCCGCCGGCGTTCTGCAGCGCGGTGATCTGCGTCTTGAACGAGCCGACGCCGGTGCCGTTGGCCTCCCACACCGGCGTGCAGCCGGACTGCGGCGTGAGGAACGCCAGCGTGTAGAACTTCGTGCCGGTCGCGTTCATGTCCGACGCCATCTGGCCGGCGTCGGCGTCGCTGATCTGGAGATAGGGCGCCGAGTAGTGGGCCGGGAAGGCGCCGCCCGCGGCCGGGGCCGCCGTCGCGGCGGGCTGGACCACCAGCATGGCCGCGGTCGCCGCCACCGGCAGCGCGGCCGCCAGCACCGCTCTTGTCGTGGTGATGCGCATGGTCGATCTCCTACGGGTATCGCACGGCCGGAATCGTGCAGGCAGGGGGGAAATCCGGCATTTCACGGAATCGGTCCTCGCCGCGACGGCGGGGGGCGGGTGGACCTATTCCGTGTCGTATTCATACCGTCCGATCGGGCACCGATCAATAGTGCGTTCGGAGGTAAAACCGCAGGTGGCGACCGGTTTTTGGAACGGTGGAACCGGCCCGGCCCGCCGCGGGCGGAACGCGCGACGGGTCGGGCCGGAGAATTCGGTCAATCAGGACGTCAGTTCAACGTCCATTGTTGGTTGGCCCCACCGGCGCAGGTCCATATCTGCAGCGGCGTGCCGTCGGCGGAACTCTGGTTGGTCGCGTCGAGGCATTTCCCGGACCCGGTGTTCACGAGTTCGCGCTGTGCGTTCTGCGTCCATTGCTGGGCCGCGGACCCGTTGCAGTCGTACAACTGGACCTTGGCCCCGTTGGCCGTGCTGGCCCCGGACACGTCCAGGCACTTGCCCAGCGACTGCAGCGCGCTGCCGGACTGGGTCCACGTCTGCGCGGCGGTGCCGTTGCAGGTGTAGAGCTGCACCTGGGTGCCGTTGGCCGAACTGGCCCCGGCGACGTCGACGCACTTGCCGCCGATGCCGGTGATGGTGTGGCCGGCCGGCGGCGGGGTGGTGCCGCCGCCCTGCGTGCCGGTCCAGGTGAACGTGGCGCTGGTGGCCGCCGGCACCGAGTAGGTGAAGGACTCGTTACCCCAGTTGACCCGCACGCTCTGCGCGCTGCCGGAACCGTTGTAGGCCACCAGGGCCTTGGAGCCGTCCGGGTTGATCCACGCGACGTTGCGCACGGCGCCGTCGTTGGAGGCGATGCGGGTGGCGCCGGGCTTGACGAACTTGGTCAGCTGGCCCATGTCGTAGTACTCGATGTTGTAGTCGACCTGGCCGCGCCGGCTGTCGTTCTGGTGCACCGTGATCAGGCCGGTGCAGGTGCCGCAGCCGCCGTTGTGCGGGCCCATCGACTCGTTGACCGCGAGGCTCCACTTCACCACGCTACGGTCCCAGTTGCGGGTGTAGTCGATGATGTTGCTCATGTCCTCGTTCTGCTGGTTGGCGATCCAGGTGCCGCCGGAGTGCTCGGTCTCGTACATGTTCATCGACGGGTACTGGTTGTGCACCGTGGTCTGGGAGGAGATGTTGCCGCCGTAGCCGTGCCACGCCACGCCGCCGAAGTTGGCGTCGTTGCGGATCGACGCGTCGTTGACCGTCGGCGCGGCGAAGCTGTCGTAGGTGTCCCAGTTCCAGTCCAGCGCGAGCACCTTGGTCGACAGCCCGGCGTTGTGCAGCGCGGGCAGCAGGTTGTTCTTGGCGAAGACGGCCAGCCCGGAGCCGTTCCAGTTCATGCCCGGGTAGTCGCCGCCGACCGTCGGCTCGTTCTGCTCCGAGACGTAGTCCACCGGGATGCCCTGGGCGGCGTAGCCCTGGATGTACTTGACGAAGTAGTTGGCGTAGGCCTGGTAGTACTGCGACTGCAACCAGCCCTGGATGTAGGAGTTGTTGTCCTTCATCCACGGCGGCGCGGTCCACGGCGAGCCCATCACCTTGAGCGCCGGGTTGAGCTGCTTGGCCTGCTTGGTCAGCGGGATGACGTCGACCATGTCGTGCGACAGGGTGAAGTTGTTCAGGTTCGGGTCGGCCCCGCCGTCGTCGTAGCTGTAGCTGTTGCGGGCCAGGTCGGACGCGCCCATGGGGTTGCGCAGGAAGTCCAGCCCGATGCCGTTGACCGGGTCGAACAGCTTCTGCATGGTGGCGGTGCGGGTCGTCGCCGACAGCGCGCCGCTGGAGTTCATCAGGTACGCGGCGGTGTCGGTGAACGACGCGCCGGCGCCCTCGAACTGTTGGTACCGGGTGTTCTCGTCGACCGTGATGGTCTGCTGGCCGGACCCGGTGCCGGCGGTGAAGTTGATCGGGGTCTGCTGTTGCAGGCCCCTCGTGACATTGCGGCCACCGGAGTCGTTCGTGGTGGTCAGCCAGATGTTGACGGACTCGTTGGCCGCGTTCGCGGCCGGGGCGGCCACCATTCCCGCCACGAGCATCAGGGGCACGACGAGCAGCGTTGGTCGCACGGCAGCACCTCGGTTCGACAGGTTCACAGGGTTCCGTCGGTGTGTGAGGCTCGATGGCGGTGCGCGCGTCACACCTTATTTCGAGTCATGATTTAAGAGGTGAACTCTTGTCGCGTCAAGAGGGAGAAGTGCGGGCGGTCACACCTGTACGGGTGGCGGACTTCCACCTCGGCCACTCGGTGTGGTTGACTGTGTGCGGTCGCATTCTGTGTTCGTGTCGTATCCACGCTCGCGGAAGAAGTCGCGGGCGGTGGTCCTCCTCGCAGGGAACCGGGTGAAGTCCCCCGTCCGCGATCAGACCCGTAGCATCGTGGTTGCGGTGAGACGTAGTACCTGTTTGAGGAGATAGATCAAGTGGCTGAGGGCACCGTCAAGTGGTTCAACTCGGAGAAGGGCTTCGGCTTCATCGCCCCTTCCGATGGTGGCGCTGACGTTTTCGTGCACTACTCGGAGATCCAGGGCAACGGCTTCAAGACCCTGGAGGAGAACCAGAAGGTCTCGTTCGAGGTCGGTCAGGGCCAGAAGGGCCCGCAGGCCATGGGCGTGCGCGCGATCTGAGATCGGCTGACTGTCATCGGCTGACACGGTTCGGCTGAGCGAAGCCCGTCACCTTGGGTGGCGGGCCTTTCGTTTGTTTCCTTTGTTTCATGCGGCATTCCGGGCGGGCCATTCCGGCGAATGGACGCGCCCGTTCACCCGATCATCGGCGGCGACTGCCACGCAGATCGTGTTCGATCGCCGCGGCGGCGGTGCGCAGATGTGGCAGCAGTTCGTCGCGGATGGTCTCCGAACTGCCGCGGCTGGCGTGCGCGGACACGTTCACCGCGGCCACCACCGTGCCGTCCGGGTCGTGGATGGGCACCGCGATCGACCGCAGCCCCTCCTCCAGTTCCTGGTCGACCAGGGCCCAGCCCTTTTCGCGCGCCTGCTCCAGCAGCGCACGCAGCAGGCGCCGCTCCACCGTGGTGTAGCGGGTCAGTGCGCGCAGGTCGGCCCGCTCGAAGTAGTCGTCGAGCCACTCGTCGGACTGCGCGGCCAGCAGCACCCGGCCCATCGAGGTGGCGTAGGCCGGGAAGCGGGTGCCGACCGCGATGCTCACGGTCATGATCCGCTTCGTCGGCACCCGGGCCACGTACACCACGTCCTCGCCGTCCAGCACCGACACCGAACTGGACTCGTGCACCTGCGACACCAGGGTTTCCAGGTGCGGCTGGGCCACCTGGGGCAGGCCCATGCTGGACAGGTAGGCGTAGCCCAGCTCCAGGATCCGGGGCCGCAGCGCGAACAACCGGCCGTCGGTGCGCATGTAACCCAGCTCGACCAGCGTGTGCAGGAACCGGCGGGCGGCGGCGCGGGTCAGCCCGGTGGCGCGGGCGACATCGCTCAGCGTCAGCTCGTCGTGCTCGGCGTCGAAGGCGCGGATCACGGCCAGGCCCCGCTCGAGCGACTGGACGAAGGCGGTGCCGCGCGCGGTCGCCTCGGATCCAGCGGCAGTGAACGTCTGGACGTCGGGCCCGGGTGTCTCGTTCATGGTGTGTCCAGGGTAGACAGCACCCGGTCGGCGATCCGGAAGGCCCGGTTGGCCGTGGGCACGCCGGCGTACACCGCGACCTGTAGCAGCACCTCCTTGATCTCCTCGACGGTCATCCCGTTGCGCAGCGCGGCCCGCACGTGCATGGCCAGCTCGTCCTCGTGCTGCAGGGTGGCCAGCATGGCCAGCGTGATCGCGCTGCGGGTACGGCGGTCCAGGCCCGGCCGGGTCCAGATGTCGCCCCACGCGTAGCGGCCGATGAAGTCCTGGAAGTCCGCGGTGAACGGAGTCGTGGCCGCCTGCGCGCGGTCCACGTGCGCGTCGCCCAGTACCTGCCGACGCACCGAGGTGAAGTGCTCCACCAGCAACGGAGTCACCGCATCGGGTGATTCCAGCGGCGCGAGGTGCGCGCCCGGCACCACCTTCAGCCGCGCGCCGGGAATGGCGTCGGCGATGGCCTGGCCGTGCTCCACGGGCGTGGCCCGGTCCTCGTCGCCGGCCAGCACCAGCGTCGGGGCGGTGATGGACGGCAGCTGAGCCCGCAGGTCCAGCGTGGCCAGCGCCTCGCAGCAGGCCGCGTACGCGGCGTCGTCGACGCTCGACATCATGTCGACCAACCAGCCGCGGTCGGTGTGGTCGGCGGTCACCCAGCGGTCGGTCACCTGTGGGGCGATCGACGCCGTTCCGCCGGCCCGCACGGCTTCCGCCCGCTGCCGCCATGCGTCGGGCGTGCCGAAGTACGCCGTCGTGCAGCACACCGCCAGCCGGTCGACCCGGTCCGGGGCGTTGGCCGCCAACCACAGGCCGACCATGCCGCCCAGCGACAGTCCGAGGTAGTGGGCTCGCTCCACGCCGGCCTCGTCGAGCAGGCGCAGCACCCGCTCGCCGAGCCCGTCGAGGGTGTCGAGCCCCGGCACTGCCGCCGCGTCGCCGTGGCCGGGATGGTCGATCAGCAGCAGCCGCAGGTCCTGGCCCAGCGCGGGCAGTTGCTCCCGCCACATCCGCGCGTCGGTGCCGAGCGAGTTGCCCACGACCAGCACCGGCCCCTCGGGCGCACCCGCCCACCGGTAGTCCGTCACGCGTCCCTCACAGCTCGAAGAAGACGGTTTCCCCATCGCCCTGCAGCCGGATGTCGAACCGCAGCTCGTCGCCGTCCCGCCGGGCGATCAGAGTGTGCCGCAGCTCGGCCGGCACGGCCTGCAGGACCGGGTCGGCGGCGTTGGCCTGCTCCTCGTCCGGCCAGTAGATGCGGGTCACCAGCCGCTGCAACAGGCCGCGGGCCAGCACCGTGACATCGATGTGCGGGGCCTCGGCGCCGCCGTCTGCCGTGGGCAGCGGGCCGGGTTTGACCGTGCGCAACCAGAACTCGCCCTGCGCGGAGGTGGCCGACCGCCCGAAGGCACGGAAGCCCTCGTCCACCGCGCCGCGCGGGTCGTCGGGGTGGTCGAAGCGGCCGGTGGGGCTGGCCTGCCAGGTCTCGATCATGGCGTCGGGCACCGGATCGCCGGCCCCGTCGTACACGACGCCGCGGATGACCACCGCGCCGGGCGTGCCCTCGGCCACCACCTCGGGACCGTCGGGCCAGGGCAGGCCGTCGGGCAGCGCGAAGAACGGGCCGACCGTCTGCGAGGGCGTGGTCACTCGTCCTCCTCCTCGTTCTCGAACACGCTGGCGTCGCTGCCGCGCAGCACGATGTCGAACTGGTACGACAGGGCCCACTCCGGCTGTGTGGTGGCCAGGTCGAAGCGGGAGATCATGCGCTGCCGGGCCTGCTCGTCCCGCACCGAGTTGTAGATCGGGTCGAACGGGAACAGCGGGTCGCCCGGGAAGTACATCTGGGTGATCAGCCGCTGCGTGAAGGCCCGGCCGAACAGCGAGAAGTGGATGTGCGCCGGCCGCCAGGCGTTGTCGTGGTTGCGCCACGGGTAGGCCCCGGGCTTGATCGTGACGAACCGGTAGTTGCCCTGCGCGTCGGTGACGGTCCGGCCGACGCCGCTGAAGTTGGGGTCCAGCGGCGCGTCGTGCCGGTCCCGGTCGTGCGCGTACCGGCCGGCCGAGTTGGCCTGCCACACCTCGACCAGCGTGTTGGGCAGCGGCCGGTTGTTGGCGTCCAGCACCCGCCCGCTGACGATGATCCGCTCGCCCAGCGGGGTCCCGATGTGCTGGCGGGTCAGGTCGTGGTCGAGCTCGCCGACCCGGTCCTGGCCCAGCAGCGGCCCGGTCACCTCGGTCAGGTGCTGCGGGATCAGCTGTAACGGCCGTCGCGGCACGCGCAGCAGGCTGGACCGGTAGGGCTCGCTGGAGATCGGCGGATGCGACTCGCTGTCCGACGCGTAGTGCGGAAGTTTCACCGGCTTCTCCTTCACGCTTCCAGGACGACGGCCAGGCCCTGGCCGACGCCGATGCAGATGGCGGCCAGCCCCCACCCACCGCCGCGGCGGTGCAGCTCCCAGGCCAGCGAGCCCAGGATGCGCGCGCCGGAGCAGCCCAGCGGGTGCCCGATGGCGATGGCCCCGCCGTGCGGGTTGACGATGGTCGGGTCGAGCTCGGGCCACAGCGACAGGCAGGCCAGTGACTGCGCGGCGAACGCCTCGTTGAGCTCGACCACGCTCAGGTCGGACCAGCCGATGCCGGCCCTGGCCAGCGCGCGGTTGGCCGCCTCGACCGGGCCGATGCCGAAGAACTGGGGCTCGACGGCGTGCGCGGCGCGGGCGGCGATGCGGGCCAGCGGCCGGCCGCCGAACGAGTCGATGCCGGCCTGGTCGGCGATGACCAGCGCGGCGGCGCCGTCGTTGAGCGGGGAGGCGTTGCCGCCGGTGATCGTGCCGTCCGGCCGGAACGCCGGCCGGAGCTTGGCCAGCTTCGCCACCGAGGTGTCCGGCCGGATGTTCTCGTCCCGGTCCAGCTCGGCCCCCGGCACCTGGACGATCTCGTCGGCGAAGACGCCCTTCTCCCAGGCGGCCGCGGCCTTGTGGTGGCTGGCCGCGGCGAACACGTCCTGCTCGTCGCGGCCGATGCCGTACTTCTCGGCCAGCAGCTCGGTGGCCTCGCCCAGGCTGACGGTCCACTCGTCGGGCATCGCCGGGTTGACCATGCGCCAGCCCAGCGTGGTCGAGTGCAGCGTCTCGTGGTTGCGGTCGAAGGCGTGGTCGGGCTTGGGCAGCACCCACGGCGCTCGCGTCATCGACTCCACGCCGCCGGCGACCACGATGGACGCGTCGCCGACCGCGACGGCCCGGGACGCCCCGATCACGGCTTCCATGCCGGAGCCGCACAGCCGGTTCACGGTGCTGCCGGGCACCGACACCGGCAGCCCGGCCAGCAACGTCGCCATCCGGGCCACGTCGCGGTTGTCCTCGCCGGCCCCGTTGGCGTCGCCCAGCACCACGTCGTCGATGCGGGCCGGGTCGAGGCCGGGAGCGCGGGCCAGCAACGACTTCAGCGTGCCGGCGGCCAGGTCGTCCGGGCGGACCTTGGCCAGCCCGCCCGCGTACTTGCCGATGGGGGTGCGGACCGCGTCCGCGATGAACACGTCGGTGGTCACGACGCCGCCTTCAGGGCCCGCAGCACGGTCAGCTCCTCATCGGTCGGCGCGGCCGACCGGCTCAGGTCGGGGGAGACGCCGAGGTCCCACCCGGTCGCGGCCTTCACGTCGGCCGGCTCGACGCCCGGGTGCAGGTGCGTGAGCACGAACTCGCACGTGTCCGGATCCGGTTGCAGCACACCGAGATCGGTGATGATCCGGCGCGGGCCGCCACCACGCAGGCCGAGCGCCTCGCGCTCGCCGGGCCCGCGGCCGAAGCCGAAGGAGGTCACGAAGTCGACCCGGTCCACGAAGGCCCGCTGGCTCTGCCGCACCACCACGATGACCTCCTTGCAGGAGGCCGCGATCTCCGGCGCGCCGCCCGCGCCGGGCAGCCGCACCTTGGGGTTGTGGTAGTCGCCGCCGATGACGGTGGTGTTGATGTTGCCGTACTTGTCGATCTGGGCGGCGCCGAGGAAGCCGACGTCGATCCGGCCCGGCTGGAGCCAGTAGTTGAACACCTCGGGCACGCCGATCACCGCGTCGGCGGTCTCGGCCAGGATGCCGTCGCCGAT
This sequence comes from Kutzneria sp., assembly GCA_036403095.1. Classification (GTDB taxonomy): domain Bacteria; phylum Actinomycetota; class Actinomycetes; order Mycobacteriales; family Pseudonocardiaceae; genus Kutzneria. The sequence continues at coordinate 18,010 of DASWRQ010000393.1, read as the reverse complement.
GGACAGCGGCAGCCGGTCCGGCTTGGCCCCCAGCGTGCCCGACTCGTACACCAGCACCAGATTCGGGGCGTTCGTGCGGCGGGCCAGGTTGGCGGCGGTGCTCGGCAGGCCGATGCCGACGAAGCAGACGACGCCGTCGGCCAGCGCCCGCGCCGCGGCGACGGTCATCATCTCGTCGGCGGTGTAGCCGGCCGTGTCCAAGGATTGGCTCGCAAGCTCGCTCACTTCAGGTCCTCCAGCCAGCGCGTGAACTCGTTCCGGTCCCGGCTGATCGCGTCCCATTCCTGGTAGAAGTCGTTGTCCCGCACCGAGTACCCGGCGGCGTAGGAGGGATGCGCGCCGCCCGGCACCGCAGCCACGTGGCCGACCGCCCAGGACGGCAGCACGACCGCGCCGGGCACCGGCTCGAGCTCGTCGACGATCTCCTCCACCGTGACCAGCGAGCGCTCGGCGGCCAGCACGGCCTCCTTCTGCACGCCGGTGATGCCCCACAGCTGCACGTTGCCCTGGCGGTCGGCGCGCTGCGCGTGGATGACCGCCGAGTCCAGGGTCAGCGCCGGCACCGCGGTCAGCACCTCGCCGGTGAACGGGCAGGTGATCGACTTGATGTTCTCGGTCTGGGCCGGCAGATCGGTGCCGGTGTAGCCGCGCAGCACCGCGAACGGCAGGCCCGAGGCCCCGGCGACGTAGCGGTTGGCCATGCCGGCGTGGCTGTGCTCCTCCAGCTCCAGCGGGGCCGGCCACTCGTGCTGCACGGCGTCGCGGAACCGGTGCAGCGAGCCGACGCCCGGGTTGCCGCCCCAGGAGAACACCAGCTTGCGGGCGCAGCCGGCGCCGATGAGCTGGTCGTAGATGACGTCCGGGGTCATTCTGACCAGCGTGAGGCCGCGGATCCGCTGCCGGATCACCTCGTGCCCGGCGGCGAACGGGATGAGGTGCGTGAAGCCCTCGAACGCCACCGTGTCGCCGTCGTGGACGACCGCCGCCACCCCCTCCGCGAGGGTCCCGATCCGAGCCATCTGCCGTCCTCCGGTGATCCGGTCAACTCTGTCCGGTGTTCGTATCGCGCACGCTCGTTCTCTACTCGAACATACTGCGGTCGGCGTGGGGTCGTCAATGTGAGTCGGTCGTTCCACCTGTTCGGGCGCGAGCTTTGCGATAGGTTCGAAGGCGATGTCACCGATCGTCACTGTCTCGCTGGCCGCGTTCGACATGCTCTGGGAAGAGCTCCGGCTGGGCGCCGTGCCCTATCCGTTCCAGATCCCCAGCTACGGGGAGACGTATGAGGAACGGTCGCGCATCCGGGCCGCCGTGCACGCCGACCTGGAGGCCCGTGGTGTGACCGACCATGGGCGGGTGGCGCAGCCGATCGCGGCGGCGCTGGCGCTGGTGGCCCGGCCGCACATCCAGCTGGACACCATCTCCACTGTGGACGTGCGGGACACGCAGGCGTCCATGCTGCGCGCGGCCGCGGCGGCGCGGGGGCGTGACGCGGTGCTGATGATCCAGGAAGGACAGCTGGTCCGGCTGGAGTGGACCAGGGACACGGCGTTGGCGGCCAGCATCGTCGGCCTGCTGCCGCCGACCAAAGCCGGGCCGGGGCCGGAGATCTCGCTGCCGGCCGGCCTGGTCGGCAGCGACGGCGACAGCCGGCCGGCGCTGCCGTCGATGGCCGTGACGCGGCGGACCGCGGCGTCGGCCTCCAAGGATCAGCAGAAGGCGCTGGCGGCCGTGCTGGAGCCGGAGGTGCTGCGGCTCGGGCAGATCGGCGTCGGCCTGTACGACGAGCGCGGTCGGGTGCGCCGGCTGCCCGGTATGAGCTGGTTCGACAACGCCGCCGGGCGCTACTACAGCGTGGTCTCCCGCGGCCGTGACGGCCAGGACTGGGCCACGGTGTCGCCGGGGGACGGGTCGAGGATGGTCTACCGCCTCGGCGAGATGATCCGCACCGCCCGCTGACCCCGGCGCTTTTTCTCTCGCTACGTGAGTGGCTCATTTGCGCTCCACGCGCACCTGAGCCACTCAGGTGCCCCCAAAAGCGACAATGAGCCACTCACGTGCGGCGGGGTGGGCGGCGAGGGCTGCCCACTTCCTCACCTGGTCTTGACACCTGTCAGCCGGTTTGGTGAGCTCTGGCGAGTCGTGTTCGATTCCGTTCGGTCATGAGCGGAGTCGTGCCGCTTTCACACCGGGGTGAAAGGAATACCGACGTATGAGGAATCGCGCCCTGACCACGGCGTTAGCCGCTCTCCTCGCGATCGGCGGGCTGACCGCGGTCGTCCCGCAGGCCGCCGCCAGTGCCGCCGACAGTGCCACCGCCCAAGCCGGGCCGACGGCGACGCCGCCGCTGGGCTGGAGCAGTTGGAGCTTCATCCGCAAGAACCCGACGGCCGCGATCATCGAGGCGCAGGCCAAGGCCATGAAGGACAGTGGGCTGACCAAGCTGGGCTACCAGTACGTCAACATCGACGACTTCTGGTACCAGTGCCCCGGCGCGCAGGGCCCCGACGTCGACCAGTACGGCCGGTGGGTGATCGACTCGACCAAGTTCCCGGCGCAGGGGGCCCGCAGCGGCATCCAGGTGACGGCCGACTACGTGCACTCGCTCGGCCTGAAGTTCGGCCTGTACATGACGCCCGGCATCTCGAAGCAGGCCGTGGAGCAGAACAGCGCCATCGAGGGCACGCCGTACCACGCCCGGGACATCGCGACGTCGTTCAACGAGGCCAACTACAACTGCGGCGGCATGGTCGGCATCGACTACAGCAAGCCCGGCGCGCAGGCGTTCATCGACGGCTGGGCCAAGCAGTTCGCGTCCTGGGGCATCGACTACCTGAAGCTGGACGGCGTCGGCTCGCAGGACCCGCAGGACGTCGAGGCGTGGTCGAAGGCACTGGCCGACAGCGGCCGCAAGGTCCACCTCGAGCTGTCCAACAGCCTGGACATCAACAGCGCCAAGACGTGGCAGGACCTGGCCGACGGCTGGCGGACCGGCGGCGACGTCGAGTGCTACTGCGGGGCCGACGGCTCCAGCTACCCGCTGACCTCGTGGGCCTCGGTGGCTTCCCGCTTCGACCAGGTCGCGGCCTGGGCCGGCATCGGCGGCCCCAAGGGCTTCAACGACTACGACTCGCTGGAGATCGGCAACGGCGACAATGACGGCCTCACCCCGGACGAACGCAGGACGCAGGCGAGCCTGTGGTCGCTGGCGTCGTCGCCGCTGTTCCTCGGCACGGATCTCACGCATCTCGACCCGACCGATCTTTCCTTGCTGCGCAACGCCGACGTGGTGGCCGTGGATCAGGACGCCATCGACGCCAAGCGAATCGCCGGCGACGCCGACACGCAGGTGTTCGCCAAGACGGAGCGCAACGGCGACGTGATCGTCGGCCTGTTCAACACCGCCAACGCGTCGCGGGCCGTGTCGACGACCGCGGCGGCGCTGGGCCTGCCCAAGGCGGTCGACTACTCGCTGCAGGACCTGTGGAGCCACGACAAGAGCGAGTCCACCGGCACGATCGCCACCGACGTGCCGGCGCATGGTGTTGCCCTGTACCGGGTTCGGGCCCTGCACTACGCCGACCTGCTGGCCAAGCCGAACACCTCCGTGTCGCTGACCTGGGACGCCGCCGGCTCGGATCCGTTGCGGCGGACCGGTGTGCTGGAGTTCGTGGACAACGGCTCGACCCCCGTGCGCAATGTTTCCCTTGCCCTGAAGGCATCTTCCGGCGCCACGGTGACGCCGACGACGACGCCGTCACGGTCGGTGGTGTGGCCGGGGGAGAAGGTGCGGGTTCCGTTCACGGTGACGATCGCCGCCTCGGACAAGCTGTTCACCACGTCCTCGGTCAACGCCAGCGCCGATTTCCGTTACGTGCTCGGCGATTCGGCCGAGCTGGCCGCCGCCGACTCGACGACCGTGAGCCACCCGGTCACCGGTCCGTACCGGACGTTCGCCTCCACCACCGCCCAGTTCAGTCAGGTCGGCGACCGGCTCGGCATCCAGGCCCAGGGCGCGGACCTGTGGGGCAGCGTCAACGAGTACGGCGCGATGTACCTGCCGGGCAAGGAACATGACGGCTCCACCACGGTCGTGCGGATCGACGCCCAGGACTACAGCAACGTCTGGGCCAAGGCCGGCATCATGGTGCGCAACGACATCGCCAACGCCAACGCCGGCGCCGGGCACGTGATCCTGGCCGAGACGCCCGGCAACGGCTTCCTGCTCGACTGGGACAGCGACGGCGACGGGCTGCTCGACCAGCAGGCCTCCGTGGCCAGCGCGGTCTACCCGGCGTGGCTCAAGCTGACCCGGACCGGCACCACGTTCAGCGGCTACTACTCCACCGACGGCGCCAACTGGACTCTCGTCGGCACCGGCACCGTGCCGTCGGCCACCGCGACCCAGGACGTCGGCATCTACGCAATCTCGCACGCCCCGCGGACCACCGCCGAGGTGGACTTCAGCGGCTTCAGCACCAACTAGTTGATTGTCACATGCGCTCCGCACTCGCCTTCGAACGGCAAGTGCGGAGCGCATGTGCCATAACTGGGTGACGGTTGTCGGGGTGGTCTGAGATGCTCCGGGCATGTCCACACTCCCGGCGGCGTCCTCAATGGACGTCTTCCATGACCCACTTCGCGCCCAGTTCGAGGCGTTCCTCGACGAGCACCGCCGTGGCCTCACCGCGTGCCTGGACGGGCTGACCGAGGAGCAGGCCCGTCGCTCGCTCGTGTCCTCCCGGACCACGTTGCTGGGTCTGGTCAAGCACGCGACCTTCGTCGAGAAGGTCTGGTTCGACGAGGGCATCACGTGCCGGTCGCGGGCCGAGATCGGGATTCCCGCGACGCCGGACGAGTCGTTCGCGCTCGACGACGCCGACACCATCGCCGGCGTCCAGCAGGCCCACCGCGACGCCTGCGCGGCCTCGCGTGCCGCGACCGCGTCCCTCGGGCTGGACGACCTGCTGCACGGCAACCGCCGCGGCCCGCTGCCGCTGCGCTGGGTGTACCTGCACATGCTGCGCGAGCTGGCCCAGCACTGCGGCCACGCCGACATCCTCCGCGAACAGCTGCTGGCCGAGTAGCTACTCGACGGGAATGCGGTCGGCGGCTCCATTCCGATCAGTCGCGGCGCTGGCCGGCGCTCGCGCAGGAGGCTCGGCCTTAATGCATCGTGTGAAAGATGTCGTCGGCCGTTTGGTCTAAACCGGTCGGTGAGAGCGCTTCCAAGTGGAGCATTGCCGGAGGGTGCCAGGACGGACACACTCTGTGGAGTGGCTGGTCGTGGTCACGTGGCGGCGGGCCACGACCAGCCACCCCTTCAGTCCCGTTCCACCGGGACCTGGAGCTCGGTGACCCACCCCCGCTGTTCGACGTCCGGCGGGCAGTGCAGGTACACCTCACGGGCGTACTGCCCACCGCGATACCCGTTGTCGGACAACCACTGGGCCAGCTCGTTGAACGTCGTGCCGGACTCGGACATCGGACCGTGGTGCACGGCGGTCGCGGCCTGCTGAAGCCCCGGCAGGAACGTCAGCCGCAACTGCGTGTCGACCTCGACCTCGCCCGACACCTGAACCGAGGCGTGCACCAGCACGCCGTCCGGAACTTCCTCGTAGTACGCGATCTCCGGCCCCGCGACGGTCAGGCCCGACCGCTCGATCTCGGCCCACACGCGGGCACACAGCGGCTGGATCACCGGCCCGATGTCTGCCGGCTCGTAGCTGGCGGCGAGCGCGGTCAGCTCGGCGATCCGGACCGGCGGCACCTTCTTGAGCACGACGTCGACCGACGGCATCTTGCCCTCCCTCTCGATGCTGCGGAGACGCGCCTGCACCTGGGCCAGGCGGGCGTTGTCGGCGGCCACCTGGGCGGCCAACTCGGCCCGCCGCAGCCGCAGCATGCCGTGCAACTGCTCGGCGCTCACGGCGTCGTCGAGCATCTCGGCCACCTGGTGCAGGTTGAAGCCGAGCTTGCGCAGCGCGACGATCCGGTTGAGCCGGGGTAGCTGGTCGGCGGCGTACCACCGGTAGCCGGTGGTGTCGTCGACACGGGCCGGCGGCAGCAGCCCGATGCCGTCGTAGTGCCGCAACATGCGGACCGACACGAGCCCGAGGCGGGCGAAGTCTCCGATGCTGAACATGATGCGGTCCGGTCTACGGGCTCACACCGTGTCAGGGTCAAGGGCCTCGAATCGCGGCGGGCGCTTCTCCAGGTGGCTCAACACACCCTCGCGGAAGTCGTCCTTGGCGAACGAGGCGAGCATCAGCTCGACGGCCTCCCGCCGTGCGGTGTCCAAACCGGACTCCAGTGCCGCGAGCACCTGTCGCTTGATGATCGCCATCGACTGCGGCGAGCAGTTCTCGGCCAGGTCGCGGGCGTAGGCCAGCGCGGCCGGCAGCACCTCGTCGACGGGCAGCACATGGTCGACCAGCCCGATCCGGCCGGCCTCGTCGCCGAGCAGGATCCGGCTGGACAGCAAGAGATCCATGGCCCGACTGGCGCCGACCAACCGCGGCAGCTGCCAGGCGATGCCGTGCTCGGCGATCAGCCCGCGCCGCGAGAACGCGGTGGTGAACTTGGCGTCGTCCGCGGCGAACCGGACGTCGCAGTAGAGGGCGATGACCAGGCCGATGCCGGCCGCCGGCCCGTTGATCGCGGCGATCACCGGCTTGCGCAGGGACAGCGCGTAGCTGATGGGCTTGCCGCTGGGATGGATGTCGGCCTCGGTGATCGCCGACGGGTCGACCGCGCCCAGCGCGGTCAGGTCGGCCCCGGCGCAGAAGCCGCGGCCGGCGCCGGTGACGACGATCGCTCGCACGGCCGGATCGGCGTCCGCGGCGGCCAGCGCGGCGAAGAACCGCTCCTCCATCGCCGGGGTCCACGCGTTCAGCTTCTCCGGCCGGTTCAGGGTGAGCAGCAGCACCCCGTCGGTGTTCTCCGCCAGCACGACATCGGTCATCGCCCGATCCTACAAAGGAATCGGGCGATGACCGAGGGCTATCAGAACTGCTGCTGCGGGCGCGGGCCGACGTACTGGGCGCTGCCGAAGCCGAGGATCGGGATGCCGATGGGGGCGAGGATCCAGATCATGAACACGCCGAAGGCGCTGCCCTTGCCGAACACCCGCGCGACGTCCAACGCGACGATCAGGTGGATGATGATGTTGACGATCGGGATGAAGTAGAGGATCACCCACCAACCCGGGCGGCCGGCCGTCTTCACCAGCAGGTAGGTGTTGTAGATGGGGATGATCGCGCCCCAGCCGGGGCGGCCGGCCTTCTCGAAGACCTTCCAGAAGGCGGCGATCTCGAACACGATGATGGCCAGGTAGACCAGGCCGAGAATGATGGAGACGGCCGGGCTCATGCCGCTGTTGGTCACTGAGTGCTCCGAAAATGGAAGGCTCCGACGGCGGGTGATTCCCGCCGTCGGAGCACTGTCTCAGTCGGACGCGACCGATGTCGCCGGAGTATCCGATTCGTGACCTGTTGGGTAATTAGTTGGACTTCACGGCACCAGCAGGGCCAGCGACTCGGCCACGCAGCCGGGCTTGTCCTCGCCCTCGATCTCCACCGAGATGAGCACCGTCACCTGCAGACCCATCTTGTTGTCGGCGAAATCGGCCAACCGGCCGTGCGCCCGGATCCGTTTGCCGACCCGAACCGGTTGCGGGAAGCGAACTTTGTTGAGCCCGTAGTTGACGGCCATCGACAGGCCGCCGACCGTCCACAGCTGACCGGAGAACTTGGCCAGCATGCTCAACGTGAGGTAGCCGTGGGCCACCGGTCCGCCGAACGGCCCCTTCGCCGCCTTGTCCAGATCCACGTGGATCCACTGGCGGTCCTCGGTGGCGTCGGCGAACAGGTCGACCTGTTCCTGCGTCACCAGGTGCCAGTCGGTGACGCCCAGCTCCTCGCCCTTGGCCGCCTTGACCTCGTCGAGATTCGCGAACGCGCGCATCGCTTGAGCCCTCCTCAGGCCGGCAGGTCGACGAAGGACGCCAGCGCGTCGCGATGCCGCTCCGGAGTGCCCAGCGCGAGCTCGGAGCTCTTGGCGCGGCCCAGGTACAGGTGGACCGGGTGCTCCCACGTCATGCCGATGCCGCCGTGCAGCTGCAGTGCTTCCTCGGCCGCGTGCACCGCCAGCTCCGAGCAGAACGAGGCCGCCACCGCGACGGCAATGTCCACATCGGACCCGGTGGCCAGCGCGTCGGCCGCGGCCCGGGAGACGGCGACCGCGGAGGACACCGACGCCCACAGGTCGGCCAGCCGGTGCCGCAGCGCCTGGAACGAGCCGATCGGCCGGCCGAACTGGTGCCGGGTGGCGACGTATTCGGCGGTCGCGTCCAGGCACCACTGGGCCACGCCCAGCTGCTCGGCCGCCAGCAGGCCCGCGCCGATGGTGAGCGCGGTGCGCAAAGCCGCTGCCGCGTCACCGGAAAGCTTGCGCGACTGCACGCCGTCGAGTTCCAACGTGGCGATGCGGCGCGTGAGGTCCAGCGGCGTGATCGGCGTGACGGTGACGCCGGCCGACGCCGTCGGCACCACGTGCAACTCGGGCCCGTCGACGCCGATCGCAGGCACCACAACAACATCGGCGACCTCGAGATCGACGACACTGCCGACCCGGCCGGTCAGCTTGCCGTCCACGACCCGCACCGACTCCGGGAACGCGGCGTTCGGGGCGGTGGTCAGCGACACCGCGAGCGCCCCGATCCGTTGCCCCGCAGCCAGTTCCGCGACGGTCTCGGTGTCGCCCGCGGCCAGCAGCGCGCTCGTGGCCAACACCGCGCTGCCCAGGAACGGGGTCGGCGTCACCGCGCGGCCGAGCTCCTCCAGCACCACAGCGACCTCACGGGCCGACGCGCCGGCGCCGCCGAGGTCCTCCGGCACGAGCAGGCCGGCCAGGCCCATCTCCGCCGCCAGCGTCCGCCACAGCTCCAGGTCGTAGGGCTTGTCGGTTTCCACGCGGGCCAGCACCGACGTCCACGGCGAGCGGTCGGTCAGCAGGTCCCGGACCGACGCCCGCAGGTCGTTCTCGACCTCGCCGTAAAGAAGATCGCTCATCGGGGCAGGTCCTTCCACGGGATGTCGACGTCGCCGCGCGGCTCCTTGGGCAGCCGCAGGATGCGGTCGGCGATGATGTTGCGCAGGATCTCCGAGGTGCCGCCCTCGATCGAGTTGCCCTTCATCCGCAGGTAGCGGAAGCCGGCGTCGCGGCTGGCCCAGTCGGCGTCCTTGGGCCGGCGCATCGTCCAGTCCTTGTAGGACAGGCCTTCCTCGCCGTGCAGCTCCACATCGAGCCCGGTGATGGCCTGGTTGAGCGTGGCGAACGTCAGCTTGGCGGCCGAGCCCTCCGGGCCGGGCTGGCCGGCGGCCAGGCCCTGGCGCAGGCGCTCCGCGGTCAGTCGCAGCGCCTCGGCGTCCACCCACAGCCGCAGCAGCCGGTCGTGCAGGCCGGGCGTGCGCAGCTCGGGGCGTTCGCGCCAGGTCTTCGTGACCGCGCCGATCAGACCGTCCTCACGCTCGGCGGCGTGCGCGCCGATGGTGACGCGCTCGTTCATCAGCGTGGTGGTGGCGACCTTCCAGCCCTCGCCGACCGCGCCCAGCCGGTGCGCGTCCGGAATCCGCGCCCCGGACAGGAACACCTCGTTGAACTCGGCCTCGCCGGTGATCTGGCGCAGCGGCCGGACCTCGACGCCCGGGTCGGCCATGTCGCAGATGAAGTAGCTCAGGCCCTGGTGCTTGGGCAGCGACGGGTCGGTGCGGGCGACCAGGATGGCCCAGCGGGCCACGTGCGCCATGGTCGTCCACACCTTCTGGCCGTCGACCACCCACTCGTCGCCGTCACGCACCGCGCGGGTGGCCAGCGTCGCGAGGTCCGAGCCCGCGCCCGGCTCGCTGAACAGCTGGCACCACACCTCCTCGCCCGTGTACAGCGGGCGCAGGAAGCGCTGCTTCTGCTCGTCCGTGCCGAACTTCAGGATGGTCGGCGCCGCCATGCCGTAGCCGATGACCGGCGCGGCCGGGTTGGGCTGCGGGGCCTTCGCGGCCAGGAACGCCTCGTCCACCGCCTGCTGGGCCGAGCGGGACGCGCCGAGGCCGCCGAGGCCGACCGGGAAGTGCACCCAGGCCAGGCCGGCGTCGAAGCGCGCGCCCAGCCACTGCACCGGGTCCGCGCCCGCGGTCGGGTGCTCGGCCAGGAACTGCTCGACCTGGGCCTTGAGATCAGTCACGGGGGCCTCCGGCCACGTAGATGACCTGGCCCGACACGAAGCCCGCGCCGTCGCTGACCAGGAAGGAGACGGTGTGCGCGATGTCCTCCGGCACGCCGACCCGGTTCACCGGGATCTGCTGCGCGGCCATCGTCTTGAAGTCCTCGAAGCCGACGCCGAGACGCTCCGCCGTGGCGGCCGTCATGTCCGTGGCGATGAAGCCCGGGGCGATGGCGTTGGCCGTGACGTTGAACTTGCCCAGCTCGATGGCCAGGGTCTTGGTGAAGCCCTGCAGGCCCGCCTTGGCCGCGGAGTAGTTCACCTGGCCGCGGTTGCCGAGGGCCGAGGTGCTGGAGAGGTTGACGATGCGGCCCCACTTGGCCTCGGTCATGTGCTTCTGCACCGCCCGGGTCATCAGGAACGACCCGCGCAGGTGCACGTTGATCACGGTGTCCCAGTCGCTCTCGGACATCTTGAAGATCAGGTTGTCCTTGGTGACGCCCGCGTTGTTGACCAGGACCGCCGGGGCGCCCAGCTCGCCGGCCACCCGGTCCACCGCCGCCTGCACCTGGTCGGCGTCGCTGACGTCCGCGCCCACCCCGATCGCCCGGCCACCCGCCTCCACGATGGCGTCGACCGTCTGCTTGGTCGCGGCCTCGTCCAGGTCGAGCACCGCGACCGCGAAGCCGTCGGCGGCCAGTCGCACCGCCGTGGCGGCGCCGATTCCCCGGGCTGCTCCGGTCACGATCGCGACCCGTTGGCTCGTCTCCGGCACGTGCTCCTCCTTGAGCTGGACGGCGCTTGTCGCCGCGAGCATACCGACCAGGCGGTATGTCGACCAGTAGAGGCACGTCACCCGGCCGAGCTGTCAAGCCCCCGATGCTTGGAATGCGCCTTTCCACACGTTCAACGTGAGGAATTGAGCTTTCACGGGCTCGGGGTCAGGTCAGGCGGAGGGTGGCCAGGAGGGCGCGGGCGGTGGCGTCGTTCTGACGGAAGGCGGGGGCGTTGGTGCGAGGGCGGGCGAAGGCGGCCACGGCGCGTTCGGTGGAGTACGCGCCGAGGGCGAAGCGGCGGGGGTGGGCAGCGCCGGAGGGGGTGATCATGCGGCCGTCGGGGGCGATCCGGAGCAGGCCGGTGGCCACCGAGAAGTCACCGTCGACGAGGAGCTCCTCGACGCCGTCCAGGGCACGAAGCAGGGCGGAACCGCTGGCGCGAACCGAGGCGTTGGGTTGGTAGGCCTCGACGAGGGCGGTGGCGGACACGACGCCGGGACCGGAGCTGGAGGAGGCAAGGAAGACGCCGTCGGCGGCCTCGACGCGAAGGTCGGCGCCGAGGAAGCGGACGATGCCGGCGGAGTGCAGGGCGAGCAGTTGACGGAGACGGTCGTCGGGCGGACCGCTGGCCATGAAGCTGAAGAACCCGCGCCACCAGCCGTCGAGGTCCCGGACCTGCGACGACGGCCGTAGCGACGTGAGCCGCTGGAGCTGCCCGTAGCAGCTGAGCAGCCCGAAGAAGGCGCCGAGATCGGCGCTGAACCGGTCGTCCGTGCGGCGGGAGATGTCGGCGACGATGTAGTCGCGCAGCCGATCCTGCAACTCGTCCGCGGTGAACGACAGCCCACGCAGCGGTCGGTCCAGGGCCTCGAAGTCGATGCGGTCGTCGACGGAGGGCACGGCCCGCTGGATGAGGGAGTCGAGAATCGGACTGCCCCAGGGCAGCGGGGCGTACCAGCGGTCGAAGTCGACCCAGTCCATCCGCACGCGCTCGGGATGGCCGTTGAACAGCTCGTGGTAGTACGCCCAGGCGATCTCCTTGGCCACGAGCGGCCACACGTCGGCCCGGAAATCGCTGCCCACCGGCAGCGAATCGATCACCGAGGGCGTGAGGAAGCGGGGCAGCGCGGGCCGGCCGGCGAGCAGGCGGTAGTTGGTCTTCGAGTGATACGGCACGCCGCGCCGGGAACCGACGTGCAGCACGGGCTCCTGCCCGGACGGCTCGTAGCGCAGCACACCCGGGGACTCCTCGGTGAACCGGCCGCCGCGGCCCTCGGTCAGCAGCACCATCAGGTCGATGAACGACAGCCCGAATCCCCGCATGACAACGTGTTCACCGGGCTGCAGCCCGGAAAGGTCGGTGTCGGCGGCATATTCCGGCGCGATGTAGCGCAAGTTGTTGTCGGCGGCGTACTTCGCCAGCTCCTGGTGCGCCGGCGTGGGATCGGAGTCCAGGTGGCCGAGCGTCATCACGACCAGGTCGGCGACCAGCGTCTCGCCGTCGGCCAGCGGCACGACCTGCCGGCCGTCGGGGCCGTCGGAGACGGTGAGCGCGGTCGTCGGGTGCACGGTCACCGTGACGGTGTCGGGCAGTTGCTTGACGACGGTGTCGAAAACCCATTCCAGGTAACGGCTCTGGAGCTGCCGGGTGGGAAAGCTGTTGCCCCGCAAGGCCCGAACCTGCTCGGTCAGCACGGGATCGTCCAGGCCGCCGGCCCGCACCTGCTCGGCCCACTCGTACAGCGACGGCCCCGGCTTGATCGGCCCCTCGCACACCACGCTGTCGTCGGTGAACATCGTGACGTCCTCGGCCATCGAGTTCATCCGCAGCAGCGGCGACTGCGCGTGCCGCCACACCCGCCCGGCGCCCGGCGGATGCGGGTCGACCAGGTGGATGTCCAGCGCCTGCGGGAACTCCGGCAGGTTGGCGGCGATCCGTTCGAGCAGACCCGTGGCCCGCGGCCCGGCCCCGACGAACACCAGCGTGGTCACGAAATCCAGGGTAGCCAGTGCGAAAGGCGCGTCCCAGCTGCTGGGAAGTCCGCCGCCGGACGGGGAATTCCGCTGCACTGGCACCGTGAAGTTCGTCTACACGAAGCCGTCGGACCCGGCGGCGGAACCGCTGTTCCGCGAGCTGGAGCACGAGTACTCGACGAGATATGGCCGTAACACGGAGTTGTCCAGTTATCCGAACACCGAGTTCGAGGAAGCCGACGGCGGCGCGTTCCTGCTGCTGTACGACGGCGAGGAAGCGGTCGCGGGCGGCGCGTTTCGCCGCTACGACGAGCACACCGCCGAGTTCAAGCGGATCTGGACGCACTCCGAGCACCGCCGGCGCGGCCTCGGCCGGCTGATCGTCGACGAGCTGGAGCAGGAGGCCGCCCGGCGCGGCTACGCCCGGGTGTATCTGACCACCGGACCACGCCAGCCCGAGGCGCGCGGGCTGTACCTGCGCGCCGGCTACCGGCCGCTGTTCGACGTCGACGCCGACCCGGCGACGCTGGGCGGCCCGCTCCCGTTCGAGAAGTCGTTGTGAGCAGACCTCACCCCGTCGGCACGGCGGCGGTCTCGGCCGGCACCGGGTCGCGGCGCGCCGGGATGACCAGCGCACGGCGGGCGGCCGTGGCCCGCAGCACGTGCTGACCGGCCACGAGCAGCATGCGCGCCTCGGCGAACTCCAGGTGCCAGGCGTGGTCGACGGCGGCGCGCAGCAGGCTCGGCGCGTCGCCGAGGTCGGTGGCCTCGCCGAAGGCGCAGGCGGCCAGGGCCGAGGACAGGCCCGGGCACACCCGGTCCGGCTCGGGCTTCGCGGTGAGCAGTTCGGTCAGGGTGGCGTCCACCGCGCTACGCAGGCCGGCGACCGGATCGAGGGATCGAGCTGGGAATGCCGTCACGGCAACCAATGGTAGTCCCGCCTTTCAAGTGCTGCCGGTGGTCGAGCGGTACTCCGTTGCCCGGTCGAGAAAACGCAACAGCTCAACCGGGAAGGGCAGCACCAGGGTCGAGTTCTTCTCGGCGGCCACCTCGACCACCGTCTCCAGCAGGCGCAGCTGCAGCGCGGCCGGCGTGTCCGCCATGGTGGCGGCCGCCGCGGCCAGCTTGTGCGAGGCCTGCAGCTCGCCGTCGGCGGAGATGACGCGGGCCCGCCGCTCCCGCTCCGCCTCGGCCTGCCGGGACATCGACCGCTTCATGGCCTCCGGCAGCGCGACGTCCTTGATCTCCACGCGATCGATGTGCACGCCCCAGCCCAGCGCGGGGCTGTCGATCATCAGCTCCAGCCCCTGGTTGAGCTGCTCGCGGTTGGACAGCAGGTCGTCCAGCTCGCTCTTGCCGATGATCGAGCGCAGCGAGGTCTGCGCCACCTGCGACACCGCGAACTGGTAGTCCTGCACCGCCACGATGGCCTTGACCGGGTCGACGACGGCGAAGTACACGACGGCGTCCACCCGGACGGTGACGTTGTCCCGGGTGATGCCGTCCTGCGCCGGCACCGGCAGGCAGATGATCTGCACGCTGACCTTGTTCATCCGGTCCACCGCCGGCACCAGGAGCGTGAGCCCGGGGCCGCGCGGGGCGTCGCGCACCCGGCCCAGCCGGAACACCACGCCCCGCTCGTACTGCTTCACCACCCGCGCGCTGCTGGCCAGCCCGACGATGCCGACGCCGAGCAGGCCGAGCAGCAGATCCAGGACGATGCCCATCAGAATTTCAGGCTACGCCCGGACATCGATTCAGAGTCCCTTGACGAATTCCACCAGCGCCGCGTTGACCTCATCCGGACGCTCCTGTTGCGTCCAGTGGCCGCAGCCCTCCAGGTCCAGCACGCCGCGCAGGTTGGGCGCGATCGACGGCAGCTGCTCGAGGAAGCCGGGGCCGCCGAAGGTGCGGACGATGTCCTTGGTGCCGGTGATGTAGAAGGAGGGCGGCGTGATCTTCGCGTCGGACCAGGCCGCCATCAGCTCCCAGTTCCGGTCGATGTTGCGGTACCAGTTCAGGCCACCGGTGAAGCCGTTGCGCTCGTACTGCTGGGCGAACGCGTCGATGTCGGCCTCGGTCAGCCAGGACGGCAGCGTCTCCGGCGTCGGCATCGCGTCCAGGAAGCCGCTCGCGCCCTCCGGCAGCACCGCCGGCGCGCCAACGCCGTCGCCGGACGCGGCGACCAGGAAGCGGCGGAACGTGTCCTTGAGGTCGGCGCCCAGCTCGGCGTCGGCGACGCCGGGCTCTTGGAAGTAGATCTGGTAGAAGCCCTGGCCGAAGCGCTGTTCCAGCAGGCTCAGCGGCTTGGCCGGGGCGCGGCGGGGCGGCGGCACGCTCAGGCCGGCGACGCCGCGGATGATGTCCGGCCGCAGCTGCGCGGTGCTCCAGGCGACCGGCGCGCCCCAGTCGTGCCCGATGACCACGGCCTCCTGCTCGCCGAGGGCGTGGATCAGGCCGACCACGTCGCCGACCAGGTGCAGCATCGTGTAGTCGTCGACCGACTCGGGCCGGTCGGTGCCGGCGTAGCCGCGCTGGTCCGGGGCGACCACGTGAAAGCCGGCGTCGGCCAGCGGCTGGAACTGGTGCCGCCAGGAGTACCAGCTCTCCGGGAAGCCGTGCAGCAGCAGGACCAAGGGGCCTGAGCCCTGCTCGGCGATGTGCATCTGGATGCCGTTGACGGTGAGTTCGCGATGGTTGACCACCCGGCCAGTATGCCGAGGCCGGGGTGGCGCGCGACTCGCGGTCGTGACACTTCCCACCAGGGGTTGCGGCCCGAGTCCATCTCGAGTTCAGTATTGAGTCTCAAAGTGAAACTCAGCTGGCGGAGGTTGGCATGTCGGTCACCGTGGAACGTCGCGAGCACCTGTTGCTGATCGGGCTGGATCGGGCAGCCAAGCGCAACTCGTTCACCACCGACATGCTCGCCGAGCTGGCCGCGGCCTACGGCGAGCTGGAGCGCGACCCGGACGCGCGGGTCGGCGTGCTGTTCGCGCACGGCGACCACTTCACCGCCGGCCTCGACCTCGCCCAGGTCGCGCCGACCCTGACCGGCGGCGGTCTGCCGCTGGCCGAGGGCTCCGTCGACCCGTGGGGCGTGTCCGGTCCCGCTCGCACCAAGCCTGTCGTCGCCGCCGCTCAGGGATGGTGTCTGACCCTGGGCATCGAGCTGCTGCTCGCCTCCGACGTGCGCGTGGCCGCCGAGGGCACTCGGTTCGCGCAGATCGAGATCCAGCGCGGCATCTACCCGTTCGGCGGGGCGACCGTGCGTCTGCCGCAGGTCGCCGGCTGGGGCAACGCCATGCGGTGGCTGCTCACCGGCGACGAGTTCGACGCCGCCGAGGCGTACCGGATCGGCTTGGTGCAGGAGGTTGTGCCTGTTGGCCAGCAGGTCGACCGGGCCATCGAGCTCGCCGGCCGCATCGCCGCCCAGGCCCCGCTCGGCGTGCGGGCGACCTTGGCCTCCGCCCGCGCCTCCCTCGGCGACCCCGCCGCCGCGCTGTCCCGGCTCGCCGCCGACCTCCAGCCGCTGCTGGCCAGCGCGGACGCCGCCGAGGGCGTGCGGTCCTTCGTCGAGCGTCGCTCGGCCGTTTTCACAGGGAAGTAGCGTCCGGCAGCATCAGGCTCGGTGCGGTCGGGTCCACCTGCTTCGGCCGGCGCTCGCGGAACACCCAGCCGCCCAGGATGCCCGCGACGAAGCCGAACAGGTGGCCCTGCCAGCTCACGCCCGGCGTGCCCGGCACGATCACCGAGAACTGGTAGGCGAACGACAGCGCCATCACCACGCCGATCACGATGTCGATGCCGTGCCGGTCGAACAGGCCGCGCACCATGATGTAGCCGAAGTAGCCGAACACCACGCCGCTCGCGCCCGCCGTCACCGTGCCCGGCGTCGACGTCAGCCAGGCGCCGAGGCCACTGATGACGATGATCAGGATCGTCACGCTGACGAACTTGCGCACCCCTCGGAACGCCGCCAGGAAGCCGAAGATGAACAGCGGGCCCGAGTTGCCCTCGATGTGGTCCCAGCCGTAGTGCAGGAACGGGGCCGTGAACACCTCCGGCAGCGACAGCGGGTTCCAGGCCTGCACGCCGAACTGGTAGCTCAGCTGGTAGCCCACCAGCGCGTTGACCACCTGGATCCCCCAGATCGCCGCCAGCGCCGCCACCATCACCCAGAACGCCCGCCGCGCCTCGGCCAGTACCGCCTCGGCGCTCATCTGCTCGACCACGGCCGGAGAATAACCCGCTTCGGGCCCGCCTGTCGCGGTTTCCGCCAGGTTCACGGGGCTCGTGGTTTACGCCGGTCATCGCAATTCCGGTCCTCTTCTTGCCACCAGCGCAAACGGTCGGTATTCCCAGCTCATACCGGCCGGTCGAACCCGTTCGCCTCATTGCCGGCCGGTTGACCCGCTGCTAACCTCCGTTCGCGGTTCACGAAATTCGATCTTGATGTGATCGTCCGCGCCGGGGGAACGGGCGACTCGCGTTTGTGTGTGGAATTCGGCTGTGGCCTCGACGCGCCCGCCGAATTACCCCGGCATGTCGACTTCGTGAGGGGGAACTGTGCGATTGAAAGGACTGTCCGTCGTCGCGGTGCTGACCGCGGGCGCCGGACTGCTGCTCGGTGGGGTGGCCCCGGCCGCGCCGCCGACAAATTCGTGCACATTCGCCGACGGTGAATGGGCCCGCTGCCTCCAGGTCACGGTGAGCATGCCGGCGGCGCCGGCCGTCGCCGCGACGGCCCCGGTCACGGTGACCATCAGCAGCCAGCTCGACATCGCCGCGGCCACGGTCGAGATCGACCTGCCGGCGGTGCTGCGCTGGTCGACCGGGCCGGCCGGCTTCGCCACCGCCCGGCACGCCGCCGCCGCGCCGGAATCCGGCGGCACCGTCGACCGGGCGACCAGGACCGTCGCCATCGGCCGCGGGCAGACGGTGAGCCTGTCGGGCACCGTCGCCGGGGCCAGGGCCGGCGCCGGCCCGATCGAGGTCGCGGTCGCCGGCCCGGCCCACAGCCAGTCCGACACCGCCTCGACCA
>DASWRQ010000392.1:0-5466 GCA_036403095.1 Kutzneria sp. | reverse complement strand
TGGCCGCGTCCCGGCTGTCCGACGAGGAGCGGGACCGGCTGCGCCGCCGCATGTTCGACCACTACCTGTTCAACAACCGGCAGGCCGGTGCGATCGCCCGGATGAAGCTGGCCCTGGTGCCGCCGGAGGCGCGGGTGATGCCGGCCTGCCCCGGTTACGAGGCCGAGTGCCGGATGCTGCGGTCGCTGATGACGCAGGCGCTCGTCGAGGGGTACGGCGAGTACGTGTGGCGGTTCGCCGCCGTGATCGGCGACCACCTGGACGAGTCCGGACTGTGGCCCGAGTTGCGGGCCGCCGGCGCGGCTGCGCTGGTGTGCGCCGAGCGGTCGGGGGATCCGCGACAGAGGGCCGAAGCGATGCGCGGCCTCGCCCGCGTGCACGCCGGGCTGCGCGACTACGACACGGCGATCGACCTGATGAGCGCGGCGATCCCGTTGTTCGCCGAGGTGGACGACAGCAGGTCGCTGGCCCGGCAGCACCTCGGCTCGGCCTGGCTGCGCGCCACCGCCGGGCGGCCGGCCGCCGCCGCGCTGCACGCCGACCGGACACTGGCGATCAGCCGCCGGGAAGCGGAGCCGGCCGACGTGGCCTCGGTGCTCAACGCCGTCGGCTGGTTCCAGGCGCGGCAGGGGCGGTACGAGGCGGCGGTCGGGCACTGCCGCGAGGCGCTGGGCCTGCTGTCCGGGCTGGGCATGCGGCGGGCCGGGGCCGACACCTGGGACACCCTCGGTTTTGTCAACCGGCGGCTCGGCCGCCACCGCGAGGCCCTGGTCAGCTACCGGCGCGCGCTGACGTTGCACCGGGAGTTCGGCGACCGCGCGGCCGAGGCGGTGACGCTGCGCCGCATCGCGTCGGTCGCCCGGGGCCACGACATGCCGACCGCGCGCAAGGCGCTGGACGAGGCCGTGGAGATCCTCCGTGAGCTGGGCCATCCCGCCGCCCGTCGAATGGTGGCCGCCGCTGACAGTCACTATCGTTGACCGTCACCCGTTCCGACCGTGTGGGATGATCACCACCGACGGCGACGGGACGGGAGGCACGGTGGGCACGAGAGCCGAGCGCAACAAGACCAATCCCGATCTGGGCGTGCTGTCGGCCCGGCTGCTGTTCGGCATCCAGCACGAGCTGTACAGCACGCTGGCCGCGCAGGGGTTCGAGGACCTGCAGCCGCGGCACGGCGCCGTGCTGGCCTACCTGGACGCGGACGGCGTGCGGGCCACCGACCTGTCCCGGCTGTCCGGCCAGCACAAGCAGGTCATCGGCACGATGATCGACGAGCTGGAGACGCTGGGCTACGTGCACCGCAAGCCCGACCCGGCCGACCGCCGGGCCAAGCTGGTGTGTCCCACCGACCGCGGCCTGGCCCAGATGCGAGCGGCCGACAAGATCATGGCCGCCATCCAGGACCGCCACGCCCGCCGCCTCGGCCGCGAGGCCTACACCCAGTTCAAATCGGCCTTCATCGACGTCACCACCCACCAACGCCGCCGCCGGCACCCCTGAACCCCGAGAGCGGGACTCGCGGGTTCAGATGAGGTTGGTTTGCAGGGCGTGGGCTACTACGTGGGCGCGGTTGCGGGCGTGGTAGCGCTGCAACAGATCTCGCACCAGCCGCTTCACGGTGTGGTTGGAGCAGTGCAGTTCCCGGGCGATGGCCGCGGTGTCGGCCCCGTCCGCCAACAGGTTCAGCAGCTGCGCCTCGCGCTCGTCCAGTCCACGGGGTCGAGCCGACCGCCGGCGTAGCTCGGACAGCAGCCGGTCCAGATGCGTGGCCGCGGGCTCGCCTCGCTCGGCGGCGACGGCTTGCAACATCGCCGCAATGCCCTGGGTTGTGGTGGCCCGCCGGGGCACCAGACGCACCGGTCCGGACGCGATCTCGGCCTCGAGCGGCTGGCCCAGCACCGTCTCGGCGACAACGAGAACCGCGGGCCGGCGACGGGAATCGGCCGCGAGCGCCAGGTTCGACGCGATCTCCTCGGTCAGGTCCATGGTCACCGCCAGCAGGGCGTCGGCCTGCTCCGGCGCGGTGGCGGCGTAGCGCAGCCGTGCCCCGGCGACGGCTATGCCCTCCGCCGCCAGCACATCGTCCCCGAACATGGCGAAACACACCGTCGCAACGTTGCGCAGTGCGGTGTCCATCGCGCCCTCACCAGTCCTTTCCAGCCGAACGCCGTCGACGCTAGCCGCCGGAACTGACGATCGAGTGACCGTGGTGCGCCGGGCGGATCGGATCGCGTACCCGTTGGTACCGCGCACTGTCGCGTGCCGCCGCGGATGTGGCCTGATCGGTGCCAGGACACGGGAGGACGCCGATGGAGGCGGTCGAACAGCCGTCCGGTCTGGACGTGCTGCGCACGACGTCGAGCCCGCCGCTGCCGGCGGGCGGCGAACCGCGCTGGGTGTGTGTGGAGGAGGGCGACGTGGTCATCGCGACCGAACTGCGGCGCGCTCCGGCGATGGCCGCGCTGCTGGAGGCGGTGCTGGGCTTCGCGGTCCGCAGCACGCTGCGGCCCGGCGGCGACTTCGTGATGCTCGACCTGCGGGTCAGCTACGTCCGCCCGGCGAGCCGGGCCGAGGGCGAGGTCTTCGCCCGCGGCTGGGTCCGCGAGTCCTGCCACCAGGTCCAGTTCGCCGAGGCCGACGTCTGCGACGCGGCCGGCGACGTGCTGGCCACCGCGTCGACCACCTGCCTCGTGGTGTCCCCTGAGGAGAGGACCCGATGAACACCATGCCGTTGCGCCGGCCCGCGCACTGCCCGTTCGACCCGCCGGCCGAGTTCGCCCGGCTGCGCCGCGACGAGCCCGTCTCACTGGTGGTGACGCCGGCCGGCACACCGGCCTGGCTGGTCACCCGGCACGGGGACGCCCGCGCCGTGCTCGCCGACCCGCGGTTCACCGCGCGCGGCCCGTTCGAGACCCGCGGCGTGATCGACCTCGACGGCCCCGAGCACCGGCGGCTGCGCCAGCTGCTGATCCCGGAGCTGACCATCCGCCGGGCCGAGGGCTGGCGGCTGCGCGTGCGCCACGCCGCCGAGGAGCGCTCCACGGCCCTGGAGTCGCCGGCCGACCTCGTCGCCGACTACGCCCGGCCGCTGACCGGACGCGTGCTGGGCGAGCTGATCGGCCTGCCCGAGGGCTTCCCGATCGGGCTGGAGGCGGCGCTGCTGCGGCCGATGCTGACCGACCTCGTCGACCAGCGCCGCCGCGAGCCCACCACCGACCTGATCTCCGGGCTGCTGCGGCAGGCGGCCGTGATGGGGCAGCCGCCGTCCACCGCGGAGATGGTCAGCCTCGCGATGACCGTGCTGCACGCCGGCTACGAGACCTCGGTCGGCATGCTCACGCTCAGTGCCCTGGTGCTGATGGACGACCCGCACCGGGTGGAGTCGCTGACCGAGGGCGAGGTCGCCGTGTCGGTGGCCGTCGAGGAGCTGCTGCGCTACCTGTCGGTGGTCCAGCGGGGCCTGCCCCGCTACGCCGTCGAGGACGTGCGGATCGGCGAGCAGGTGGTGCGCAAGGGGGAGTGCGTGATCGTGTCGATCAGCTCGGCCAACCGCGATCCGTCGGTGTTCCACCATCCGGACGAGCTGCGCCTGGTGCGGCCGACTTCCCGAGCACACCTCGCGTTCGGCTACGGCCCGCACCAGTGCCTGGGCAGCCAGCTGGCCCGGGTGCTGGTGCAGGAGGGCCTGACCGCCCTGTTCAGCCTGCATCCGCACGTGCGGCTGGCCAAGCCGCGGGCGGAGCTGGTGTTCACCGACCGGTCGCCGGTGCACGGACTGCGGTCGCTGCCGGTGATGTGGTGAGGATGGTCAGCGTCGCTGACTGTCCCGTCGCGTGACTGTCGTAGAATTCGCGGGGTGTTGACGTTCACGGTGCTCGGCCGGGTGACGGCCGCCCGGGACGGCCACCCCGTTGAGCTGGGGCCACCGCAGCAGCGCGCGGTGCTGGCCCTGCTGCTGGCCAAGGCGGGCAAGCCGGCCGGCCAGTCCGAGCTGATCGACCTGGTGTGGGGCGAGCGGGCCCCGACCAGCGCGGCCAACCTGGTGCATCGCTACGTCGGCGCGCTGCGACGCGCGCTCGAACCCGGGCTGACGGCACGGAGTCAGGGCGAGCTGCTGAGTCGGCAGGCCGGCGGCTACGAGCTGCTGGTCGACCCGGACGCGTGCGACCTGTCCCGGTTCCGCGCGCTGGTCGCCGAGGCCGGCATGGCCGACGGCCTCGGCGAGTACGTCGCCGCGCTGGACCTGGTGCAGGGCCGCTGCGCCGCCGAGGTCGGCCGCCCGCACCCGGTCTTCGCCGAGGTCGACCACGAGATCGCCGACGCCGCGCGGGCCGCCGCCGACCGGGCACTGGCCCTGGGCACGCCCGAGGTCGTGCACGACGCCGTGCGCCGGATCGCCCGCTGGCTGCCGCTGGACGAGGCGCTGCACGTGCGGCTGATGAAGCTGCTGGTGGCGATGGGCCGGCCCGGCGTGGCCGAGGACGTCTACCGGGACATCGCGCTGCGACTGGTCGAGCAGCTCGGCATCGACCCCGGCAAGGAGCTGCGGGCCGCGCTGCGGCTGGCCGACGTGCGCGCCGCCGTGCTGCGGCCGGCCCAGCTGCCGGCCGACGTGCGGTCCTTCGCCGGCCGCGACCGCGAGCTGGCCGAGCTCGACCGGCTGGCCGACCTGCCGGTGGACATCCTGTCCCTGGACGGCATGCCCGGCGCCGGCAAGTCCACCCTGGCCGTGCACTGGGCGCACCGGCACAAGCGCCGCTTCCGCGACGGGCAGCTGTACGTGAACCTGCACCACGCCGGCCCGCACAACGGCGTGCCGATGCTGCGGTCCTTCCTGCGCGCGCTCGGGCTGCCGGCCGAGGAGGTGCCGGAGACCGACGACGAGCTGGTGGCCGAGTACCGGCGGATGACCGCGGGCAAGCAGTTGCTGGTGGTCGTCGACGGGGCCTGCACCGTCGAGCAGGTCCGCGGACTCGTGCCGTCGCAGGCTGGCTCGCTCGTGTTGTTGACGCTCAAGCGCCGGCTGTCGGAGCTGTCCGAGATCGGCAAGGTAGGGGTGGTGTCCGTCGGCATGCTCGACCCCGGCCAGTCCCGGGAACTGCTGGTCCGCCGCCTCGGCGCGGCCCGGGTCGAGGCGGAACCGGCCGCCGCCGACCAGATCGTGCAGGCGTGTGGCGGGTTGCCGCTGGCCTTGTCCCTGGTCGCCGCGCGGCTGCTGATGAATCCCGGCTTCACGCTGGCCGCCGTGGTCGACGACCTGACCAGCGTGTTCGGCGGCGGTGGCCTGAGCATGGTGTTCTCCTGGTCCTACGAACGGCTCGGTCCCACCGCCGCGCGGCTGTTCCGGCTGCTCAGCCTGCATCCGCTGGACGGTTTCTCGGCGCCCGTCACGGCCCGGCTGCTCGACGTGGACGCGCCGACCGCCGAGGCCGCGCTGGCCGAACTCGCCGAGTCGTGGGGGGG
>DASWRQ010000391.1:0-2050 GCA_036403095.1 Kutzneria sp. | reverse complement strand
CTCCGCGACCTGGCCGGGCGGTTCCGCTTCCGCACGACGATCCTCCGGCCTCAGATGGTCGTGGGCGGTGCGACCGGGGTTGCGATGAATCTGGTGCCGGTGATCGGCGCCTTCGCCGCGATCTGCCGCGAGCTGGGGGAGCCCTTCGCATTCCCTGGCGGCGCTCACTACGTCTGGGAGACCGTCGACGCGCGGCTCGTCGGGGAGGTGCTCCGCTGGGCCGCCACGGAGGGTGCGGCGGCGGACCAGACCTTCAACGTGACCAACGGCGACGTCTTCGCCTGGCGCGATCTCTGGCCTGCGCTGGCCGACGAGCTGGGGGTGGAGGCCGGGCCGGACGAGGCGCGGCGGCTCGCGACGTGGCTGCCGGAGCATGCCGCCGTGTGGGACGACGTCGTGCGTCGTTACGACCTGCAACCGATGTCGCTGGGCGCACTAGTGGGGGAATCGCACCACTACGGCGACTACTGCTTTCGCTACGGCCATGCCGAGCCCCCGCCGTTCAAGTTCCTCAGCACGATCAAGCTGCGTCAAGCGGGGTTCGGTGCTTGTTACGACACCGAGGACACCTTTCGGTACTGGCTGTCGCAGCTGGTGAGCCGCCGCATCCTGCCTCCTCGGCGATGACCACGGAATCCGGCGTCCGTGGGGCGCTCGACGCCGTCGCCGGATCCAAACAGAGAAGGGGGCACCGATGAGCGACAGGCACGTCCTGGTAGCTGGGGCCGGAGGACTGGTCGGTGCTGCGGCGGTCCGGCACTTCGCCGGCCGGCCGGGCTGCACGGTGACCTCGGTGTCTCGAAGGCCACCGCCGTCGGGCTCCGGCGCGCGGCACGTGGCGGTTGACCTCGGTGACGAGGTCCGGACAGCATCCGCCGTCGCGCAGCTCACCGATGTCACGCACCTGGTCTACGCGGCCGTGCAGGAGGACGCCGACCTCCTGGCCGGCTGGCGCGGGACGGGCCACATCGAGCGCAACGCGCGCATGCTGCGCAATCTGCTCGGCCCGCTGCAGGTGGCTGCGGACGGGCTTCGTCACGTCACGCTGCTGCAGGGCCCCAAGGCTTACGGCGTCCACGTCGGTGCGATGCCGATCCCCGCCCGCGAGGGCGTCTCGGAACGGCGCGACATCCCGAACTTCTACTGGTTGCAGGAGGACTACCTGCGCGAGCAGCAGCGCGGCAAGCCGTGGACCTGGACCATCTTCCGGCCCGGCTTGGTGATCGGCCAAGCCGTGGGCGGCTCGATGAACCTGGTGGCCGCCCTGGGGGTCTACGCGGCGCTGGCGCAGGCCGACGGTGAGCCGTTGCGCTTCCCCGGGCTGCCCGGACTGATCAAGCAACCCACCGATGTCGACCTGATGGCGCGCGCCTTCGACTGGGCGCAGACGGCACCGGAAGCGGGGAACGAGGTGTTCAACATCGCCAACGGCGAGGTCTTCACTTTCGACTCGGTGTGGCCGTCCATCGCCGCAATCCTCGGCTTGGAGCCGGGAGATCCACGGCGGGCCTGCCTGGCGGAGCTGCTCCCGGCGAGGGCCGACACATGGGACCGGGTGCGCCGCGAGCATGGGTTGGCAGCCCCATCGCTGCCCCACTTCCTGCGGCAGTCGGCCCATTTCGCGGACTTCACGCTCGGGGGCCAGCACGGGACCTCGCCCCGTCCGGCGATCATGTCCACGGTGAAGCTACGCGAGGCCGGCTTTCACGATGTGCTCGGAGTGGGAGACATGTTCGCCAAGTGGTTCGCCCGGTACCGGGCAGCGAATCTGCTGCCGTCGTGTGAGTAGCGGGTCAGCCGAGCTGATCAACGGAACGTGGCTGCGGCCGGCGGCGTGGCGCCCAGCCAGATACCGACGACGATCCGCCCGTCGGCCGGCCGGGCACGTGAGGCACCCGGCCGGCTCCGGGCTCAGCGGTCGGCGTCGGTGTAGACGACCATCCCGCGGATGTTGGTGCCGTCGCGCATGTCCTGGTAGCCCTGGTTGATGTCCTCCAGGGCGTACCTGGTGGTCACCAGCTCGTCGAGCTTGAGCTGTCCCTCTCCGTAG
>DASWRQ010000390.1:0-5476 GCA_036403095.1 Kutzneria sp. | reverse complement strand
CTGGCGCTACCCCTCAGCGGGGGTCCGGGGGCTTGCCCCCGGCGTGGGGGTGTGGGGGCCGGGCCCCACAAGACACGGACGAGGGACCTGGCTCGCGCTCTCCGCGAGCACAGGTCTCCCGTCACTCGTCCCCGACTGCTCAGGCACCGCCGGAGAGCTTCTCGCGGAGCGCCGCGAGCTGCTCGTCGCTGGCGAGCGAGCCGCCACCCTGGGCGGGCGCCTCGGTGGAGCCGGAGGAGTAGTTGGTCTCCCCCTGCGCCTCGGCGTCGGCCTCGGCGGCCTTGGCGATCTGCTTCATGTGGGCCTCGTAGCGGGTGTGGGCCTCGGCGTACTGCCGCTCCCACTCCTCGCGCTGCTTGTCGAAGCCTTCCTGCCAGTCCTGGGTCTCCGGGTCGAAGCCCTCGGGGTAGATGTAGTTCCCCTCGGAGTCGTACTCGGCGGCCATGCCGTACTGGGTCGGGTCGAACTCGGTCTCAGTGGTGAAGCCCTCGTTCGCCTGCTTCAGCGACAGCGAGATCCGGCGACGGTCCAGGTCGATGTCGATGACCTTGACCATGACGTCGTCGTTGACCTGGACGACCTGCTCCGGGATCTCCACGTGGCGCTCGGCCAGCTCGGAGATGTGGACCAGGCCCTCGATGCCCTCGTCGACCCGCACGAACGCGCCGAACGGAACCAGCTTGGTGACCTTGCCGGGCACGATCTGGCCGATGGCGTGCGTCCGGGCGAACTGGCGCCACGGGTCTTCCTGGGTGGCCTTCAGCGACAGGGAGACGCGCTCGCGCTCCATGTCCACGTCCAGCACCTCGACGGTGACCTCCTGACCGACCTCGACGACCTCGGACGGGTGGTCGATGTGCTTCCAGGACAGCTCGGAGACGTGCACGAGGCCGTCAACGCCGCCCAGGTCGACGAACGCGCCGAAGTTGACGATCGAGGACACGACGCCCTTGCGGACCTGGCCCTTCTGCAGCTGGTTGAGGAACTCGCTGCGGACCTCGGACTGGGTCTGCTCCAGCCAGGCACGGCGGGACAGGACCACGTTGTTGCGGTTCTTGTCCAGCTCGATGATCTTGGCCTCGAGCTCGCGACCGACGTACGGCAGCAGGTCGCGGACCCGGCGCATCTCGACCAGCGACGCGGGCAGGAAGCCGCGGAGGCCGATGTCCAGGATCAAGCCACCCTTGACCACCTCGATGACGGTGCCCTTGACCGGCTCGTCCTTCTCCTTGAGGGCCTCGATGGTGCCCCAGGCGCGCTCGTACTGCGCGCGCTTCTTGGAGAGGATCAGTCGCCCTTCCTTGTCCTCCTTCTGGAGGACCAGGGCCTCGACCTCGTCGCCGACCTTGACGACCTCGTTCGGGTCGACGTCGTGCTTGATCGACAACTCGCGCGAGGGGATGACGCCCTCGGTCTTGTAGCCGATGTCGAGCAGGACCTCGTCCCGGTCGACCTTGACGATGGTGCCCTCAACGATGTCGCCGTCGTTGAAGTACTTGATCGTCAGGTCGATAGCGGCGAGGAAGTCCTCCTCCGTGCCGATATCGTTGACGGCGATCTGCTGCTTCGGGGGCGTCGAAGCCGGGACAATGGTGGTGTCGGTGGACATTAGGTGGGTAGCTCCGGTACGGATTGGGTTTGGTGGGCCTGAAGTTGTCGTGCTGCAGTGAGTGTCACCGCGTGCGCCACCGAAACTCCAGGCCGTGGTCAAGAAGCTCTGAGTCCAAAGTTCTGGGCAGCGCAGAACCTACTACGCGGCCCATATCGTACGCGCGCCCGTGACGGCCGGGCAAACCCGGTCCCCAGAAGGAGCAGTGTGAGCACGCAAGAACGCTACGCCGGCGCCGAGGATCAGCTCGGCACGGCGGGCGCGGCCAAGCGCGAGGTCGGCGGCGCGGAGTCCCGGACGGCGAGTATCGCCTGGTGGGACGCCGATGCGGACGACTACCAGTCCGAGCACGGGACCTTCCTCGGCGACGCCGACTTCATGTGGTGCCCGGAGGGCGTGCGCGAGGCCGACGCCCACTACCTCGGGAACGTGACCGGACAAAACGTGCTGGAGGTGGGCTGCGGGGCGGCCTCCTGCGGCCGGTGGTTGGCGGCCAACGGGGCGCGCGCGGTCAGCTTCGACATCTCGGCGGGCATGCTGCGCCACGCGGTGGCCGGCAACGAGGCCACCGGCCTGCACCCGGCGCTGGTCCGGGCCAGCGCCGACCAGCTGCCCTTCGCCGACGAGAGCTTCGACGCCGCCTGCTCGGCGTTCGGCGGCGTGCCCTTCGTGGCCGACGCGGGCGCGGTCTTCCGCGAGGTGGCCCGGGTGCTGCGGCCGGGCGGCCCGTGGGTGTTCTCGGTGACGCACCCGATGCGCTGGATCTTCCCCGACGACCCGGGCCCGATGGGCCTGACCGTCGTGCAGTCCTACTTCGACCGCACCCCCTACCTGGAGGTGGACGCGGCCGGCGCGGCCACGTACGTGGAGCACCACCGCACCCTCGGCGACTACGTGCGCCAGCTCGCCGGGGCCGGCCTGGTGCTGGAGGACCTGGTCGAGCCGGAATGGCCGGCCGGGCACGACCGCGAGTGGGGCCAGTGGAGCCCGTTGCGCGGCCGGCTGTTCCCGGGCACCGCGATCTTCCGCTGCCGACGGCCGTGACGGTCGCCGACACCCTGCTGGCCGCGCAGGAGGAGCGGTTCGCCCGGCTGGACCGGGTGCTGCCGCCCGCGCCGCCGCCGGAGCCGGGCGAGGCGGTCAACGCCGCGCTGCCGGACGGCACGCGGGTGGCGGCGGTCGTCACGCACCAGCGGGTCGAGCCGGGCATGCCGTCCTGGCTGTGGTCGGCGGCCGACACCTACGAGCTCCAGCCGCTGGTCGGCCACACCGGCGCGGCCGGCATGGACGCCGTGCTGCGGGCCTTCCGGCACTGGCTGGACCGGGTCGGCGACCGCGGCCCGGACACGGCGGCCACGGTGATCTGGCCGAGCCGGGACGTGGACTGCGCCCGCGTGTTCCTCGATCACGGCCTCCAGCCGCTCACGGTCACGGCGGTGCGCGCGCCGACCACGGTCCGGGCGCCCGCGCTGACCGTGAACGTCCGGCCGGCGCTGGCCTCCGACGAGGACGCCGTCGTGGAACTGGCCATGGCCGAGGTCCGCTACTCGGCCAACGTCGGGGCCGCGCTGCTGCGTCCCGAGGCGGAGCGGACCCGGCGGGCCACGCTGGCCGGCCGGCTCGGGATGACCGACGACGTCTGGGTGGCCGAGCGGGACGGCATGGTGATCGGCCTGGCCGAGACGGCGATCATCGCCAACACGCCGGCCGCGCGGACCCGACGGCAGCTGCCGATCGGCCTGTGGGGCTATGTGAACTGTCTTTCGGTGCTCCCGGGGGCAAGGGGCGCCGGGATCGGCCAACAGCTGATGGCGGTGGTGCACAATCACTTCGCCGGCCACCGGACCGTCGGCTACTTCCTGCACTACAACCCGCCGAACCCGCTGTCGTCGGTGTTCTGGCCCCGGCAGGGCTACCGGCCACTGTGGACCCAGTGGGAGGTGCGCCCGGCCGGCGCGTGTCGATGAGCGCGGGCCGATGAGCGCGGGCGGGTGAGCGCTCCTAGGGTCGAGATCACGTCGCCCTGGCTTGCCATGCGCACCGGGTTGCCGCACTATTTGAACTGACCAGTCAGTTCAAGGAGGCTCGGTGGAGATCCACGTCCAGAGCGTCGGCATCGACGGGGCGCACGGCCCGCTGCTGCACCCGACCTCGCTGCGGGTGCGGACGGGCGAACTCGCCCTCGTCGCCGGGGAGCCCGGCACCGGGCACACCGCCTTCGCGCTGGCGCTGGGCGGCCGGATGAAGCCGAGCGTCGGCTCCGTCCTGCTGGACGGCCAGGCCGACGACGCCGGTCTGCGCCGGCGGGTGGCGATCGTGGACGCGCCGGACGTGTCCTCCCCCGAGGAGGCCCTCACGCTCGGCACGGTCATGGCCGAGGAGCTGGCCTTCGCGCGCCAGCCGGCCAACCGCAAGGCCGTCGCCGACTGGCTGCTCGCCCACGACGCCCGTGACCACGCGAGCGCCCGCTTCGAGTCGGTGCCGGCCGAGGTCCGCACCCGGCTGCTGGTCGAGGTCGCCGCGCAGCGCCCGGACATCGAGGCGCTGATGCTCGTGCTGCCCGACCGGCACGGCGCCGGCCCGCACACCTGGTGGAACACCGCCACCAAGGCGGCCGAGCAGGGCCTGGCCGTGGTGGTGCTGTGCAGCGAGACCTCCGCGCGGCTGCTGGACGTGACCGCGGCCCGCATCGGCGACCGTGAGCAGCCCGAGACATTGGCTTTCACGCAGGTTCAGGAGGACAACCAGTGAGCCCCATCCGGTTGGCGGCGACCGAGCTTCGCCGCATCACGGCGGGCAAGCTGCCCAAGATCGCCGTCCTCGCGCTGGTCATCGTGCCCCTGCTGTACGGCGCGATGTACCTGTACGCGAACTGGGACCCGTACAACAACCTCAAGGCGCTGCCGGTCGCGCTGGTCGTGGACGACAAGGGCGCCGAGGTCAACGGCAAGCAGCTCAACGCCGGCAACGAGGTGGCCGACGAGCTGCTCGACAACCCCCAGTTCGACTGGCACCGGGTCAGCGACTCGGAGGCCGCGGACGGTGTGCGGGACAACAAGTACACGTTCGCGCTGACGCTGCCGGCCGACTTCTCGCAGGCGCTCAGCTCGCCCGTGCGGAACAAGCCGCGCCAGGGCGTGCTCCAGCTGACCACCAACGACTCCAACAACTATCTGGCCCGCACGATCGCCGACAAGGTGGTGGACGCGGTGCGGGCGGCGGTGGCCAAGAAGGTCGGCACGACCGCGGCGGACCAGCTGCTCACCGGCTACGCGACGATCCGCAGCAGCACGCTGCAGGCCGCCGACGGGGCGTCCAAGCTGGCCGACGGCGCGGCCAAGGCCAACGACGGCGCGCAGCAGCTGGCCACCGGCAGCGCGGACCTGGCCACCGGCGAGCACAAGCTGCTGGACGGGTCGAACCAGCTGGTCACCGGCCTGGACCTGCTCAAGAGCAACACCGCCAGCCTGCCGAGCAAGACCCAGCAGCTGGCCGACGGGGCCAAGCAGGTCGCCGACGGCAACGCCCAGGTCGCGGCCGGCGGCTCGGCCATCGCCTCGGCCGCACAGACCGTCAACAACAACCTGGACGGCGTCCGCTCGGACGTCCAGGCCCGGCTCCAGGCCGCCGGGCTCAGCGCCGACCAGGTCAGCCAGGTGTTGGCCGTGCTGGACAACGCCCGCAAGCCGCTCAACGACGCAAACGGGCAGATCCAGACCGTGAACGGCAAGCTCCAGCAGCTGTCCACCGGCTCGCGGCAGGTGGCCGACGGCGCTTCGCAGCTCGCGGCGGCGTCGCCGCAGCTGGCGTCCGGCATCGCGCAGGCCGACGGCGGCGCGACGCAGCTCCGTGACGGCCTGAAGACCG
>DASWRQ010000389.1:0-7415 GCA_036403095.1 Kutzneria sp. | reverse complement strand
TCGCTGCGTGCCACCGTGCTGTCCCGGAACAAGGCGCTGCAACGGGGTTGTTTCGCGGCAGCCGGGATTCGCCAGCCCGAATACCTGATCGCGCCGAGCCTCGCCGAGGCCGCCGACTGGGCCCGTGACCGTTTTCCCGTGGTGCTCAAGCCACTGTCGTCCAGCGGCAGCTTCGGCGTCGAGCTGGTGGCCGACGAATCCGGTTTCGCCGACGCGGTCGAGCGCAGGGCCGGCGAGACACTGCTGGTGGAGCAGGCGATCGACGGCCCGGAGTACAGCTGGGAAGCACTGGTCCGGGACGGGAAGATCTGGACGAGCAACCTCACCGCCAAGGAGACCAGCGGCCCGCCGCACTTCATCGAGACGGGCCACCGGATGGGCCTGCCGGTTGACGAGGCCGTCACCACGGCGGCGAACGAACTGGGCGGCAACGTGCTCGCCGCGCTCGGCATGAGCACCGGCATCGTGCACCTTGAGTTCCGGATCGCCGATGCCGGGCCCACGCTGATGGAGATCGCCGTGCGGACGCCCGGCGACCGCCTCATGGAGCTGCTCGGTCCCGTGTACGGCATCGACTGGTTCGAGATGGTGGTGCGGCTCGCCATGGGCATGCCGCTGCCGGACGCGCCGACCGGTCCGATCGGCAGCGCCGCGGCCCACATTCCGCTGAGCGAGCCGGGTCTGATCACCGCCATCGACGGCGTGGACGCCGTCCGCGCGCATCCGGCGGTGATCCGGGCCGACGTGCTGGCCGAGGTCGGTGACGTGATTCCGACCGTCAAGTGGTCCGCGGACCGCCGGATCGTGGTGCTGGTGTCCGCCGCGGATCCGGACACGGTGGACGACGGCCTGTCCTTTGCCCGCCGGACCCTGCGGATCCACACCCGACAGAGCTGATCGGCGCCTACCGCGGTGAGAACACCGCGCCGAGGTGCTCGTACTCGGCCACGGTCGGCGGCAGGTCGACGATGATGTCGGTGACGCCGATGTCGGCGCAGGAACGCAGCCACTCGCGCACCTGCGCCGCGGAGCCGACGAGTTTGGGGGCGTCGATGCCGCGGGTCGGCGCGCCGTACCAGAGCCGCTCGTCGTGCACGTCCTGCTGCTCGCCGAGGGCATAGCTGGCGGCGTGCTCGCTGGAAACCACCTGGGACATGAACATCCTGCCGGCGATCACCTGCCGCCGGTCGTGCGGGTACAACTCGGCGGCGGCCGCCCACGCCTGCTCCTCGGTGTCGCGCACCACAAAGCCGACCAACAGGGAAACGCGCTCGACCCCTTGCTCCGATCGGACCCTGGCGATGTCCTTGGCAAGGGTTTCCCGCGGCCGAGCCATCATCAGCACGATGTCCGACGGCACCACACCCGGCGTCGACGAGGACGGCGTGACCACCAGCGGGCGCTCGACGTCCGCGTCGATCCGGCGGTCGATCTCGGCGCCCAGGTCGACCGAGAACTGGCCGAGCACGCGCCGTGTCGCCGCCTTGTCCTCGGCGCCGCCGCCCGCCCGGGACGGCTTGGTCGCCCCCGCGACGATGTTCACGTGGGTGGGCCTGCCGAAGCGATAGCCGAGGTCAACCACCCTACGGGCCACCGATTCCGCGCTCTCCTGGTGCGGCCGGACCGCGACGATCGGCTGCAGCACGGTGGAACAGGCGAGCACGTCGAACGCGGCCAGCCACGGGTCCATGGCGACCGGGAAGTCGTAGACGAACGCGCCGACGATGCCGATCTTCTCCGCAGCGGCCAGATAGGCGGTCAACCGGTCGAGGTAGGTCCGCATCGGCAGCTTGCCGCCGACCCCGAAGTTCTCGGTGTGCGGTGGAACGATCAGGCTCACGGTGTTCCATTCGGTCACCACGGTTACCTTACCAATCAACACGGTCCCGGATAAGCTTGCGTGCCAAGGGGCGCCGTGACTTCGGGGGTGGGCATGCTCGTCGAGCACCGGAACTTCAGCATGGTCGAGTTCCCGGCGTGGGTGCTCACCATCGGCTCGGCCGACCCGGCCGCCGGCGGGCAGCCGCCGCACGAGGTGGAGCTGGACGCGTTCGCGCTGGGCGACAGGTGCGTCTCCGCGGCCGACTTCCACGCGTTTCTGCGCGATGCGCCCGCCGACGTCGATCACACGATGATCGACTGCATCGACCCGGGCTTTGTCGTCCACCGCGCCGACGGTTTCCGGCTGCGGCCGGGCTGCGCGGACTTCCCGATGATCCAGATCAGCTTTTGGGCGTCGGCCGCGTACTGCAACTGGCTGTCCAGGACCGAGGGATTGCGTCCCGTCTACGACATCGGCGCGCGCGGCGCGGATCTCGACCGGGACGGCTACCGGCTGCCCACCGAGGCCGAGTGGGAGGCGGCCTGCCTGGCGGGCCGGCGCGACGGCACGGACGTCGACCCGGACAGCTGGAACTGCGCGGACGCCGGCCCGACCGCGCTCAAGCTCCGCGCCGGCGAGACGCTGGCCGGCAACTTCCTGCCGGGGCACGGCGCGCCGGTGCCGGTGGGCAGCCTGCCGCCGGACGCCGCCGGCCTGTACGAGATGCTCGGCAACCTGCGCGAGTGGTGCCAGGACCGCTACGGCCCCTACTCCCCCGACCGTCAGCGCAATCCCAGCGGCGCGGCCCGTGGCGCGTTTCGGGTGGTGCGCGGCGGTTCGTTCATCGACCCGGCCGACTCGCTCGGGCCGGCCAACAGGCTGGCCGCCTATGAGGACACCAAGTGCGAGGTCTACGGCTTCCGGGTGGCGCTGCCCCGATGAGCGCCGACGTCACCACCGCGGAACTGCCGCTGTTCGCCGGCGTGCCGGCGGGCACCCTGCCCGGCGCGGCGCCGACCGTCGGGTTCCGGCTCGCGGTCGTGCCGACCACGGTCGCGCAGTACTGGTCCTACCTGGTCGACCAGGACCTGCACCGGGCAACGTCTCCGTTGCTGCACGGCTTTCCGGCCACCAGCGGCACCGGTTTACGGAGCACCGCGACCGGCGCGGTGGAGTTCGACCGTGACCTGGCCGAACTGCCGGTCACGGGCGTGACCTGGGTCGGGGCGATGGCCTACTGCGCATGGTTGGGCGATCGCATCGGCA
This sequence comes from Kutzneria sp., assembly GCA_036403095.1. Taxonomy (GTDB): domain Bacteria; phylum Actinomycetota; class Actinomycetes; order Mycobacteriales; family Pseudonocardiaceae; genus Kutzneria. The sequence goes on along the minus strand of DASWRQ010000389.1, from coordinate 4,327 downwards.
CGCCGTGCCGGCTGCCCACCGTCGCGGAGTGGCACTACGCGGCGGCCGGGGGTTCGCGCGGCCTGCGGTGGTCGCTCGGCGACGACTTCGACCGCAAGACCTACGCGCCGGCGGCGAGTCTGCCGCGCCCGGTCGGCGCCACGCCGGCGAACACGTTCGGCCTAAGGGACATGACCGGCAACGTGTTCGAGTGGTGCGCCGACCCGGTGACCGCGCCGGAGTCCGCCGGCGGCGGCGCGCTCGGCTCTCGGATGATCAAGGGCGGCGCCTACACCGTGCGCAACCCGGAGAGCTTCGAGAACGCCACTGTGTTCTCCGCCGACGAGCTGAGCGCCGTGCCTTACATAGGTTTTCGCGTGCTCGGCGACACCGCCGACGGCTAGGGTGACCACGACGTCGTGGCCGCACGGCGAGGTCGGCCACAGCCATACCGCACAGCAACGTTTTTTCACCGCATTGTTCTTTCCCGATGGGACGGGGGACCGCAGATGGACGGTGTCGAGGTAACGCGAAGGCCCGTCTCCGACACATTGCCCGAGGTGCTGGCCCGCCACCTGCGGCGGGTGCCCACCGACGTGGACTGGACCACTGTCACCCTCGCGGACCTGGGTCTGGACTCCATGGTGGCGATCGAGCTCGTCCTCGACCTCGAGGACACCTTCGGCGCGCAGTTCCCCGAGGACGCGTTGGTGCGCGAGACGTTCGAGACGTTCCGGTCGCTGGAGGCCGTGGTCAAGTCGATGGTCGACGGGTCATGACCGGGCGACGCCTCAGCTTCGATGAGTTCGTCGCCCCGCTGCGCGCGAATGCGCCCACCCCGGACCGGATGCCGTTGGCCGAGCTGCCCGTCGGCGACTACGCCTTGGTGACCTGGCTCGACGACGTGCACGCCCGCAACCCGTTCGACGTCGCCGTCGAGGCGGAGATCGTCGCCAGGTGGGACACCGCGTCGCTGCGCGATGTCTACGCGCTGGTCTTCCCCGACGCCGACACCGACCTGCCAGGAGCCCCGTCGTCATGACCGTCGGCACCGACCTCGACCTGAGCACCACTCGCGCCCTGTTCGACGCGGAGATCGAACACGGCCTGCAGTCCGGCGTGCAGCTGTCGATGTCCTACCGCGGCGAAGTGGTGGACGTCGCCGCCGGAGACAACGGCGCGGGGGCGGCGATGACCATGGCCACCACGGTGCCGTGGACCTGCTCGTCCAAGCCGCTCGGCGCCATCGCCTTCGCCGCGGCGTGGGAGGCGGGCACGATCGACCTGGACACGCCGGTCGTCGAGGTGCTGCCGGAGTTCACCGGCGGTGGCAAGGAACTCGTCCGGGTGCGCGACCTGCTCACGCACACCACCGGCATTCCCGAGCCGATGATGTCGGTCGACCCGTCCGCCGCGAACGTGACGTCGTGGGCGGACATCGACGCGCTGATCTGGGCGGCGATCTGCGCCGCCAGGACCACGACGCTGCCCGGCGCCGCCATGATCTACAACCCGGTGACCAACTGGTTCGTGCTGGACCGCGTGTTGAACACGCTCGGCGGCGGCAGCTCCGGCGACAGCTACCGCGCCCTGTTCGACCAGCTCGGGCTGTCCGCCACCCTGGGCGCGGACTGGGCGCTGCCGGCCGAGCAGCGGGTGACCGTGGTCGCCGCGCCCGACCAGCAGTCCGGGCTGGAGGCGATGCAGTTGGCCAGCGCGCTGCCGCTGCCCGGTGTCGGGGTCTGGGGCTCGACGCGCGACCTGCGTGTGGCCGGCGAGGTGCTGCTGAACCGCGGCGCGCACAACGGCGGTTCGGTCATCGGCCGGGCGAGCGTCGAGGCGCTGACCGCGACGCACTGGCCCGGCACGCCGTACCGGTCGGTGGTCGACACCGACTTCGCCTACGGGCTCGGGGTGATGACGCAGCCGCTGGTGCTCGGCCGCCGCTGCTCCGCCCGCACCTACGGCCATGCCGGCGGCAACACCTCCACCCTGCTGGTCGACCCGCTGTCCGACCTGGTGGTGGCCGTCTACTGGAACGGCCGGCAGAACGACGTCAAGACCGTCGCCCGGCGGTACGCGCTGGTCCGGGCCCTGTACACCGATCTCGGTATCCCGCGGCTGCCGGCCACCAACGGCCCGGCCGCCGCACCGGAGTGGGAGGGCGAGAGATGAGCGCCGCCAGCGCCACCGGCCGGCTGCCGGGTCCGAGCCTGGCCGGGCATGCCCGCTACCTCAAGGGACTGCTCGGCAATCCCTACGACGCCCTGCTCGAACTGCACCGCGTCTACGGTCCGGTGTGCCAGTTCGGCTTCGGCAACACCAAGTACGTGATGATGTTCGGCGCCGAGGCGAACCAGCTGCTGCTGTCCGACTCGCCGACGAAGCCGAGGTTCCTGCTGCGGGACGTGCTGGGCCTGCTCATCCCGGTGGTCGGCAGCTGCGCGATGGTGGTCAGCGACGGCGACGACCATCGGCGGCGGCGGTCGCTGGTGCAGCCCGCGTTCGCCTACCGGCGGCTGGAGAACTACGTGCCGACCATGCTCGACGAGATCCACCGGATGATCGACACCTGGCAGGTCGGCGAGACGGTCAACGCCTTCGCCGACGTGCGCTCGTGCATCCGCCGGATCGCCATCCGGTCGCTGTTCGGCGAGCGCCTCAAGCAGCACACCGACCAGATCGGCCACGACCTGCAGATCGCGCTGAACTACATCAACAGGTCGCCGTTCATGCGGTTCGACCACGACTGGCCGGGCACCGCCTACCGGCGCGCGATGATCGCCCGCGGTCGGGTGGTCACGCTGGTCGACGACGAGATCGCCCGGCGCAAGGCCGCGCCGGACGACCAGGGCGACGTGCTCGACGTGTTGGTCGGGTCGTGCACGCACGGCGGCGAGAAGCTCAACGACATCGAGGTGCGCGACCAGGTGATCAGCCTGATCGCCTCCGGCTACGACTCCAGCAGTTCGGCCGCCGGGTGGGCGATTTCCGCGCTGCTCACCCATCCCGAGGTCTACGCCAAGGTGCGGGCCGAGGTGGACCGGGTGGCCGGCGACGACGTGCTGACCCACGAGCACCTCGAGGCGATGGACTACGTCGGCTGGACCATCAAGGAGATCCTGCGCCTCTACACGCCGGGCGTGCTGACCGGGCGGACCTCGGTGCAGGACTTCGAGTTCGCCGGGCACACCGTCCGCAAGGGCACCAAGGTGCTCTACTCGCAGTACGTCACGCACCGGATGCCGCAGCTGTGGCCGAACGCTCTGGAATTCCGGCCGGAGCGGTGGGACCCGTCGGCGCCGGGCTACCGGGAACCGGTGCCCTACAGCTGGGTTCCGTTCGGCGGCGGTCCCCGGCACTGCATCGGATTCACCTTCGCCGAGCTGGAGCTTCGCGCGCTGATCGCCGAGCTGGCTCGCCGGACCGAGCTGGACGCGGTCGGCGACCCGATCCAGCCCACCGGCGTGGCGACCATGTGGCCCAAGGGCGGGGTTCCCGTTGCCGTAAGGGAAATCCGCCCGCCGGTGCTGGAGGCCGGAACCCGCACCTGAGTCCACTTCGGACGGAACCCGTGCCGATCAGTCGCCGAGCTGGGCGTTGACCTGGTCGACATCCGGCGACTCAAGCGCGGCCAGGATCGGCAGCGCCCGGCGGTACGATTCACGGGCCTGCCCCTTCAGCTGCGCCAATGCCTTGCCCTGCAACGCGTTCGCGGTGCCGAACCGGCGGTTGACCGACTGCCCCGCCGTGACGGCCTGGTCGTAGTAGTCGACGGCGGCCGGGTGGTCGCCGGACGCCAGGTGGATCTGGCCGAGCAGGTTGAGACCGGAGCCGACGCCTCAACGGTGGCGTCGCCGTCGAGGAACGCGTGCCGCAGCGAGATCTGCAGCATCTCCGACCACAGTTCACCCAGATCATGGTCGACACGTTGCTGGCCGCTCTCCAGCAGCGGTGGGAGCAGTACGGCACGTGGGCCTGGAACACCCACCGAGCGCACGCCGAGCTGATCGCATGACCACTACCGAAACACGGGTGTCGTCAGGACGGCCTGCTCCCCACGTGCTCCCCGCAACGCAAAACGGCTGATCAACGAAGATCGTTGATCAGCCGTCTGACCAGCTGAAACATGCTGGTGGGCGATACTGGGATTGAACCAGTGACCCCTACCGTGTCAAGGTTGCAACGCCTCTCCGCTGACCTGCGGCGATCCCCATCGCCGCTGGTCAGCGGCACATCCAGCCCCTCGTTACGACCGCCTCCGACGCGTTCCGCCGGGTTCCCGTCGCCACATTTTCGCCACTTGATCATGTCCAGCGAGCACAGCGCCCAGCGCCTGTCGACGCTC
>DASWRQ010000388.1:0-14156 GCA_036403095.1 Kutzneria sp. | reverse complement strand
CGAGCTTTGGTGGCGGCCGGAGTCGCGCTGGCGATGCTGACCGCCGGGGTGGTCGCCGAGCAGCCGCTGCAGATCCGGCCCGCGGTCAGCGCCGCCGCCGTGCAGGCGCTGGTCGCCGGCGAGAACGGTGAGCTGCGGATCGTCGACGTCGCCGCCGGGCAGGTCACCGCCGTCGTCGACACCGGGGCCGCCGTCACCGGCCTCGCCCTCAGCCCCGACGGCCGCACCGCGTTCGTCGTCAACGGCTGGGCCGGCACCATCGCCGTCGTCGACCTCGAGAGCGCCTCGGTCGTCAAGCGCATCCGAGTCAAAGCCGAGCTCGACTCGGCCGTCGTCCGCCCCGACGGCAAGCGGCTCTACCTCACCGGCACCGCCAACGGCCAGGGTGTGGTCCTCGGTTTCGACACCGCCACCAACTCGCTGGCCGCCGTCATCCAGGTCGGCGCCGCCCCCACCGGCATCGCCATCACCCCCGACGGCTCGCACCTGTACGTGGTCAACAACCAGGGCGCCAGCGTCACCGTGATCGACACCCGGATCGCCACCGTCACCCGGACCGTGCCGGTCGACGTGCTGCCCCAGTACGTCGCCGTCAGTCCCGACGGGGCGTTCACCTACGTCTCGCACACCAGTCGGCTGTCCGACACCAACGGTTCCGTCACCGTCATCGACAACCACACCAACCAGGTCGTCGCCCACATCCCCGTCGGCGTCGGCGCCTGCCAGCTCGCCGTCGGCGGCGACCGGCTCTACGTCACCAACCTCCAGGACGGCACCGTGTCCGTAGTGGACACCGTCTCCCGGCGCGTCGTGCAGACCCTCGTGCTCACCGCGCGCGGCATCGCCGTGTCCCCTCGGGACCACAGCGTCTACTTCGCCGGCTCTCGCTCCGTGGCCATCGTCGACGGCGGCACCGGCCAGCTCACGTCCACCATCGACCTGGCCACCGACGACAAACCGGCCACCGTCATCGCGGTCGCCGGCTGAGTCACTTCTGCGGCAGCAACTCCGGCGCCTCCGCCTTGACCGCCGCCAGCACCTGGTGGATCGAGGGATTGACCATCCACGTGCTGCCCACGTTGACGGTCGGCACCGTCTCGTTCCCGTTCGCCGCCGCCCGCACCGCCGCCGCCGCATCCGGGTCCTGCCAGATGTCCAGCTCCCGGTACTTCAGTCCGCTCCGCTTGAGGTTGGAACGCAGCATGTCGCAGAACGGGCACCCCGGCCGCACGTGCACAAGCACTTCAGTCGTCACGCGAAGGTCAACCTCTCCCAGAATCCCGATATTCCACCCCCGCTCTGCTTGGTCTGGTCGGTCGAGGCCAGCGTGATGGTGGCCAGCGCGTGCGTCTTGGGGCCAGCGCCGGCACGTGGGTGTTCCAGTACGAGACGACCTTGCACCGCGATGATCACGATCCAGCGGCGTCGGTGCGCCACCGTTCCCCAGGACGCGAACATCATGTCCGCCGCCGTTGTACCGTTCCCCTAGGACAGGCACCCGTAAACACCGTTAACCCGGACGACGGTACGGGGTTAGTTAACGGCGTTTATAACACGATGGGGTGAACTATGACGGAGACCACGCGACGTGATCGGCCCCGGGCCGACACCGAGCGAGAGATCCGCCAGCAGGCGCGCAGGCTACTGGTGGAGCAGGGCCGCGAGGCCGTCACGCTGCGGGCGATCGCCCGCGAGCTGGGCATCACAGCGCCGGCGCTGTACCGCTACTACGACTCGCGCGAGGACCTGCTGCGCCGCGTGATCGACGACATCTGCCTCGACCTGGGCGCGGAGCTGACCGCCGACATCACGCGGATCGACGAGAACGACGCCATCGGCGGCGTGTTGGCGGTCTGCCGCGGCTTCCGCCGCTGGGCGCTGGCTCACCCGCAGGAGTTCACCCTGGTGTTCGCCTCGCCCGACGATGCCGCCAAGTGCGAGATCGACGAGTCCACCGGCAAGATGATGCGCCCGGCCAAGGACCAGTTCGGCCGGATCTTCCTGAACATGGCCGGCAAGCTGCTGGCCACCCACAAGCTGCTGGTGCCGGATGAGGAGAAGGTCCCCGAGGAGCTGCGCACCGACCTGATGGCCTTCCGCGGGCACCTGCTCTCCCAGATCGAGCACGAGGGCATCCCGCTGCCGGAGGAGGCGCTCAACCTCTCCGTGGTCTACACGATGCTCCAGTTCTGGGTCCGCCTGTACGGCCAGGTGGCGCTGGAGGTGTTCGGCCGCTTCCCGTTCGCGGTGGCCAATCCCGAGCCGCTGTTCGAGTCCATGCTCACCGAGCTCTTCGACGACATCGGCCTGGCCGAAACCTCCTGAGGACCCGAAGGCCCTCAGGAGGACGGCTCACGCCACGATGTTGACCAGACGGCCCGGCACCACGATGACCTTGCGCGGCTCCTTGCCGCCCAGCAGCTCGGCCACCTTGACGTCGGCCAGCGCCAGCGCCTTGACCTGCTCCTGGTCGGCGTCGGCGGCCACCGTCACGCGGGCCTTGACCTTGCCGTTGACCTGGATCGGGTACTCGACGGTGTCGGCGACCAGGTAGCGCTCCTCGGCCATCGGGAACGGACCGTGGGCCAGCGAGGTGTCGTGGCCCAGCCGCTGCCACAGCTCCTCGGCGATGTGCGGGCACAGCGGAGCCAGCATCAGCACCAGGGACTCGGCCACCGACCGCGGCGTGGAGCCGGCCTTGGTCAGGAAGTTGTTCAGCTCGATCAGCTTCGCGCCGGCCGTGTTGTAGCGCATCTCCGCGTAGTCCTCGCGGACGCCGGCGATGGCCTTGTGCAGCGCGCGCAGCGTGGCCTCGTCCGGCTCGACGTCGGTCACCCGCAGCTGCCCGGTCTCCTCGTCGACGAGGTTGCGCCACAGTCGCTGCAGAAAGCGCTGCGCGCCGACGACGTCCTTGGTCGCCCACGGACGGGACACGTCCATCGGCCCCATGGACATCTCGTACAGCCGGAAGGTGTCGGCCCCGTAGGTCTCGCACATCTCGTCGGGGGTGACGACGTTCTTCAGGCTCTTGCCCATCTTGCCGTACTCGCGGTTGACCTCCTGGTCCTGCCAGAAGTACTTGCCGTCCCGCTCGACGACCTCGTCGGCCGGCACGTACACGCCGCGCGCGTCGGTGTAGGCGTAGGCCTGGATGTAGCCCTGGTTGAACAGGCGGCGGTACGGCTCGTCCGAGCTGACCTCGCCCAGGTCGAACAGGACCTTCTGCCAGAACCGGGCGTACAGCAGGTGCAGCACGGCGTGCTCGACGCCGCCGATGTACAGGTCCACGCCGCCCGGGTCGGTCGAGCCGTGGATCTCCGGACGCGGGCCCAGCCAGTACTTCTCGTTGACCGGGTCGACGAAGCGCTCGCTGTTGTCCGGGTCCACGTAGCGCAGCTGGTACCAGCAGGAGCCGGCCCAGTTGGGCATGGTGTTGGCGTCGCGGCGGTACATCTTGGGGCCGTCGCCCAGGTCCAGCTCGACGTTCAGCCACTCGGTGGCCCGGGACAGCGGCGGCGACGGCTCGGAGTCGGGGTCGTCGGGGTCGAAGGTCCGCGGCGAGTAGTCGTCCACCTCGGGCAGCTCGACCGGCAGCTGGTCGACGGGGATGTCGTGGGCGACACCGTGCTCGTCGTAGACGATCGGGAACGGCTCGCCCCAGTAGCGCTGCCGGGAGAACAGCCAGTCGCGCAGCTTGTACTGCACGGTGCCTTCGCCGGAGCCCTGCTCGGTCAGCCACTCGATGATCGTCTTCTTGGCCTCGACGACGTCCATGCCGTCCAGGAACCCCGAGTTGATCGCCGGCCCGTCACCGGTGAACGCCTTGCCCTCGAAGCCTTCCGTCGGCTGCACGGTGCGGATGATCGGCAGCCCGAACACCTCGGCGAAGTCCCAGTCACGGGTGTCCTGGCCGGGCACCGCCATGATCGCACCGGTGCCGTAGCCCATCAGCACGTAGTCGGCGACGAACACCGGCACGCTGGCCCCGTTGACCGGGTTGACCGCGTACGAGCCGGTGAAGACGCCGGTCTTGTCCTTGTTCTCCTGCCGGTCCAGATCGGACTTGCGGGAGGCGGCCAGCCGGTACGCCGCAACGGCTTCCGCCGGCGTCGCCGCGCCGCCGGTCCACCGAGCGTCCACACCGGACGGCCAGGCGGCGGTGGTCAGCGAGTCCACCAGCGGGTGCTCGGGGGCCAACACCAGGTAGGTCGCGCCGAACAGGGTGTCGGGACGCGTGGTGAAGACCTCGATCGACTCGGCGCCGGCGGCGAAGCGCACCCGGGCGCCGTAGGAGCGGCCGATCCAGTTGCGCTGCATGGACTTGACCTTCTCCGGCCAGTCCAGCCGCTCCAGGTCGTCGACCAGCCGGTCGGCGTAGGCGGTGATGCGCATCATCCACTGGCGCAGGTTGCGCCGGAACACCGGGAAGTTGCCGCGCTCGCTGCGGCCGTCCGCGGTGACCTCCTCCTTGGACAGCACGGTGCCCAGGCCGGGGCACCAGTTCACCGGCGCCTCGGACAGGTAGGCCAGCCGCTGCGAGTCGATCTTCGCTCGGCGCTCGTCGGCCGACAGCGTCGCCCACGACGGGTCCTTGGCGTACTCCGCCTCCAGTTCGGCGATCGGCCGCGCACGGCCGGCCGTGCTGTCGTACCAGGAGTTGTAGATGCGCAGGAAGATCCACTGCGTCCAGCGGTAGTACTCCGGGTCGATGGTCGAGATCCGGCGCCGTTCGTCGTGACCCAGCCCCACCCGGCGGATCTGCCGCAGGTAGGTGGCGATGTTGTCCTCGGTCGTCTTGCGCGGGTGCTGCCCGGTCTGCACGGCGTACTGCTCGGCCGGCAGGCCGAAGGCGTCGAAGCCCATGGTGTGCAGCACGTTGCGGCCGTTCATCCGGTGGAACCGGGCGAACACGTCGGTGCCGATGAAGCCCAGGGGGTGGCCGACGTGCAGGCCCGCACCCGACGGGTACGGGAACATGTCCTGCACGAACATCTTGTCGGCGGGCAGCGGCGCGTCACTGCTCAGCGGGCCGACCGGGTTGGGCGCGTGGAAGGTGCCGCGCTCGTCCCAGTACTGCTGCCAGCGGCGCTCGAACTCGCCGGCCAGTTCGGCAGTGTAGCGGTGGGCCGGCGCCGCCTCGGCGGTCTGCTCGGTCATCGGAAGATCCCTCTCGTCGTACCTGCCCCTGACAACACAAAACCCTCCAGCCCGGATGGGCATGGAGGGCTGCCGCGTCGACCGCTTCGTCAGGAGGTCAACGCGGCTGAATAAGGAGCAGGCGGACCGTGCTCATGGCCCGAGTTTAGCGCACACTCTGTAGCTCATGCGCTGGGTTTGGATCGGCCTGGTTCTGTCGGTGGCGGCCTGCACCGCGACGCCCCCGCCACCCCCTCTTCCCACGCCCACGACGACGGTCAACGCCGTGGTGCCGCCGGTTCCGATGGGCGACTGGCAGACGTTCAACCGGACCAACCAGCGTGACGGCGAGCAGCCGGACCTCGCGTCGTTGGGCTCGCTCTCCTCGGCCTGGCACACCAGGCTGGACGGTGCGGTCTACGGCCAGCCGCTGATCGTCGGCGACCAGGTCCTGGCCGCCACCCAGGGTGACACCGTCTACTCACTGGACGCCGCCACCGGCAAGGTGCGCTGGCAGACCCACTTAGGCACCCCGATGCCCCGCAGGGGGCTGCCCTGCGGCGACATCGATCCGGTGGGCATCATCGGCGCCATGGCCTACGACCGGTTCACCGGCCGGGTGTTCGCGGTGGCCGAGACCGCGGGCGGCAGCCACACGCTGGTCGGCCTGGACCTGGACACCGGCACCGTCGAGGTGCGGGCGGGCGTGGACCCGCCGAAGGGGGACACGACCGCGTACCTCCAGGCCGGCGCGCTGACCGTGAACGACGGCCGGGTCTTCATCACCTACGGCGGCCTGACCGGCGGCTGCGGCAACTACGTGGGCACGGTGCTGTCGATAAGAACCGACGGCACCGACGCCCACAGCTACACGGTGCCGACCCGGCGCAAGGGCGGCTTCGACGGCCCGGCCGGCGGCGTCGTGGACAACTCGAGGCTGCTCTACGCGGCCGGCGGCGGGGTGTCGACCGGTGGCGAGTACGACGACAGCGACGCGGTGCTGGCGCTGGCCGCCGAGCGGCTGAACCGGATCGACATCTTCACGCCACCGACCTGGGGCGACGACAACGCCAACAATCTGGACCTCGGCGCCACCAGCCCCGCGATGCTCGGCTCGCACGTGGCCGTGACGGGCAACCGCGGCATCACCTACGTGCTGGACGAGTCCGACCTGTCGCACGTGACGTCGCAGCTGAGCACCTGCCCGTCCCAGGGCGCGCCGCTCGCACTGAACAACATGCTGGTCATCCCGTGCGCCAGCCCGATGGCGTTTCTCTGCGACAACGCCGGCCGGCTGACGCCGCTCTGGACCGCCCCGGTGGCCGCGTCCGGCTCGCCGACGAGCGGCGGCGACGCGGTCTGGGTGGTCGATCCGGCCGGCGGCATCCTCTACGCCCTGGCCGTGACGACGGGTGCGGTGCGGGGCCAGGTCCAGATCGGCCCCACACCGCATTACGCCTCGGCGTCGCTGTCCAGGGACCACGCGTACGTGGGCACGATGGACGGCGTCGCGGCGGTGGCCGGGGCCTAGCGGACGGCCAGCGCGATCACCTGGCTGATCTGGCCGGCGTTGAAGTTGTTGTCACTGACCAGCAGCAGCGTCCGCTCCCCGGTGGGCAGCGTCGGACCCCAGGTGATGCCCTCGATGTTGTCCACCTTGGGCAGGCCGAGGGTGTCCAGGTCGACGAGCAGCTTCTTGCTCACCGGCTTGATCTTCTTGCCGGCGATCGACACCGTGTTCTTGATGTTGGTGGCCCCCGACGTGTCGATCTCGTACACCCGGACCTTGTTGCCGACGCCGGTGACGAAGGCCCGCTCCACCATCAGGTAGCGGGTCGGGTCGATCGGGTCGTAGGCCACCATGCTGGACACGCCGTTGGTGTCGTTGGCGCTGGGCGACGGCGCGAACAGCGGGTCGATCGGATACGCGTACTGGGCCAGCACCGGGCCGAAGCGGCTCTGCACGGTGATCCGGGTCAGCGCCCCCGAGATGGCGGTGGGGTCGGCCCCGTCCTGGAGCAGCGGATCCTCCAGCTCGCTGACCAGCAGCGTGCCGGCGGCCGCGTAGGTGATGCCCTCCAGCGTCTGGTTCTGCCGGGGGCCGGTGTTGTCGGCGCTCATCCGCTCGTCGGCCGGCAGCGGGTACTGGCCGACGTAGCTGCCGTCCGGCCGGACCTGGCGGATCGACGGGTCGAGCAGGGTGGTCTGCGGGCTCAGGATCCGCTCGCCCTCCTGGCTCCAGGTGATGTTCCCGGTCCACGGGTCGACCCGCAGCTCCTCCGGGTCCACGGTGCCGTCCCGGTCGCAGACCGCACGGGAGGCGGTGCACGGCGTGGCCGTCCAGTCCTTGATCGTCGGATAGGTCTTGCCGTCGGGCCGCTGGAACGGGTGCGTCCCGGTGAAGTCGACGGAGTGGATGCCGGCGGCATCCACGGCGATCTCGGCGGTGTAGAACCGGGCCGGGTTGATCGCCGACCGGTCGTCGCTGATCAGCACGTACTGTCCGGTGCGGGGATCACGGTCGATGGCCGACAGGCCGCCGACGGTCGTGCCCTGGAACGGCAGGTTGAACGGCACGATCTGCTCGCCGAGCAGGCGGACCCGGGACGGGCTCGCGGCCGCGGCGCCCGCGGTCAGCCCGGTCGCCAGCAGGGCCACAACGGCGATGGTGAAGCTGCGTCCGAACATGGCGTGCAGCACATACGGCCGGGGTGAAGTCCTGGTGGCCATCGAATAACGCCTACCCTCCACGGTGTGAACCTCGCAGTAACGACGGTGTCGGTGGTTGTCCTGATCGTCGGCTTGTCCTTCGGCGTGATCGGCGGGCTGGGCCTGCGCGGCGCGCTGCGCCGCAACCGGTTCTTCGGCGTGCGCACGGAAGCGGCGATGCGCAGCGACGAGGCGTTCACCCTGGCCAACCGCGTCTCCGGGCTGCCGACCGTGGTCGCCGGCCTGGTCGGCGTGCTCGGCGCGGCCACCTCGCTGGCGATGCACTCGATCGTGCCGCTGGCCGTCGGCGTCGTCGGCATGCTGGCGATCGTGGTCGCCGGCGCGGCCACCGGCACCAAGGCCGCCGACGCGCTGCCGGAACCGGAGCCGACGCTACCGGCGGGCTGCGCCGGCTGCGCCTGCGGCGGCTGCAGCCTGGTCAAAGGCTGACCGCGGCCTGCCCGATAGATCAGTTCCGCAGCACGTCGCCGGGATGGCTGGCCTGCAACGCCAGCGGCATGCCCTGGCGGCGCAGCACCCGTCCCCACAGGTCGACGCCCGGCGGCGTGAGCACGTCGCCGGGCAGCCCGGCCACCACGAACCAGTCGCCGCGCTCGATCTCCCCGGCCAACTGGTTGACGTCCCAACCGGCGTAGCCGGCGAACACTCGTAAACCGCGCACCTTCGAGACCAGGGACTCCGGGTCGGAGTCGAGGTCCACCATGGCCACCGGGCCGCGCACCGCGATCACGCCGTCGGTGCTGCCCACGTCCTCACCCGTGTTCAGCGCGGCCAGGCACAGCGCGGTCTTCTGCTCGACCGGCCCGCCGACAAAAACCGCCTGCGGCTTGCTGACGTACGGACCCCAGGCCGGCAGCACGTCGTGCACGGCGACCTCGCTCGGCCGATTCAGCACCACGCCGAGCGTGCCCGCGCCCCGGTGGTCGATCACATAGACCACGGTGCGGCGGAAGTTGGAGTCGAGCAGTTTCGGCGAGGCCACCAGCAGTGAACCTGGCTCGACATCGCGGTCGTGGCGCACGCCGCCATGATCCCACTAAGCGGGAGCTGGATATCGGGGACCGCGCCGATCTCCGCCACGTAGTCTGCTGCCGTGGTCGCAGACGGACACGCCGTGCGCAGGATGCTGGGTGATCCGGGCTTCCGGCGGCTGCTGTTCTGCCGGCTCGCCTCGCAGTGGGCCGACGGCCTGTTCCAGGCCGGACTGGCCGGCGCGGTGCTGTTCAACCCCGAACGACAGGCCGATCCGCTGGCCATCGCCGGCGGCTTCGCGGTGATCCTCGTGCCCTATTCGGTGGTCGGCCCGTTCGCCGGCGCGCTGCTGGATCGGTGGGATCGCCGGCGGCTGCTGATCGTGGCGAACTTCCTTCGGGTGATTCTGGTCCTGCTGGCCGCGGCCGCAGACGGTTTCGGCCTGAGCAACGGCCCGCTGTACGCCGCCGCGCTGCTGGTGATGGGGGCGAGCCGGTTCATCGGCGCGGGCCTGTCGGCGGCGCTACCGCACGTGGTCGAGCCACGGGACCTCGTCACCGGCAACTCGATGGTGGCCACGCTGGCCTCCGCGGCGGCGGCGATCGGCGGCGCGACGGCGTTCGGGCTGCGCAACGTGCTCGGCGCCGGCAACGTCGGCTCCGCCCAGGTGACGGCGGTGGCCATCGTCGGCGCCGTGGTGTCGGCGCTGTTCGCGGCCCAGTTCGCGGTGGGCGTGCTCGGTCCGGACGAGGTGGACGAGCCGAGCGAGGCGTTCGTCGCGGTGGCCAAGGGCATGGTCGACGGCGGCCGGGCGGCGCTGCGCGCGCCGAGTGTGGCCGCGGGCTTCATCGCGTTGGCCGCGCACCGCATCGCCTACGGCGCGTCCCTGCTGGTCATCGTGCTGCTGATGAAGTACACGCTGCACAGCCACGGCATGCTCCGCGCCGGCGCGGGCGGGCTGACCGAGGCTGTCGCCGCCGGCGCCGCCGGCCTGGTGCTGGCCGGCTTCTTCACGCCGGGGCTGGTCCGCCGGTTCGGCCGGCCGGCGGTGGTCAGCGCCGGCCTGGTGGTGGCCTCCGTCGGCTTGACGGCGTTCGGCCTGCCGATGACCGTGCCGTCACTGTTGGCCGCGGCGTTCGTGGTCACGTTCTGCGGGCAGACGGTGAAGCTGAACGTGGACGCGGCCATCCAGCGCGACGTCGCCGACCAGTCCCGGGGCCGGGTGTTCGCGGTCTCCGACACGGTCTTCAACGCGGCCATGGTGGTCGGCGTGGCCGTGGTGGCCACGATCGTGCCGACGAACGGCCAGTCCCCGGGCGTGGTGATCGGCACCGCCGCGGTGTACCTGGTCGGCCTGCTCGGTTATGTCCTGGTGCTGCGGGCTCATCCCAACAGCCCACGTTGACGTTTCACATGAAACATCAGTCCGGGACGTCGACGCCCTGCTCCCGAGCCCAGGCGAACAGCTCGGCCACCGCCTCGTCGTGCTCCAACGGCCCGCGGTCCAACCGCAGGTCCTTGAGGAACGTCCAGGCCTTGCCCACGATCGGGCCCGGCGGCACGCCCAGCAGCCGCATGATCTCGTTGCCGTCCAGGTCCGGCCGCACCCGGGCCAGATCCTCCTCGGCGGCGATGCGGGCGATCCGCTCCTCCAGCTCGTCGTAGGTCCGCTGGAGCAGCTGGGCCTTGCGCTTGTTACGCGTCGTGCAGTCGGCCCGCACCAGCTTGTGCAGCCGGGACAGCAGCGGGCCGGCGTCGGTGACGTACCGGCGGACCGCCGAGTCGGTCCACTCACCCTTGCCGTAGCCATGGAAGCGCAGGTGCAGGAACACCAGCTGGGCCACGTCGGTGATGATCTCCTTGCTGTACTTCAGCTCACGCAGACGCTTGCGCACCATCTTCGCGCCGACCACCTCGTGGTGGTGGAAGCTGACGCCGCCGCCCTCCTCGAACCGCCGGGTCGCCGGCTTGCCGATGTCGTGCAGCAACGCGGCCAGCCGCAGGATCAGGTCCGGGCCGTCCTCCTCCTGGGCGATCGCCTGGTCCAGCACGACCAGCGAGTGCTGGTAGACGTCCTTGTGCTGGTGGTGCTCGTCGATCTCCAGCCGCATCGACGGCAGCTCCGGCAGCACGTGCGCGGCCAGCCCGGTCGACACCAGCAGCTCGATGCCCAGCTTCGGGTACGCCCCACAGAGCAGCTTGGACAGCTCGGTCTGCACCCGCTCCGCGGTGATGCGGGTGATCTCGCCGGCCATCGACGTCATGGCCTCGACCACCCGCGGCGCCGGCGTGAAGCCGAGCTGGCTGACGAAGCGGGCGGCCCGCAGCATGCGCAGCGGGTCGTCGGCGAAGGACTCCTGCGGGGTGGCCGGCGTGTCCAGCACCTTGTCGGCCAGCGCCTGCGTGCCGCCGTAGGGGTCGACGAAGCGCCGCTCGCCCAGCTCGACCGCCATCGCGTTGACGGTGAAGTCGCGGCGCAGCAGGTCGGCCTCGATGGAGTCGCCGAAGGTCACCTCGGGGTTGCGGCTGACCCGGTCGTAGCTGTCGGCCCGGAAGGTGGTGATCTCCAGCTGGTGGCCGTGCTTGGCCAGGCCGACCGTGCCGTAGGCGATGCCGGTCTCCCAGACCGCGTCGGCCCAGGGCCGGACGAGGGACAGCACCTGCTGCGGCCGGGCATCGGTGGTGAAGTCCAGGTCGTTGCCCGGTCGGCCGAGCATCGCGTCCCGCACCGGGCCGCCGACCAGGTAGAGCTGGTGACCCGCGGCGGCGAAGCGAGCGGCCAGCTCCTCGGTCACCGGGGCGAGACGCAGCAGTTCCACCACGGCATTCTCACGCACGGCGTCGGACAGGGCGGGGAATTTCGAACCGGGCACGACAAGGCAGCGTATCGGTAGCCCACGCCGGTGTCGGAGCGCGATCGCCCTGCAACGGCCAGCACACGGGACTGACCACTACCATCGCGTGCATGTCCCCGTCGACCGGTCGTTCCGGCGGAACCAAGCCGGGGCGCCGCAACCGGCGCCGGGGCCGGCGGCTGCGGACCGTCGACGAGACCTCGGCCGGCGGCCTGGTCCTCGACGAGGCGCACGCGGCCGCTGCGATCATTGGCCGGCTGGACCGACGGGGCCGCCTGCTGTGGTCGCTGCCCAAGGGACACATCGAGGCCGGGGAGACCGCCGAGCAGACCGCCATCCGGGAGGTCGGCGAGGAGACCGGCATCGACAGCGTGGTGCTGCGACCCCTCGGCACGATCGACTACTGGTTCGTGGCCGAGGATCGCCGGGTGCACAAGACGGTCCACCACTTCCTGCTCGAAGCGGTGGGCGGAGAACTGTCAGACGAGGACGTGGAGGTCACCGAGGTGGCATGGGTGCCGCTGGGCGAGCTGGACGACTTGCTCGCCTACGCCGACGAGCGCCGCCTGGTGCGGCTGGCGCTCGACCTGCTCTCCGACGGGTCGGCCTCCAGCGAGCGGTCCGGGGCGGAGTCGGCGTGAGCGAGCTTGTGAGCTCACCGTTGAGCACAGGAAGAGCTTTCCGGCGTTCGCCGAGCGTTGGCGAGGTGAACGCGTGAAGAAGGTGCTGGCCGTTTTCGCGGCCGCCGGCATCGCGGCGCTGACGCTCGCCCCGTCGAGCGCCACCGCTCAGGAGTCCGACCAGCAGAACCGCATCAAGATCGATATCAGCCAGGTGACACCCGAGCCGGTGACATCGGGCCAGCCGGACGCGATCACGGTCAGCGGCACGCTGACCAACGTCGGCGACCGCCGGGTGTCCAAGGCCGAGATCCGCGTCGAGCGTGGGCCCAAGCTGGACGAGAACGGGCTGCGCACGGCGCTGTCCAAGCCGCAGGCCGGCGTGAAGTTCAGCGACTTCCAGCCGGCCGCGCCGTCCATGGCTCCCGGGCAGTCGGTGCCGTTCACCATCAACGTGACGCTGCACGGCCAGAGCGCGAACAGCCTCGAGGTCGACGCGCCGGGCGTGTACCCGCTGCTGGTCAACGTGAACGGCGTGCCGGACTTCGGCGGGCTGGCCAAGATCGGCCAGGCCACCACGGTGCTGCCGGTGCTGTCGCTGCCCGGCGGCGAGGCCATCGGCAAGCCGACCACGCCGGCCAAGGTCTCCGTGCTGTGGCCGCTGTCCGACCGGCCCCGCCTGGCCGGCGCCGACACCGGCGGCAACGGCGGCCCCGTGCTGACCGACGACGACCTGGCCGGCGAGCTGACCGCGGGCGGTCGGCTGGACGGGCTGCTGGCCGCGTACGAGCAGGCCCCGTTCGGGCTGACCCAGGCCATCTGCCTGGCCATCGACCCCGACCTGGTCACCACCGTGCAGGCGATGTCGGCCGGCTATCGCGTGCAGACGCCGGGCGGCCTGGTCGCCGGCAAGGGACAGGCCGCCGCGCACGCCTGGCTGGACCGCCTCAAGCAGGACGTGCCGGGCCGCTGTGTGCTCGCGCTGCCCGGGGCCGACGCCGACCTGAACGCGCTGGCCCGCGCCGGCGCCACCTCGCTCGTGCAGTACGCGCTGGCCGACAACGTGCTGAAGCAGGCGCTGGGCATCGCCCCGCTGACCGGCATGACCTGGCCGATCGACGGCCAGCTGGACCCGAAGACGCTGGCCACGTTCACCGACAACTCGCAGCAGACGCTGGACAGCGACCTGCTCAAGGGGGCCAAGGTCAGCAGCGTCCTGCTGTCCGCGGCGACCGTCCCCGGCACCGACCCGACGCAGCTGGGCGACAAGGGCCCGCGGGTCATCCGCCTCGACGACCTGGTCACGGCCGCGCTGGCCAACGGCCCGGCCGCGGCGCTGTCGGCGCTGCTGCTGCACACCGGCTCGGCGGCGCCGATCGTGGTCGCCCCGCCGCATCAGTGGTCGGCCTCCAAGGCCGATGCGTCGTCGCTGCTCGGTGGCGTGGCGACGATGGTCGACCAGCAGTACCTGACGCCGGCCGGGCTGCCCTCGCTGGCCTCGGGTCCGACGCCGACGGCCAAGGTCGCCCCCGGCTACTCGGCCCAGGGTTCCGAGCTGTCCGAGGTCGCCGCCCGCAACGTGGCCGAGGCGACCGCCCACGCGTGGGACCTGTACAACTCGATGCAGCAGGAGACGACCTCGACCGTCACGCCCGAGCAGGTGATGTCGCCCACCTTCGACGCCCTGCTGCGGGCCTCCTCCGGCACCTGGCGCGGCAATGACGCCGGCGCCTCCTCGGCGCTGTCGGCGCCGGCCGGGTTGCTGGGCGACATCGTGGGCCAGGTCGGCATCGAGCAGCCGCGCAGCCCGATCACGCTGGCCTCCGAGGACAGCCCGCTGCCG
>DASWRQ010000387.1:0-21567 GCA_036403095.1 Kutzneria sp. | reverse complement strand
GACCAGTACGTCAAGACCCACACCGTGCTGGTGGAGAGCATGCTCGAACCGGTGTTCAACCAGCTGACCTGCTGATGATCCGGTCCGCGGCGGTCAGCGTGGCCCGCTGCGGCCCTTTTCCCGACACGAAGGGACGTTCATGCCCGACACCGCAGTCCTGCCGGCCGTCGCTCACACCCTGCCGTCGCCCGGCGCCTACCGCCTGGGCGGCTGCGTCCTCGAACTCACGCCGTTTCCCTTGCTGCACCGAAGGATCCGACCGGACGGCGGCGAACTGGTGATCGGCGACGAGTCGACCCTGTCGCTGCCGGACGTGCTGACCGCGACGATCACCGTCGAGCGCCGCCGCCGGCTGCGCGTCAACGGCTGGCTCGACCTGCGCGGCCGGCGGCACACGCTGCGGCTGGCGGCTCGCGTCGTGCACGTCGACGACGACAGCCTGGTGTTCGCCGCCACCGGCACGGCCGTCGCAACCGGCCGGCGGCGGATCCGGGTCGAGGCTGCGATGGAGTTCACCCGATGATCCGCCGCCTGCTGTCGACACTGCTAGTGGTCCCGTTCCTCGCGGTGCTCGCACCGACGCCCGCCATGGCCGCGCCGCAGGCCGTGACCATGGCGGGGTACGCGTTCGCGCCGGCGTCGCTGACCGTGCACGTCGGAGACACGATCACCTGGACGAACCGGGATCAGGCGCCGCACGACGTCACCACGACCGCCGGACCGGCAATGGTGCACTCTCCGACGCTGGCCACCGGCCAGTCCTGGACGTTCACGTTCAGCCAGCCCGGCACGTACGCCTACATCTGCTCCATCCATCCCGACATGAAGGCACAGATCAACGTGCTGCCCGCGGCGACGACGGCGCCGCCGACCCAACGGCCGGCCCCGACCACCACCCTGCATCGCACCACGGCCGGTGGCGCGCCCGTCGTCGCCGCGCATCCGACCACGACGACCATGACGACCGCGCCGCCGACCACCACTGCTACTTCCGCCGCACCACAGATGACGGAGGCGATGACGCCAGCCGATCAGTCCACATTGGATCCCATGTTGCTCGTCGCCGGGCTGGTAGCGGCCGTGGCGACGTTGTGCCTGCTGCTCATCGCGTCACGGGCTGCCGCCTAGCGGTGCGCACGCCGTCGGCGAGTTCGCCGCACAGTGCGCGAATCTCGACGATGCCGGTATCGGCGTCCGGCGCGTCGAGCATCCGCCGCACGATCGCCGAGCCCACGATCACCCCGTCCGCGAAGCCCGCGACCTCGGCCGCCTGAAGGCCGTTCGACACGCCGAGCCCCACCAGCACCGGCAGGTCCGTGGCGGCGCGGATGCGCGCCACCAGGTCCGCGCCGCTGACCTCCGAGCGCATCCCCGTGACGCCCATTGTGGACGCGGCGTAGACGAATCCGGTGCTGGCAGCGGCAATCTGCGCCACGCGCGCGTCGGTCGAGCTCGGCGCCGCGATGAAAACGCTGGCCAGATCCCGCGGATCGGCCGCCTCTCGCCACGGCGCGGCGTGCTGGACCGGCAGGTCGGGCAGCACGCAGCCGGCCCCGCCCGCATCGCGCAGGCGGTCCGCGAACCGCTCGATCCCGTACTGCTCAACGGGATTCCAGTACGTCATGACCAGCACCGGCACGTCGGTCCTGGCGGTCACTCGCTCGACCACGCGCAGCACGTCCGCGGTCTTGACGCCGTTGGCCAGCGCCACCGTGCTGGCCGACTGGATGGCCGGACCGTCCATCACCGGGTCGGTGTAGGGCAGGCCGATCTCCAGTGCGTCACAACCGCTCTCGGCCATCGCCACCAGCGCCCGCACGCTGTCGTCGACGGTCGGGAAGCCGGCCGGCAGGTAGCCGACGACCGACTTGCGGTCCCGCGTGAACAGGGCCTTCTCCTTGAGGGCAGCCATGATCGTCACTCCCCCACCAGGTCGAAGTAACGCGCGGCGGTGTCCATGTCCTTGTCGCCGCGACCGGACAAGTTGATCAACACGACCTCGCCCAGCTCGGCGCCGAGCTTGATCGCGCCGGCCAGGGCGTGGCTGGACTCGATGGCCGGGATGATGCCCTCGGTCCGGGCCAGCAGCCGCAGCGCGGCCATCGCCTCGTCGTCGGTCACCGGCACGTACTCGGCGCGGCCGCTGTCCCGCAGGTGGGAGTGCTCGGGGCCGACGCCGGCGTAGTCCAGGCCGGCCGAGATGGAATGCGTCTCCAAGGTCTGGCCGTCCTCGTCCTGGAGCACGTACGAGCGCGATCCGTGCAGGACGCCGACTTTGCCCCCGGCGAACGTCGCCGAGTGCCGGCCGGTCTCGACGCCGTCACCGGCGGCCTCGCAGCCG
This sequence comes from Kutzneria sp., assembly GCA_036403095.1. Lineage (GTDB taxonomy): Bacteria > Actinomycetota > Actinomycetes > Mycobacteriales > Pseudonocardiaceae > Kutzneria. The sequence goes on along the minus strand of DASWRQ010000387.1, from coordinate 19,226 downwards.
ATCAGCCTTGTGCCGTGGTCGTCGAGGAAGGGGTGGAACGCGCCGATGGCGTTGGAGCCGCCGCCGACGCAGGCCAGCACCGCGTCGGGAAGTCGGCCGGTGCGGCGCTGGATCTGTTCCCGCGCCTCGACTCCGACCACCCGTTGCAGGTCACGCACGATCGTCGGGAACGGGTGCGGGCCGGCGGCGGTGCCGAACAGGTAGTGCGTGGAGTCCACATTGGCCACCCAGTCGCGGAACGCCTCGTTGATGGCGTCCTTCAAGGTGCCCGCGCCGGTCGGCACCGGCACCACCTTCGTGCCGAGAATGCGCATCCGGGCCACGTTCAACGCCTGCCGCTCGATGTCGAGCGTTCCCATGTAGACAGTGCAGTCCAGGCCCAGCAGGGCGCAGGCCGTCGCCGTCGCGACGCCGTGCTGGCCGGCTCCGGTCTCGGCGATGACGCGGGGCTTTCCCATGCGCTTGGCCAACAACGCCTGGCCCAGTGCGTTGTTGAGCTTGTGCGAGCCGGTGTGGTTGAGGTCCTCGCGCTTGAGGAACACCCGTGTCCCGACGGCCTCGGCGAAGCGCGGCACCTCGGTCAGCGGGGTCGGCCGGCCGGCGTAGTCGGCCAGCAGCGCGGTCAGCTCGGCCGCGAAGTCCTCGTCGTGGCGGGCCTTGTCGTAGGCCACGGTGAGCTCGTCGATCGCGGCGACCAGGGCCTCGGGCACGTACTGGCCGCCGAAGCGGCCGAAGACGCCCGTCCCGTCGCCGTCGGCGGGATGGAAAAAAGACGTGGGCATATGAGGTTGTCCTTACGGGATGGCGAAAAGCGGGCTGAGGAAGCTCAGCCGTGCCATCGCATCCCGCGGACCTGCCCCGGTTCGCAGCCGATGTGGTACCGCACCCGGCGGCCCTTGATCCGACGCGCGGGCGAGCGGGAGCCACGCGGGGCCCCGCCGAAGCGCACGTCGTTCGTCACGAGGCGAAGGGTAATGGCGTGACCCGCGCCGACACAACCGGCTCGGGTTGCCCCGGCGCGTCGGCACGGGGATCGTGGTGCCATGGAACGGGACGGTGTCGCGCTGACCAATCTCGACCAGCCGCTGTTCGACGGGGCGGAGGCCACCAAGGGGGACCTGGTCGACTACCTAGACGCCGTGCACCCGCAGCTGGTGTCCGTGCTCGCCGACCGGCCGCTGTCGGTGATCCGCGCGCTGCGCGACCAGCCGTCGTTCATGCAGAAGAACCTGCCGAAATACACGCCGGCCTGGGTCGCCCGGCAGCCGATCTGGGCCGAGGCGTCCAAGCGTGAGATCTCGTACGCGCTGTGCAACGACCGGCGGACGCTGCTGTGGTTCGCCAACCAGCGGGCCGTCGAGTACCACCCGACGCTGTTCCGGCTGGACCAGTGGGCCCATCCCACGCACATGGTGCTCGATCTCGACCCGCCGGAGGGCGACTCGTTCCGGCTCGTCGTGCAGGCCGCGCACCTGATCCGGCAGGCGCTGACCGACTGCGGGCTGAGCGGGGCCGTCAAGACCAGCGGCTCCAAGGGCGTGCACATCTTCGTGCCCGTCGCCGAGGGGTCCGCCGTCGAGGACGTCGCCGCCGCCACCCGGGCCGTCGCCGCCCGCGCCGAGCGCATCGACCCGCTGCTGGCCACCACCGCGTTCATCGTCGACGATCGGCACGGCAAGGTTTTCCTCGACTCCACCCGGGCCGGCGGCGCCACCGTCGCCGCCGCCTACAGCCCGCGGCTGCGGCCCGGCGTCCCCGTCTCGTTCCCGGTGTCCTGGGAGTCCCTGGACGACGTCTCCCCCGCCGACTTCACCATCCGCACCGCCCCCGCCCTGCTTGGTACCACCGACCCGTGGTCCACCTCCATGCCCGAGCCCCAGCCCTTGCCGGCCGAGCTCGTGGCCGAGGGCCACACCATCCCCGTCGCCCGTGTCCAGGCCATGCACGAGGGCAAACGCCGCGCCCGCGCCCGCCGCACCTGACCCCCGCGAGTCCCGCGCGCGACCTCGCGCCGGTCTCTGGAGCCGCGGGCCGGGAAAATCGCATCTGTTCAGCGATTTTTCCGGACCAGGCGAAGAGACCGGATCAGAGCGACCTCGCCCCGCGCGGAACGCGCGGCACAAGCACTGTCACACCGAATGCGGTTTCCGGCCGCCGCATGTCGCACGATCCAGGGCCCCGTGCGGCGTGCGTACGGCCGATCGGGGTTCGTGGCCGCTAGGTTGGTGGGCCCGACCGCCGCCGAAATGAGCCGACCTTGGCATCGACCAGCACCTCCCCCTGGGCGCCGCTGGCCGCCCGATCGTTCCGAGCGCTGTGGCTGGCGCAGTTCGCGTCGAACGTGGGCACATGGGTGCAGTCGGTCGGCGCGCAGTGGTTGGTGCTGGACCATGGGCCGACCGTGGTGGCGCTGGTGCAGACCGCCAGCACGCTGCCGGCCTTCCTGTTCGCGCTGCCGGCGGGGGTGCTGGCCGACCTGGCCGACCGCAAGAAGCTGCTGGTGTGGGCCCAGCTGTTCATGACGGTCGTGGCTGGATTGCTGGCCCTGGCCACGTTCACCGGCGGTATGACGCCGGGCCTGCTGCTGACGCTGACGTTCCTGCTGGGCTGCGGCGGCGCGCTGGTCGGCCCGGCGTGGCAGGCGATCCAGCCCGAGTTGGTGCCTCGGGACCAACTCAAGCAGGCGTCGGCGCTGGGCGCGGTGAACATGAACACCGCTCGCGCGGTCGGGCCGGCGGTGGGCGGCCTGCTGGTGTCGGTGGCCGGCGTCGGCTGGACGTTCGCGCTGAACGCGGCGTCGTTCGTGGTGATCCTGCTGGCGTTGCAGCTGTGGCGACGCGCGCCGCAGCCCCGGCCGAGCGAGACCGAACGTGAGCACACGGTGGCGGCGGTGCGGGCCGGCGTGCGCTACCTGCGCAACGCCCCCGGCATCCGGCGGATCCTGCTCCGCGCGCTGCTGTTCGTGCCGGCAGCGTCGGCGCTGTGGGCGTTGCTGCCGACGATCTCCGCGCAGGTGCTGCACCTCGACTCCGGCGGCTACGGCCTGATGCTCGGCACCCTCGGCGTCGGCGCGGTGGCCGGGGCGCTCGGCCTGCCCGCGATGGCCGGCCGGGTCAGCGGCACGGCGACACTGATGATCTCCGGCGCGGTGTTCGCCCTGGTCACGGCCGTGCTGCCGATGTCACCGAACGCGTTCGTCGCGGGCATCGTGCTGATCCTGGCCGGCGCGGCGTGGATCGGCGTGCTGTCGACCTTGAACGCCGCGATGCAGCTGAACCTGGCCGGCTGGGTCCGGGCCCGCGGCCTGGCCTTCTACCTGGTCGTGTTCATGGGCAGCCAGGCGTTCGGCGCGGCGATCTGGGGCATCCTCGCCGGCTACGCCGGCCTGACCAGCACCATGCTCGTCGCCGCCGGGCTGCTCGTGCTGGGCGCGCTCACCGGCTGGTGGTGGCCGCTCTACGACAGCGGCAACCTGGACCGGTCGGTCGGCTCCGGCTGGCCCGACCCGTCACTGGTTTTAGACCTCCGGCCGACCGACGGGCCGGTGCTCGTGCAGATCGAGTACCGGGTGCCCGAGGACAACGTGGCCGAGTTCGGCCGCGCGATGATCGTGGTCGAGCGCTCGCGGCGGCGCACCGGCGCGACCAGCTGGGGCCTGCACCGGGACGTCGCCGACCCGGGGCTGTTCCTGGAGACCTTCCAGGTGCCGTCGTGGGCCGAGCACCTCGCCCAGCACCACTCCCGCTACACCGGCGCCGACCACGACGTGCTGGAACGGGCCCGGCGGCTGGCCGACGGCGAGCCCACCGTGCGGCACGCGCTCGCCGCCGCGGCCCCGGCGGACTGATCGCATGCGTGTCTGGCACGAGCTGACCGACGCCCATCGCCACGGCCCGCTGCCGGCGCTGCTACTCGTGCTGACGGTCGCGACCGGCCTGGTGGACGCCGTGAGCGTGCTCGCCCTCGACCGCGTGTTCGTCGCGAACATGACCGGCAACGTCGTGTTCGTGGCCTTCGCGCTGGCCGGGGTGACCGGCTTCTCCGTGGTCGCCTCGGTGGTCGCGCTGCTGGGCTTCCTGATCGGCGCGTTCCTCGGTGGCCGGCTGACTCGTCGGCACACGCACCGTGGGCGCCTGCTGCGCGACGTCGCCCTTGTTGAGTTGGGACTGCTGGTGGTGGCGGTCCTCCTGTCGTCGCTGACGGACACGGTTGTCGTGCAGGTGGTGTTGCTGGCGCTCGCGATGGGCGTGCAGAACTCCGCCGCCCGCCGGCTGGCCGTGCCCGACCTGAACACGGTCGTGCTGACCATGACGATCGCCGGCCTGGCCGGCGAGATCCGTCGTCAGGGCCGGGTCGCGGCGTCACGGCGGGCACTGGCCGTGTTCGCCATGTTCCTGGGCGCGCTGATCGGGGCCGTGCTGGTCATGCACGCCCACCGGGCCTGGGCGCTGGCCGTCGCGACCGTCCTGATCGGACTCGTCGCGGCGGTCAGCGCCGTGCGCAGCCGGGGCTCGGCGCCCTGGCATGCCGTTGTCACATCTTGATGACCGAGAAGGTCGCTCCGTGCGGGTCGTTGAGGACCGCGAAGCGGCCCTGCGGCATGTCCGTCGGCGGCACCGAGACCGAGCCGCCCAGCTCCACGCACCTGGCCGCGGTGGCGTCGGTGTCCGCGACGGCGAAGTAGACCATCCAGTGCGCCGGCAGCTCGGCCGGCCACATGTCGCCCACCATCGGCATCATGCCGCCGACCGGGCCGTCGTTCAGCGACCACACCGTGTATGTCACATCGCCCGGCTGGTCCTCGTGGCCCCAACCGAAAACGGCCTCGTAGAAGGACTTCGCGCCGGCCGGGTCGCGGGTCATCAGCTCGTTCCAGCTCAGCGCGCCGGGCACGTTGAACACGGTCGCGCCGGGCATGCTTCCCGGCTGCCAGACCGAGAACGCCGCGCCGCTGTTGTCCAGGAACACGGCCATCCGGCCGTTGTCGCCGACGTCGCCCGGGGCCATCAGCACCTTGCCGCCGTTGGCCTCCACCTTGGCCGCGATGTCGTCGGCGCTGTCGGTGAGCACGTAGGTGTTCCACAGCGGCGGCTGGCCCTCGTTGAACAGCGGGCCCGCGCCGGCGACCGGGTCGTCGCCCAGGTTGAAGATGGTGTAGCCGCCGAACTCCTCGCCGCCGGTGTGCGCGGTCCAGCCGAACAGCTCCGTGTAGAAGGCTCTGGTCGCGTCCAGGTCGGGCGAGCCGAGGTCGATCCAGCCGGGCACGCCCGGCGCCACAGCGCTCATGATGGTGCTCCTCGTTGATTCGGCGGGACGCCGAAGGCGTCCCGACACGTGAGCATCGTCGCAGCGGGGTCTGACATTTCAGGGCCGGACGGATCTGGTCCCGGCGCCGCCCCGCCGTCGCCGGCCGAAAACCGGTTGCGCCGTTCGCGAGGCTGGGGCGGTGACCTTGACTCCGCTGCACGACGACCTCCTCTTCCACGGCCCCCTCTCCTCCGACCGGGCCGACCTGCTCGTCCGGTCCCTCGGGCCCCTCGCCGGCCAGCACGTCGTCGACCTCGGTTGCGGCTGGGCCGAGTTGCTCCTGCGCACCGTCGCCGCCGGCGCCACCGGCCATGGTGTCGACCAGGACGCCGAGGCCATCGCCCATGGCCAGAAGCTCGCCCTCGACCGCGGGCTCGCCGACCGCGTCACCCTCTCCGTTGGCGACGCCGGCTCCTGGTCCGGTTCCGCCGATGTGCTCATCGTCAACGGCGCCACCCAGGTCTTCGGCGGCGATCCCCTCGACCACACCGCCAACACCCTCGCCGCCGGCCGCCGCATCCTGCGCCCCGGCGGCCGTCTCCTGCTCGGCGAGGGCTTCTGGGAGCGTGAGCCCACCCCCGCCCAGCTCGCCGTCATGCCCATTCCCCTTGAGCAGTACGGCTCCGTCGCCTCGCTCGTCGACCTCGCCTTCGAGCACGGCTACCGGCTGCTGTGGCTCTCCCAGGCCAGCCAGGACGAGTGGGACGAATTCGAGTCCGGCCACGCCCTCGTCTACGAACGCCGGCTGGCCGAGCACCCCACCGACACCGCCGTCCTCGAACGCTCCGACCGACAGCGCACCTGGCGGTTGAAGGGCTGGCGCGGCGTGCTGGGCATGGTCTACCTGACCTTGGTGCTGCCGCGCTGACCGTACGTGCTTTGCCTGATGGTGATCGTCGGCCGGCTTCATCGCGAGCTGGTCGTCATCGCCGGCGAAGATCAAGGGTGGGCGGGTGGGTTCGGCAAACACACAGGCCCATCCCGACAACGCATGGACCCGGACCCGTCTGCTCGAAACCGATATTCGGTGTGCGTGAGAGCGTGACTCGCCGGGGTCAGGGGTGGTAGCCGGGGCCGGGGTGGGGGGTCACGGAGGTGGTGGTGATCTCGCCGGAGCAGTGGCGGCAGGCGAGGTAGGGGGCGGCGGGTTGGCCGCAGTCGTTGTGGTGCAAGACGATGGGCGGCCCCTCGGGAGCGGGGAGGTAGGTGTCGCCCCAGTTCATCAGGGCGACGACGGCGGGGAACAGGCCCTTGCCGGCCTCGGTGAGGCGGTACTCGTGCTTGTCCTCGTCGTAGGCGACCTTCTCGAGGAGGCCGGCCTCGACGAGGCGTTTGAGGCGGGTGGACAGGGTGGGTCGGGGAATGCCGAGGTTGCGGGCAAGTTGGCCGTAGCGGCGAACGCCGAAGAAGGCCTCGCGCAGGATGAGCAGGGTCCAGCGCTCGCCGACGAGCTCGAGGGCCCGGCCGACGGACTCGGCGGTGAAGCGGTGGCGGAACTCCTGCTCGGCGGTCATCGCCGGCCCAACTCGGACAGCAGCCGTGCGCCGCAAGGGTCCTCGGCCGTCGGCGGCACGATGCCGACGTGGTCGGCGCCGGCGGAGTGGAAGGCGGCGATGCCGGCGAGGACGTCGGAGCGGGGGCCGACGGCGCCGACGGAGGCGAGCAGGGACAAGGGAATGTCGGCGGCGAGGGACTGGCGGGGCTCGCCGGCACGGGCACGGTCCACAAGGGAAGAGTAGCCGAGGGCCGCGAACATCTCGCCGTAGCCGGGAGGAGAGAGATAGACGGCGGTCTGCGCGGCGAGCTGGCGCAAAGTCGAAGGACCGGGGTCCAAGGCGACGGGAATCCACACGGCCAGGCGAGGAGGGGTACGGCCGACGGCAGCGGCAAAGTCGTCGAGAGCCTGGCGGACGGAAGCGACATGGGCCGGGGAAACGAGGTTGAGCACGACCTCGTCGGCGACCTCGGCGGCGACGCGCGTCATGGCCGGACCGAAGGCGGCGACCGTGATGGGCAACCCGGGAATGGGACGGCGAAGGCGGAAACCCTTGCTGCGCACGTGGTTCCCGGAGAAGTCGGAGCGGCCACCGTCCAGAATGGACCTAAGGACGCCGACGGACTCACGCATGCGACCGGCGGCATGGGACCACTCCCGGTCGTGCCAGCCGGAGACGATGAACGGACTGGAGCCGCCGAGGCCGATGCCGGCGATGGGACGGGCGAGGTCGGCGACGGAGGACACACCCAGCGCGACGGAAACGGGCGTACGGACGGAAATCGGCAGCGGACCGACCCGCAGGGCGATCCGCGAGGTGCGCAGGCCGACGGCGGTGGCGAGGGAGAAGGCGTCGTAGGTGGCCATCTCGCCCAGCCACATGGTGCCGAAGCCGTGTTTCTCGGCCTCGATGGCGATGCCGACGACCTCGTTGTCGGGCCGGTCCAGCCAGTACGGCGCGACCACGCCGATGTCGCTCACCACTGGGCCGTCTCAGTCGGCAGCCCGAGCAGCACCCGGCCGGCGAGCTCGAAGGTGGCGGGGTTGACCTGGAAGTGCGCGGTGGCGGTGTGGGCGTCGCGAAAACGGCGCTGCAGCGGGGAATCCTCGTAGATCGCGGAGCCACCGCCGAGGTCGTAGACGGCGCTGACGACGTCGGCGGCGGTGCGTACGGCGTGAGTGCAGGCCAGGCGGAGCGAGGTGCGAAGCTCCACGGACACAGCATGAGCAGCCGCCGCGGCCTGCCAGGCGTCGTCGATGGCCTGGTAGTACAAACCCCGAGCGGCCCGCAGCGAGGCCTCGGCGGCGGCGAAAGCGCCCTGCGTGGCCGGCCGCTCGGCCGTGCTGCGGCTGGAGCCGGACGGCTTCCGCACGGCAGCCAGCTCGGCGAACTCGGCAAGAGCCCCACGAGCGTTGCCCAGCGCGGCGGCGGCGATGGAGGCGGCGAAGAAGCCGAACAGCGGGAACCGTTGCAGCGTCCGGGAACCGGCGGGCGGCCCGTCGAGCACCGAGAACAAACGGTGATCAGGAACGAATACGTCGTGCGCGACGACGTCGGTGCTGCCGGTGCCGCGCAGCCCTGACGTCTTCCATGTGTCGAGGACCTCCAGCTTGGCGACCTCGAACGCAGCGGTACGGACCTGCCCGTCCTGGATGAAACCGAGGAAGATCCAGTCGGAGTGCCGCACGCCGCTGCAGAACGACCACCGCCCGGAGATCCGGACGCCGCCGTCGACCACGGAGCCCTTGGCCCGCGGCGCCCACACGCCGGCGGCGACCGAGGCGGGGTCGCCGAACACCTCCTGGGCGCCCTTGGCCGGCAGGTACGCGCCGAGCAGGCTGCTCGTGGCGGCGATGGACACGCACCAGCCGGCGGAGGCGTCGCCGGTGGCGATGGTCTCGGCGGCCTCGAGGATCTCCGCGGTGGTCGGTTCGACGCCGCCGACGTCGGCGGTCAGCCCGATGCGCAGCAGGTCGTGCGCCTTGAGCTCGGCGACGAGGCCGGGCGCCAACTGTCGCCCCTGCTCGGTCTCCTCGGCCAGGTCGCGCGCGACCGCGGCGGCCCGCACTGCGCTGGACAGCATGCGCCCTCCTACCGGTTCGTTTTCATTACCGGTTCAATATTCTTACCACTAGCCTCGCATGTCAACCGGTACCGTGCGAAAGCAGGGACACCGGCATGAGGGGGACGACTATGCACGTGGACGTCCTGATCGTCGGCGCGGGCCTGTCCGGCGTGAACGCGGCCTATCGGCTGCGCACCCGGTCGCCGCGCCGGACGTACGCCATCCTGGAGGCCCGGGACGCGATCGGCGGCACCTGGGACCAGTTCCGCTACCCGGGCGTCCGCTCCGACTCCGACATGTTCACCCTCGGCTATCCGTTCCGCCCGTGGCCGAACCCGCAGGCGATCGCCGACGGCCCGTCGATCCTCGCGTACGTGCGCGACACCGCGACGACGTACGGCATCGCCCGCGAGATCAAGTTCGGGCACAAGGTCGTCTCGGCCAGCTGGTCCACAGTGGACGCGAAGTGGACGGTCGAGGCCGTGCACGACGGCCGGCCGGTGACCTTCACGTGCTCGTTTCTCTACCTGTGCAGCGGCTACTACAGCTACGACCGCGGGCACGTCGTCGACTTCCCCGGCCAGGAGGACTTCGCCGGCACCACGGTGCATCCCCAGTTCTGGCCGGCGGACCTGGACTATGCCGATAAGAACGTGGTGGTCATCGGCAGCGGCGCGACCGCCGTCACGCTCGTGCCGGCGCTGGCCGAAAAGGCCGCGCACGTGACCATGGTCCAGCGCTCTCCCAGCTACATCGTGGCCCGTCCGCAGCAGGACGAGGTGGCCAACAAGATCCGCGCAAGGTTGCCGGGCCCGCTCGGCCACCGGGCCGTACGGGCGAAGATCCTGGTGCGCAGCGCCATCTTCTATCAGTACACGCGCCGTTTCCCGACCAGGGCGGCAGCATTGCTGCGCAAGGGCGCCGCGGCCGCGCTCGGCGACTCCGTGCCGCTGGACCCGCATTTCGCGCCACGGTACAACCCGTGGGACCAGCGGCTGTGCCTGGTGCCGGACGGCGACCTGTTCAAAGCCTTACGGGCCAAGCAGGCCAGCATCGTCACCGACCACGTCGAGACATTCACCGCCGACGGGCTCCGCCTCAAGTCGGGCCGGGAGCTGCCGGCCGACATCATCGTCACGGCCACCGGGCTGCGCATGATCGCCGTCGGCGGCATCGAGCTGACCGTGGACGGGAAGACCGTCGACACCGGGAAAACGACCGTCTACAAGGGAATGATGCTCGGCGGCGTGCCCAATCTCGCCTGGTGCGTCGGCTACGCCAACGCGTCCTGGACGCTGCGGGCCGACCTGACCGCGCGCTACGTCTGCCGGCTGCTCAACCACATGGAGCGCAAGAACTTCACGGTCTGCACCCCCACGCCGCCGGCCGGCGCGAGCAGTGCGAGGACGATCCTCAACCTGACCTCCGGGTACGTCAACCGCGCCGCGGCGATCCTGCCGAAGCAGGGCACGCGCCGGCCGTGGCGGTCACGGGAGAGCTACCTCGTCGACCACTTCGACCTGACCTACGCCCCGGTGACCGACGGCGTCATGCGCTTCACGAGGCCGTAGTCCCCCGCAGGCGTTCCACGTGCCGCTGCTGCAATGCCGTGCTCGTGCGCAGAAAGTCGATGACCAGCAGCAGCTGCTCGGCGCTGTACTTCTCGGCGAGCTCCTGTTGGCCTTCCACCAGCAACGGCCGGATCTGGTCGAGGCAGCGCCGGGCGCCGGCCTCGGTCATGCGCACGATGACCTTGCGCCGGTCGGTGGGGTGCGGCGCGCGGGCCAGCAGGTCGAGCCGTTCCAGGCGGTCGAGCATCGCGGTGACGCTGCCGGTGGTCAGGTTGAGACGTTCCCCCAGCTCACGCGGGGTGAGCTCGCCCGCGCCGAGCAGCAGCTCGAGGCAGCGCAGGTCGGTGCCGTTGACCCCGAGCAGCCGGGCGGTCTCGCGGTCGAAGTCGTCCACCGCGGCCTGGTAGGCCTGGACGACCAGGCCCAACTCGACCAGCACGTCCTGAGTCACGGTTACTCCTTCCAGTTCTCTTGACAATCAAGATACCTGACGCTAGGTTCCTCGACAACAAAGATACTTGAGAATCAAGCGAGATGGTGACCATGCACGTGATGATCATTGGCGGCGGCACCGGTGGCATGTGCCTGGCCCACGGCCTGAAGCGGGCGGGCGTCTCGGTGGCGGTCTACGAGCGCTACGGATCGCGCCATGACGGCCTGTACGGCTATCGGGTCGGCATCGATCCCACGGGCAACCGCGCGCTGAAGGCGTGCCTGCCGCCGGACCTGTTCGACACCTTCGTCGCCACCTGCGCCCGCACGCCCCGGCATCTCAACATCCTGACCCAGAACATGCGCAGCACCGCGAGCTTCGAGCTGCGCGACGACAGCGACGACGTGGACAGTGAGCGGTCGGTGTCCCGGGCCACCCTGCGCCAGGTGCTGTTCAGCGGCGTGGACGACATCGTGCACTACGGCAAGGTCTTCACCCGCTACGAGCAGAACCCCGACGGCACCGTCACCGCCTTCTTCGCCGACGGCACGACCGCCACCGGCGATGTGCTGGTCGCCGCGGACGGGACCAGGTCGGCGGTGCGCCGCCAGTTCCTGCCGGACGCCGAGGTGATCGACACCGGCGTCACCGCGATCGCCACCAAGACCGCGCTCACGCCGGAAACCCGAGCCCTGCTCACCGGCAAGGTCCTCAACGGCCTGTCGCTGATCTTCGGCACCGGGGGCATGGTCGGCATGCTGCACGTGATGGAGTTCCGCGCCGGCGAGCACAACGCCGGCGACTACATCAACCTGTCCATCTGGAGCTCGCACGAGCACTTCCCGGCCGGCACGGAGAAGCAGCGTGGCGCCGAGCTGATCGCCACCGCGCTGCGGGCCACCGGCAACTGGCATCCCAATCTGCGCAAGCTGTTCGAGCTGTCCGACCCGGGCGCGGCGTTCGCGATGCGCATCGCCACTTCGTCGCCGGTCATTCCCTGGCCGGCCACCAACATCACCCTGCTGGGCGATGCCATCCACACCATGACGCCGGGCCAGGGTGTCGGCGCGAACACCGCGTTGCGCGACGCCGCGCTGCTGTGCCACGAGCTCACCGCCGCCGCCCGCGGCGAGAAGACGTTGCTCAAGGCGGTCGGCGACTACGAGGCGGAGATGCTGCCGTACGGCACCGCCCGCGTCGCCGAGTCCCTCACCAACAACGGCACCAGCGGCAAGGACCCGCTGTACAACCCGGTCACCGGCCGCCTGGCGCTGTTCGCCGCCCGCACGTACTTCAGCCTCACCGACAAGGTTCCGGCGCTGCGCCGCAAGTTCCTCGACGGCATGTACGCCTACCGCGGCACGGATTCCGTGCTGGAAGCGGCCACCGCCGGCGCGGAACGGGTCTGAGGTCAGCCCGACACCAGCGGCCGGTCGTGCCCGACCCGGCGGCGGCGCAGCAGCAGCACACCGGCGGCGGCCAGCACGATGCCGATCATGTTGACCACCAGCTGCACCACCGAGCCGAGGCAGCGGTCCCACTCGCCGAGCACCGCGGCCACCACCGCGTAGCCGGCCGCGGGCACGGTCGTGACCGACACGAACACCCCGACCAGCGCCGCGGACTTGGCCGAGGTCATGGCCAGCATGCCGGCCGCCCCGGCGAGCAGCGCCACGATCAGCGAGTACGGCCCGACCTGGTAGACGAACTCGACCTGGTGGGCCGCCAGCACCGTGGAGCGGTCGAACAAGCCGACGGCCTCGGCCAGGACGGTGACGCCGGCCGTCACCAGCATCGCGACCGGGAACCCGATGGCCAGCGCCAGGCCGGCCCGCCGGAGCAGGTCGCCGCGCCACCGCACCAGCCCGACGGCCAGCGCGGCCAGCGGGCCGAATTCGGGCCCGACGATCATCGCGCCGACGATGGTGACCGGCGAGTTGGTGACCACACCGACCGAGGCCAGCACGCAGGCCAGCGTGAGGAAGGCCTGGAAGGTGAGACTCGGCTTGGCCTCCTCGCCGGTCTTGGCCAGCAGTTCCTCCCACACCACCGCGTCGGCCCCGTCGCCGGGCGCGGCGTGCTCCGCGCGGTCGACGGCGTCGGACAACACCGTGTCGACCGCCTCCAGCGTGATGCCACCGACATGGTCGACGTCGAGCCGGCACAGCTCGGCGACCACCGTGTCCGCGGCTTCGCGGGCCACGGCCGCCTCGACGACGTCACCATCGCCGTCCATGGCGACGCCGCGCAGCTGGACCACGTGCGCGGCGCCGACCTCCCGCCGCAGAACATCGAGCACGGCGTCGGTGCGACCGCTCGGGACGATCACTCGCAGGTGGAACATCAGGCGACGATATCGCCTGGCCTACGCGCCGCCGACGGCTCCATGCGCTTCGCGCCGGGTGCGGTTCACCAGCGGTCGATGTGCAGGAACTCGTCCAGCGGCTGGCGCGGCGCGGGCTTGAACCCGTCGCCGGTGTAGTACGCGGTGGGGATCAGCGCCGCCTGGTGCACGCCGTCGGGCAGGCCGAGGATCTCCGCCACCTCGGACTCGTAGGCGAGGTGCAGCGTGGTCCACGCGGTGCCGAGACCGCGGGTACGAGCGGCCAGCATGTAGCTCCAGGCGGCGGGCAGCACGGAGGCCCAGACGCCGGCCTGGTTGCCCTTGGGCAGGTCACGACCGGTCTGGATGCACGGAATCAGCAGCACGGGCACCTGCCCCATGGTGTCGGCCAGGACGGCGACGGACGAGTGCACCCGCTGCTGCACCGCCGAGCGCTCGGGGTCGTCGGCGAAGAGCTTGCCGGCGGCCCGTTCGGAGTCGAGGTACTCGTAGCAGGCCCGGCGATACACCTCGCCGATGGCAGCCCGCTGAGCGGCGTCGGTGACGACGACCCACTGCCACTCCTGGCGGTTGGAGCCGCTCGGGGCCTGCATGGCGATGGTGAGGCAGTCCCGCACCACGGCCAGGTCCACCGGCCGGGTCAGGTCAAGGCGCTTGCGCACGGCCCTGGTCGTGGTGAGGACGGTCTCCGCCGACATCTCGTTCATGCCTCCATGATTACCGGCGGCGTCCAGGCACTTGGGCTTCACGAGAGGTGTAGTCGGCCTTCACAACAGCTTGTCCAAGGTGATCGGCAGGTCGCGGATGCGTTTGCCGGTGGCGTTGTGCACGGCGTTGGCGATGGCCCCGGCGACGCCGACGATGCCCAGCTCGCCGATGCCACGGGCGCCGAGCGGGCTGAACACCGTGTCGGGGTAATCGAGGAGACGGACGTCGATCGGCGGGATGTCGGCGTTGACCGGCACCAGGTAGGCGGCCATGTTGGCGCCGGCGTAGCGGCCGGTGTCGGGCTCGACCCGGCTGTCCTCCAGCAGCGCGCCGCCGATGCCCATGACAACGGCCCCGAGCACCTGGCTGCGGGCGGTCTTCTCGTTGACGATGGCGCCGCCGTCGATCACGGTCAGCCAGCGAGCCACCCGCGGCTCGGCGGTCCAGCGGTTGACCCGGACCTCGCAGAAGTGGGCCCCGAAGGACATGTAGCCGTAGCCCTTGGTGGTGCCGCCGGCCAGCGCGGAAGTGCCTTCGACGGCCGGCAGGTCGATCGCGGTGAGCAGGCTGCCGAAGCTCATCGCCACGCCGTCGGCCCGCACCATGCCCGCTTCGTAGACCGGAGCCTTGCCGTAGAAGGGAGACTGCGGATTCGTTGCCGCCTGGGCCAGCAAAGCGGATTTGGCGGCGTCGGCCGCGACCAGTAGCGAGGGGCCGTTGCTGGACGTCGACGTGGAGCCGCCGGCCGGGGTCGCCGGCGGCAGCGAGGAATCGCCCAGCTCGGCCCGCACGGCGCCGACCGGGATGCCCAGGGCCTGCGAGCCGAGGATGGCGAACACGGTGAACTGCCCGGTGCCGAGGTCCGCGCCGGTGCCGGAGACGACCGCGGTGCCGTCGGCCTGCAACCGCACCTTCATGGACGACTTCGACCGCGATGCCGGATAGGTCGCGGTGGCCATGCCCAGACCTACCAACCAGTCGCCGTCCCGCACCGAGCCCGGCACGGGATTGCGCTTGGCCCAGCCGAAAGCATCCGCGCCGACCTGGTAGCACTCGTCAAGATGCTTGCTGGACCAGGGATTCCCGTTGTTCGGGACCTTCGTGGCGTAGTTCTTCTGCCTCAATGCCAAGGGATCCATGTTCAGCTTGAACGCCAGCTCGTCCATGGCGCTCTCCAGCGCGAACGCGCCGTGCGTCTCGCCGGGAGCCCGCATCGGGGTCATCGCCGACACGTCCAGCGGCACGATCGACCATGACACGTGCAGGTTCGGCGAGGCGTAGGCGGTCAGCGAGTGGTTGGCCACGTTCTCCGAGGAGGGCCCGGACTGTGACTTGCCGGAGATGCCGTCGTGCTTGACCACCACGAGCGTGCCGTCCCGGGCCGCGCCCAGCGTCACGGTCTGGTGCGACGGCGGCCGATGCCCCGACACGGCAAACGTCTGCTCACGGGTCAGCGCGACCTTGACCGGCCGGCTCAGCGCGCGTGCGGCCGCGGCGGCCAGCGGGACGTGGGCCCAGTTGCCGATCTTGCCGCCGAACGCCCCGCCCACATAGGGATTCACCACGTGCACTTTGGACTGATCGACACCGAGGGCCCGGGCAATGCGGCTGACCACGTTCATCACGCCCTGCGTGGCCGTGTAGAGCGTGAGCCGGTCGTCGGTCCACACCGCGACGGCCGCGTGCGGCTCCATCGGATTGTGGTGCTGGTGCGGGGTTGTGTAAGTAGCGCTGATGGTCACGTCGCTGGCCGCCAGCGCAGCGTCGATGGACGTCACGCCCGGGGCCAGGACCTCGACCGGCGCTCCCATCGAGGTCGCGGTTGGCACGCCGGCGGCGAAGTTCACGGCGCTCGGCTTGACGCCGTAGGTCGGCGAGACCAGTGAGGCGGCATTGCGGGCGTGCTCGAAGGTGTCGGCGACGACCATACCGATCACCTGCCCGTTGTAGCGGACGTTGTTGTCCTGCAACACCGGCGCGGTCTCGTCGGTGGAGCCGTCGCCGTAGCCGTAGAGCTTCAGCGGGTTGAACGGCGTGTACACCGCGAACACGCCCGGCGCGGCGATCGCGGCGGTGGTGTCCATTGTGGTCACGGTGCCGAACGCGATGGTGCTGGTCAGCAGATATCCGTAGGCGGTGGCGGCATTGTCGGCCGCGTAGACCGCGCCGCCGGTGACCTTGAGGCGAGAGTCCACACGGGACACTGAGACGGTCATCGCACACCCGCTAGGGCCCGCGCGATGGTCCGCTGCACTAGCGGCACCTTGAAGGCGTTGCCGGCCAACGGCTTGGCGTCCACCACCGACAACTTCGCCGCTTCCAGGTAACTCTCCTCGGTCGCCGGCCGGCCCCGCAACGCCTTCTCCACGGCCTGCAGCCGCCACGGCCGGGTGCCGACGCCGCCGACGGCGATCCGGGCATCCCGCACCAGTCCCCCATGGACGTCCAGCGCCACCGCGGCCGAGGCCAGCGCGAACTCATAGGACGTTCGGTCCCGGACTTTCACGTAGGTCTGCGGCCAGTCAAGAGCCGGCACGATCACCTCGGTGATCAGCTCCCCCGGCCGCAGCTGGTTCTCCACCGACGGCGTGTCGCCGGGCAGCCGGTAGAAGTCGGCCAGCTTGAGCACCCGCTCGCCGTGCCGGTCCTGGAGCCGGATCGAGGCGTCCAGGGCGGTCAGCGCCACGGCCAGGTCGCTGGCGTGGGTGGCGACGCAGGCGGCGCTGGCGCCGAGGATGGCGTGCATCCGGTTGTCTCCGTTGACCGCGGGACAGCCGCTGCCCGGTTTGCGCTTGTTGCACGGCATGCGCACGTCACGGAAGTAGTCGCAGCGGGTGCGCTGCAACAGGTTGCCGCCAATGCTGGCCATGTTGCGCAGCTGCGGCGAGGCACTCAGCGCAAGCGCCGTGGACACCATGGACCAGCGCCGTGCCACCTCGTGGTGCGCGGCCACGTCGGCCATCCGCTCCAGCGCGCCGATCCGCAGGCCCAGCGGCGTGCACTGGATCCCGCGCAGCGGCAGGGAGTTGATGTCGACGACGTGGGCCGGCGTCATCACCTCCAGCTTCATCAGGTCGACCAGCGTGGTGCCGCCGGCCAGATAGGCGCCATCTTGGGAAAGCGCTTGCCGTACGCTGTTCGCCGAGACGAAGTCGTAGGTCTTCACGAGTGGTCACCCCGACACTGTTTGATCGCGTCCACGATGTTGGGATAGGCGCCGCACCGGCAGATGTTGCCGGACATGGCCTCCCGGATCTCCTCGTCGCTGCGGGCGGCGCCCTGCTCGACCACCTCGACCGCGGACATGATCTGCCCGGACGTGCAGAACCCGCACTGCAAACCGTCGCAGTCGACAAAGGCCTGTTGCACGGGATGCAACGAAGCGCCGTCCGCGATTCCTTCGATCGTGACGACCTTCTTGCCCGCACAGGCGATCGCCAGCGTCAGGCAGGACACCACGCGCCGGCCGTCCACATGCACCGTGCAGGCCCCGCACTGGCCGCGGTCGCAGCCCTTCTTGGTGCCGGTCAGCGAAAGCCGATCACGCAGCGCATCCAGCAGGGTGACCGTGGGATCGGCGTCGATCTCGTACGCCTTGCCGTTGACGTTCAACCGAATCCGGTCCGGCGGAACAGCATCGGCCCAGGCCCGGCCGGGCGCCACCGCCACCGTGCCGACGACCGAGGCAGCGGCCGCACTGCCCAGAAAACCGCGCCGGGACACACTTCCCGCCATGCGACCTCCCCAGGTAGGTGGGTCGACGCGGCGGTATCGACGTCACTGTCGGTGAGGCTAGCAGCACGTCAGATTGACAGTCACCCACCCGCGTAGTGAGATGACTGCACCGCCGCGTCCCCGTGATCGAGGAGGACGACATGAGGGTCGCTGCGACGTTGGTCGCCAGTCTGACCTTGAGCACCACCGTGTTGGTTGGGCACGCTGCCGCCGACACGGTGCCCGCAGCCTGCCCGGTCGTCGCGCCGATGTACACCGCCGCCGACTACTGGCTCGCGCACGGGACCGATCTGGCCTCGGCCAGCTGGAAAAACGCCGTCTTCCACGTCGGCAACCTGGCCATGGTGCTCACCAGCGGCCAGTCCAACCACAAGACGCTGCCGTGGGCGCAGGCGTTGAACTACCAGCTGGACACCGATCCGGCCAACGAGTTCAACCCCGCGAACGAGGCCGCCGGGGAGGCCTATCTCGACCTCTACACCTACTTCCACCCGGACCCGCCGATCCTGGCCGCGCTGCGCGCCCGGGTGGCCGACGAGGTGGCCAGCGTGCAGGCCGGCCACGTCAAGTACTGGAACACCGTCGACGCGCTCAACCAGGCGTGGCCGCAGTTCGTGCGGCTCGGCGTCATGGACAACAAGCCGGAGAACATCCAGGCGGCGCAGGACCTGTTCCACTACACGGAGAAGCGGGCCGGCGGCTTCGGGCTGTTCAACGAGCTCACCGGCCTCTGGTACCACGACGCGAGCCAGGTCGGCTCGTTCCAGTTCTGGTCGAGGGGCAACGGCGAGGCGCTGGCCGCGCTGGCCACGGTGTTGCAGTGGCTGCCCAAGGACGACCCGAACCGGCCCGAGTACGTGCGGGTGTTCCAGAAGATGGCCAACACCCTTCGGCTGGTCCAGCGCAGCGACGGGTTCTGGAACGTGGACCTGCTCAACCCGTTCGACCACCCGGGCCCGGAGAGCAGCGGCACCGCGCTGTTCACCTACGCGCTGGGCTGGGGCGTGAACAACGGCATCCTGGACGCCAAGAAGTTCACGCCCACCGTCACCAAGGGCTGGAACGCCCTGACCACCAAGGCGTTGCAGCCCAGCGGGCTGTTCGGCTACGCGCAGGGCGACGCCACCGGCCCGCGCGGCGCGCAGCCGGTCACGGCGACCGACACCGCGGCCTACGCGGTCGGCGCCTACCTGATGGCCGGACAGCAGGTGGCAAAGCTGGAGTGCTAACGGCTGTGCTGAATGGCGCCGCCTCCGGCGTCGCGGGCTCGGCCCCTCCGGGGGCCGATGCAGTGTTTGATTGCGCCGCCTTCGGCGTCGCGGGCTCGGCCCCTCCGGGGGCCGATGCCTCGCCCTTGCTGGATTTAACCCGCCGCGTCGGTGTAGGTGGTGGGGCGCGTTGGGTAGCGGCGGGCTAAATCCAGCAACCGTGCGAAGCATCGGCGGGGCCTCGCGAATCCGTTGTACAGGACGACGAAACAACCGTGATTAGCGGTGCGCCCCCCGCAGCAGGTGCGCACCGGTCGGGCGGTGGTCACGGCGGGGCTGGCCGGCTCGGCGACCGGAGG
>DASWRQ010000386.1:0-22350 GCA_036403095.1 Kutzneria sp. | reverse complement strand
CGCAGCCTGGCCCTGCGCGGCGGCGACGCGCCGAGACGGCGAGTCGACCAGCGCCTGTCCCCCGCCGAACAGCGTCGCGAGCTGGGCCGGTTCCTCGGCGCGAGCGGCCCGGCCGACGCGCACATCGCCGCCATCATGCGGGTCTACCAGGCCCAACTCGAAGCCGTCGTCCGCTACGAACCGGGGCCGTCCGACCTCGCCGTCACGTTGCTCAAGGCCGAAGGCGGCTTCCCCCAGGTGCTGTTCGACGACCGTCACATCGCGCTGCGCCTGGACGACCCGGCCAACGGCTGGGACGACGTCGAGCTGGGCCGGCTGGAGGTGATCACCGTGCCGGGCAACCACTTCACGGCGTTCGCACCGCCCGCCCTCACCTCGCTCGCGGCGGCGATAGCCGACTGCATCGCCAAGATCCCCGCCCCGCGGCCGCCCGTGCAGGCCCGCGTCGAGACCAGCATCCACCTCAACCCGATGGACCCGGACTTCCTCCAGGACCCGTACCCCTTCTACCACCTGCTGCGCGATCTCGCGCCGGTGTACCGGGACGACGCCCTGGACGGCTGGGTTCTCACCCGCCACGCCGAAGTGTCGGCGCTGCTCAGGGATCCGTCGGTGATCCGGCCGTCCACCGCCACGCTGCTGACCCGGCTGCCGGCCGAGACGCTGGCCGATCTCCAGCCGTTCGTCGACTGGCTCGACGCCAGCCTGCCGTTCAGCAACCACGGCCGGCACGACCGGATGCGGCAGCTCATCGCCGGCCGCTTCACCGCCCGTGCCATGGAGGCGCTGCGAAGCGACGTGGAGAAGGCCGTCGCCGAGCTGCTGGACGCGATCGACCGGCCGGGGCCGGTGGAGTTCATGTCCGAAGTGGCCTACCCGTTGCCGGGGCGCGTGGTGATGGACCTGGTCGGTGTGCCGCGCTGCGACCAGCCGCAGGTGGCCGAGTGGGGCCGTGCCGTGATGGCTGTGTTGGGGCAGGCCCAGTTCGGCGAGGATCCCGTGGCAACCGCATACCGGGCCCAGGCGGCCGCCCACGAGTTGACGAGCTACGTCGGCGGCATGGTCGCCGACGACGACATGGTCACCACCATCATCTCGGTGATCAACGCCGGCCTGGAGACCACCGCCCACCACATCGGCAACAGCGTGCTGGCGCTGCTGCGCCACCCCGACCAGTACGCGCTCCTGCGCGACGACCCGTCGATCGCCCGGACCGCCGCGGAGGAGCTGCTCCGCTACGACTCGCCCGCCCCGATCATCACGCCGCAGCAGGTGACCGTGGACCTCGAGCTCGGCGGCAAGCGGATCGCCGCCGGTGAGCTGATGTTTCCCGTGCTGGGCGCGGCCAACCGCGATCCCGGCCGCTACCCCGACCCGGACCGCCTGGACCTGCGTCGTCCCGACGCCGCCGGGCATCTCACCTTCGGCGCCGGCGCGCACTACTGCCTCGGCGCGGCGCTGGCCCGGATCGAAGGGCAGGTGCTGTTCCCGGCGCTGGCGGCGAGGTTTCCCGCGCTGCGGCTGGCCGAGGAGCCCGTGTTCCGGCCGGACCCGGCGCTGCGGGGCCTCGATCGGCTCACCCTGCTGGTCACCTAGAATGCGCTGTGGCCGTGATGCTCGACGACAAGTACATCCAGGACCGGCACACCATGCATCGGTGGTTGCGGTTGCAGGCGCCGATCTGCGAGGCGGTGCTGCCCGACGGGCGGCGGGTGTGGCTGATCAGCCGCTACGCCGACGCCTTCGAGGCGCTCAGGCCGTCGCCGGTCGATCCCGTGCCCGGTGATGTCGACGCAGTGCTGGCCGGCCTGGGCGACGACTTCGACCTGGTGCGGGACTTCGCCGTGCCGGTGGCCGGTGACAACGCCGTCGCGCACCTGATCGTCAACGGCGTCGTCGACCTGCTGCGGAATCCCACCCAGTCCGGGGTGAACGTGGCCGAGCTGTCCCGGCACGACGGTCCGTACGGCATGGCGCTGCGCATCGTCGACGCCCCGATCGAGCTGGCCGGCGTCGAGATCGAGGCCGGCGAGACCATCGCCGTGCTGATCGGCTCGGCCAACCGGGACCCGATCATGTTCGACCGCCCGGACGAGCTCGACTTCGGCCGCAACACCACCGGGCACCTCACCCTCGGCGATCACGACGAGCTGGTCGACACGGCGATAACCACGCTGCGCCAACGGTTTCCGACGCTGGCGCTGAGCGGCGAGCCGGTGCGGCTGGACGACGTGATCGTCAACGGCTACGCCGAGGCTCTCGTCACGACGAGTGCCGCCCCCGCCTGAGCGGCTCGACCGGTTCCGATGGCGCGTCCATGATCGCGCGGATCAGGTCCCGCACCGCCGCCGCGCGATCCTCCGCTTCGAGCAATATCAGCAGCCGTTCGGCCGACAGCTGGCGGGAGAACGCGAACGGCTGGGAGAAGTACAGCTGCAGCCGCTCGGTGGTGGCCTCCTGGGCCCGTAGGAACGACCGGCCCAGAAACGCCGCCAGCGCCGCGCCGATCACGCCGATCGAGCCGGCGGCGATGGTGATCACCGTCGAGCCGGTCAGCGCCACCACCACAACCGCGACGGCCAGCACCGCGAAGCCGGCGAACACCGACCGCCGCGCGTGGTGAAAACTGCGCTCCGCCTGGAAAGTAGCCAGCGCGTGGTAGTAGTCGAGGCGGCGCTGCGTCAGCGCCCACAACACAGTGAGATCCAGCGGACCTCGCTTGTCGGAGGCCTCCTCGGCCCGCTCCAGCCGCCGCCGCGACTCCGCCACCTGCCAGCGTTCGGAGTGCTCCCGTTGCAGCGCATCGCGATAGGCCATGTTGACGAACAGCGCCAGCAGCCAGCACACCACTGCCGTGGCCAAGGCCAGCACGCCGAAGGGGATCTGGTCCGGCAGCACGCGGTCGAGGCCCAGCGTGATCCCGTGGTCCCGGTAGAGCACAAAGGACGCCACGCCAACGGCAACCGCCACGACGACGGTCAGCCAGCCGCCCCGGCGCTGCCGACGGCGCTCCGGCGACAACCGCCACGACTCCAGGAAATCCACGGTGCCGGCGTCCACTCGCGAATGCTAGCCAGCGGCCCCGAGCCGCCGACACCTCCAATGGAGTCAACCGAACAGGCGGGCGACCGGCCACGCGGTGTCGGTGGCGTTGCCTACCACAGTACGGGCGAACGCGCCGGACGGTGCGGCCTCGGACCAGAACGACACACCGGGATCGGAGCCCATCACGATCACCGCGTCGGACGACTCGTGCAGCCAGAAGCCCAAGCCGTAGCGGAGAGCCCTCTTGCCGTCATGCACGCTGCGCGGCCGGATCATCTCGTCGACCCACTTCGACGACACCACACGGCCGGCGAAGAAGGACCGCCACAACGCGTGGAAGTCGGCTACCGTGGTGTAGCTGCCGCCGTCCCCACTGCCGCGCACCGGGAGGTCGAAAACGTTGGTACGCAAGCCATTGGTGTCCACATAGCCGAGCGCCATCCGCCGATCCGGCTCGTCGCTGCGCAGGAAGGCCGTGTCCACCAGGCCGGCCGGCGCGCACACCCGCTGCGCCACCAGGTCGTGGAACGCGACGCCGCTCGCTCGTTCGGCGATGAGCGCCAGCACCACGAAGGCGCCGTTGTTGTAGTTGAACTTGGCGCCGGGCGGGAACTTCTGCGGATAGCCGTCCAGGAACGGCAGGTACTGCTCGGTCATCGCCAGGTCCTGGGCCGGCGCCGGCAGCGACGGGTCGCCGTCCTCGTCGTAGTAGTCGCCGATACCGGAACGGTGGGCCAGCAGCTGCTCCACCGTCACGGCGTCGTCGATCAACGGCAGGTCCGCGCCCAGCACGGACCGTGCCGTCGTCGACAGCTCGAGGGTGCCGTCCTCGACCAGGGACATCACGGCCAGCGCGGTCAACGGCTTGGTGCCGCTGGCGATCGCGAACCGGGTGTCCACAGTGTTCTCGACGCCCAGCCCGCGATGCGCCATGCCGTACGCCCGCTCGAACGCCGTCGCGCCGGCCGCGTCCAGCCGCACCACGCCGGTGAACGACGTCTGCGTGGCGACGCGGTGCGCCTCTGTCCCCAGGTCCATCGAACGAGGGTAGGTCAGCCGAGTTTGGCCGCCACCTGATTAACGTCGTCCAGGAACCAGATGCGCCGGCCCCGGTTGGACTCCCGCACATACGCCCGCAGCGGTTCGCTCGCGGCCAGGTGTGCACTCAGGTCCCCGACGATGGCCAGGCTCTTGCCGTAGCCGACGAACTTCTGCGTGAAGTGCCCGAGCAGGGTGGTCCGCAGGTCGAACACGCCGTCGGCGAACCGCGCCACCGGGATCACCACGAGCGTCACCGACTGCCCCCAGAGCTGCCCGATGATGTCGACCGCGTCCTGCTCGGTGGACAGCCTGGGGCCGTCCGGGCCGAGCACGTACGCCTCGGTCCCGCCGATGTCGGTCAGCATGTCAGTCACGGAGGAACCCCCCGATCCGCTCGGTCTGGTCCGGCAGCATATGGCCGGCACCGGGCAGCATCACCACCGTCGCGCCGGTTGTCGCCGCCAGCCGCCGCCGCGTGGCCCTGGAGTCCAGCAGCTCGTCGCGGTCGCCGACGATCACCAGCAGCGGCATCGTCAGCTGCCGCAGGCGGGCGTCCGGGAAGATCGGCATCAGCAGCCGCGGCCGGAAGTGCCGGAACACCATGCGCAGGTACCGCTCCGGCGCCGACGTGGGCTCCGGCTGCTTGCGGCCCAGCAGCTGGCCGAGGAAGAACAGCGCCATCCGGCCGAACCGCTGCCGGCCGATGCCGCCCGGCACGGTCAGCACCATCCGGCTGATCCGCCCCGGCCGGCGCGTGGCGTAGTCGATGGCGAACCAGCCACCCAGCGACGCCGCCGCCATCTGCACCTCGGTCAGGCCCAGACCGTCCAGCACGTCGTCGAGCCACTCGGCGTAGGCCGAAGAGCCCAGCGGCGGCCGCGACGGGGCGCTCAGCCCGGGCTCGCCGATCACGTCCACGGCGTAGCACCGGAACCGGTCGGCCAGCTGCCCCACCGTCGACATCCAGCTCAGCGTGTTGGCGGCCGAGCCGTGCAGCAGGATCACCGGCGGGCCGGTCTCGTGGCCCGACACCAGCACGAAGGTGTCGCCGTGACGGGTCGGCACCGTGCGCCGGTCGGCCGGCACCGGCCAGTGCGCCAGCGCCCGCTCGTAGTGGCTCCGGATCTCCTGAGCCCCGGCCCCTGTCTTGTAGATGCTTGCGGTCTTGTAGATGCTCGCGGTCACGACTCCCCCTCTGCCAGCAACGCGATCCACCGCAGCAGCTCCGCGGTGGTGGTCAGGTCCCCGATGACGATCAGCTTCAGCCGGCCCCGCACCTCGTCGTACGCCGTCTGGATGCGCAGCGGTCGCTCCTCGTAGCCGCGTGTGTTGGCCGCCCCGACCGCGCCCATCGCGATCCGGCTCGCGTCCTCCGGGCTGATCGCGTCGACCTCGACGATGCTCGACACCTCCACGTGCCGGCTCCGCCGGACCTGCGACTCCGCGCCGGTGAAGGCGTCGAGGTCGGCCTGGGCGATCCGGTACTGCTTGCCGATCCGGACCGCCTTCAGCCGGCCGTCGCGGACGTAGCCGCGGACCGTGCGCACGTGCAGGCCCAGCCGGTCCGCGACCTGCTCCACCGAGTACATCTCTTGGGACACGAGACCCAGCCTACCTCATCCTTCCCTATCCGCACCTGATTAACGGACGTTAGGGAAGGATACGTCCATCTACGGCCTCCCTGAAGCTGGGAAGGCCGGCGTCCGGCGCGGTGAAGGCGGCCTTCCCTGCTTGACGGCCCCGCACGACAGCGAGGCCGCGGGGCATCTGCCCCGCGGCCTCGTATTCGGTTAATCGAGCCGGTCGTCCAGCCCCAAGTAATCGACTGAACCAACCCGGCCGGCAAAGAAAGAGAAGAATGTCCTGACCGGGCGGCATGGCGGCGACTGCCCGGTCATCTCACAACGGTGAAAACAGGTCGATCGGGCGGGCGCGACGGCGGGGCGCCTACCCGGTCAGTTCACTTCACGGTGACGTTGGTGAGTGACAGTTCGGTCTGTTGACCGTGCCCGTCGACCCAGACGACGTCGAAAATCCAGATGTTGCCGGGCTTGCTCGGTGTCACGTTCGGCACCGTGAAGTCGGCCGCACCCGATTTCGGATCCACGCTCGTCTCGATGAGCGTGTTGGGCGCGTGGCCCATCCCCGTGGAGTGCGCGAGCCACAGTTGGACGGCGGTCACCTGCGGCGCGTATGCGGTGTTGAACTTCCAGGTCGCGTGGACCTGCTGACCCGGAACGAGCGTCGTCGTGGACAGGGTGGTGTCCGTGACGACGTCCGACAGCGACGGCGGGTTGGCGTGCGCTGTCCCGGTGGATGCGACGATAACGGCGGCGGCGGAACCGGCGAGCGCACCGGCCCGGCGGAAGTACGGCATTTTCTTGCCCCCAGAGACAAGGCGACGGTACCTCGATATTCGAGCAGATTCGATTCAGTGGCGCAACACGGAGAGACCCAGCACACACCCGTGTATACGTTTATGAATCCGCCGGGTCACCGGAGGTCTAGAACAATTAATGCGTTTCTTCACCCGTTCGCCGGAAGCCACTGGGTGTCCGTTGTCAGTTCGTGCAGAATCTCGGGTACCGGAGTGACGCCGATTCCCGGCCCGGTCGGCACGCGGACATGCCCGTTCTCGAGTGTGAACGGCTCGGTGACGTCCCGGTGGAAGTAGCGGTCGGAGGCCGAGGTGTCACCCGGCAGTGTGAACCCGGGCAGCGAGGCCAGCGCCAGGTTGGCCGCCCGCCCGACCCCGGTCTCCAGCATGCCGCCGCACCACACGGGCACGCCGTGGGCCTGACAGACGTCGTGCACCCGGCGCGACTCCAGATAGCCGCCGACCCGACCGGGTTTGATGTTGACGATGGCGCACGCGCCGAGGCTGATCGCATCGGCGGCGACCTTGGCCGAGGTGATCGACTCGTCCAGGCAGATCGGGGTGCTGAGGTGCCGCGCCAGCCGGGCGTGGCCGAGCAGGTCGTCCTCGGGCAGCGGCTGCTCGATCAGCAGCAGGTCGAACGGGTCGAGCTTGGCCAGCTGCCGCGCGTCGCCGACGGTGTAGGCGGTGTTGGCGTCGACCTGCAACGGCACTTCGTCGCCGAACCGCTCCCGCACGGCCCGCACCGGCTCCACGTCCCAGCCGGGCTCGATCTTCAGCTTGATCCGCACGTAGCCCTGGTCGAGATAGCCGGCGACGGCGTCGAGCAGCTGCGGGACGGAGTCCATGATGCCGACCGACACGCCGGAGGCCACCCGATCGACCACACCGCCGAGATAGCGGGCCAGCGACAGGTCCAGCGACCGCAGCTCCGCGTCGAGAAAAGCCGTCTCCAGCGCGGCCTTGGCCATCTGGTGGCCATGGAACCGTTGCATCGCACGGGAAACGGCGTGAACGTCCGGATCGGACAGTGCGGCGATCGCCGGGAAGAGCACGTGCTCGATCACGTGCGCGGCCGCGTCCACGTACTCCGGCGAGTACACCGGCGCAGCCATCGCCACGCACTCCGACCAGCCCTCGGCCCGGTCGGTGACCAGTCGTAGCAGCAACAGGTCCCGGGTGGTCTCGCTGCCGAACGACGTCCGGAACGGGCCGACCAGCGGCAGCGAGGCCCGGCGCAGCTCAAGGCCCTCGATCTTCACGCGTCCTGCCCGCGGTCCAGCAGATAGCCGCCGTCACGGCTGAATCCCGTGATCACCGCGCCGTCCGCTAGCAGGCCGCCGAGCACGTCCCGCACGGCCAGCCGCCACCGCAGCGCCGTCTCCGGCCGGGCCTTGCGCACGGCATAGATGTCCGACGGGATGCGGACTTCCACGTGGCGGCCCTTGATCTCGCCCGGCACCGGCCGCTGCTGGCCGTCGATGTCCAGCGCCACCAACGCATCCGGCACGCGCTCGACCGGATGACCGTCGAGCGCGCGGGCGACCGACGGGTCGGCGAGGTCCCACTCCAGCATAATGCGGTCGCTCTCGTCGCCGGCGTTGAGCTCGTCGGGCATGTCGCCGTAGAACGACTCCAGGTACACGTGGCAGCGCGCGCCCAGCTTGGCCAGGTTGACATGGGCGTTGCGGGACACCAGCGGATCGAAGGTCCAGTTGACCACGCGCAGGCCGTTGTCCAGTGCCCATGCGCGCTGATGCGTCTTCAACGCGAAACCGACGCCGCGGGCCTGGCCGTCCGGCCGCACGCCGGTGATGTGCGAATGCAGGCTCCGGGTGTCCGGCGGGCCGAAGAACCCCATCGTCGCCCCGACCATCGTGTCGCCGCGGTAGGCCGCCGCCACGTAGCTGCCGATGTGCGAGACGACCCGCAGCAGTTCCAGCGTGGCCGTGGGATTGGTCGGATCGGGCCGCCAGACGTCGTCGAGCAGCAGGCGGACCTCCTCCAGGTCCGGCAGCTCGTGCAGCACCCGCACCGTCACCCCGGCCTGCGCCGCCGCCGCGTCGGCTCTGGCCCGCGCCGTCTCCAGGACTTCCCCCGCCGCGATCATCCGTCATGCCTAGCACAGAAATCACGGCCCGAGCAGGGCTCCGACCGTGATCATCTGGCCTGGTCAGCGGAACTGGCCTGGTCGCCGCGACGATGGTCCGGGTGGGTGACGGGTGGGACTCTCGATCAACGGCCGCCGACGCGCCCGGGAGCGGTATCCGCGAGACCCGTGGCCGATCGGGATGGGACACTGACGGCATGGACAGACTGGTCCTGGAGGACGCCTGGTGAGTGTATTAGGCATTCCCGATCCGGATGGCACCGTCGCCCCGTGCCCGGGCTGTGGCCACGCGACCGTGGTCGCGACCACCAGCACCGGCGCGGAGCGACTGCACTGCGGGACGTACGAGCCCGTGTGCCGCCCGAACCGAACCACCACCCGGGTGGCCCGCTTGTTCGATCGCCTGACCAAGCTTGTCGGAGGTGACCCACGTCACTGATCGGTCGGAACCTCGGCCGATGCGGAACGAAGCACGGCGCCGTCCAGACCTGGACGGCGCCGTGTTCCATGTTCAGCGTTCCATGTTCAGCGTTCTGTGTTCAGCGCTCGGTGAGCGAGATCACCGCGTTCGGGCACAGCGCGGCGGCCTCGCGCACCGCGCCGGTCTGGTCCTCGCCCGGGTCGGCGTCCAGCAGCACCACCAGCCCGCTGTCGGCGTCCTGGTCGAACACCGCGGGCGCGGTCATCGCGCAGACACCGGAGGCGATGCAGAGATCGGTGTCGGTCTCGATGTGGATCATGATGTCCCCTCCTACGCAGGCAGGACTGCGTCGAACAGCACGGGCAGGTGGGCCGGCCCCGGCACGATGTTGTCCTGCCGCAGCGGGACTTCCGTCACCGGCACCGCGCAGCGCAGCGACGGCACGCGCCGCAGCACCGTCTCCAGCGCCACCCGGAGCTCCAGGCGGGCCAGCTGCTGGCCGACGCAGGCGTGCGGGCCGCGGCCGAAGTTGAGGTGCGAGTTGGGCGTGCGAGCCAGGTCGAGCGTCTCCGGGTCCGAGAAGACCTCCGGGTCGTGCGCGGCGGCGCCGATGCCGGCGATCACGTAGTCGCCCGCCTTGATCCGCGCGCCGCCCATCTCCGTGTCGACGACGGCCCGGCGCAGGATGCCCACGTTGCCGGGCAGGTAGCGGACGAACTCGTCGACCGCGGTCGGCACCAGCGCCGGGTCCTCGACCAGCTGGGCCAGCTCGTCCGGGAACTCGAACAGGGTCAGCAGGATGAAGGTCAGCATGCCGGCGGTGACGTCGAAGCCGGCGGAGATCAGCGCGAAGCCGATCGACTCCAGCTCGTCGTCGGTGAACGGCCGCTCGCCGGCCTCGCTGCGGGCGATGATGTGGCTGAGCGCGTCGTCGCCCGGGTTCTCCCGGCGGTCCACCAGCAGCTTGCGCACGTACGCCTTGAGCTTGTCGAACGCGGCGGCCGCGGTCTCCGGGTCCATGTCGATGTCCAGCGCCGCGGCGGCCGAGTCGTGGAACAGTTGGCGGTCCTCGTAGGGCACGTCCATCAGGTCCGCGATCACCGCGGTGGTCACCGGCTTGGAGAACTGCTCGTGCAGGTCGACCGGCTGCTCCGCGCCGGCGATGGCGTCCAGCGCCTCGTCCACGATGCGCTGCACCGACGGCCGCAGCGCGTCCATCCGTTTGGCCGCGCCGATCTCGATGCCGAAGGCGCGGCGGAACCGCAGGTGCTCGGCGCCGTCCATCCGGTTGAAGTCGCCGGGCTCCAGCGGCGGCGGCGGCCACATCCGGGGCAGCATGTGGTTGATCGAGCCGGCGTCCGAGCTGAACCGGGTGGTGTCGCTGAGCACGTCCTTGACGTCCTCGTACCGGTTGACCATCCAGGCGTCGATGCCGGCGGGCGTCCGCACCTTCGCAACGGGCCCGTTCACGTCGGTGTCCTCGTGCCCCTGAGCAGCGGCGAACGGGCACCCCCGGGCGCGGTCGACGGCCCGCGCGGACAATTCGGTGTTGACAGACAAAGCCCACTCCCCAATGTGTGGCATTCCCCAGCACGCGTGACGTCGTCACGCAACCACCAGCACGTTATCGGTGTTTACCGGAATTGCCAAGGATTCATGGGGAGCACACTCGATCGGCCGTGAGCGAACCGGCGATCGATGACCTCGGGGAGATCTGGCCGGGGGACAACGGGCCAGGCAGATCAGGCCTGGCAGATCAGCCCGGGGACATCGGGCCTCGCGATCGGGCCAGGCAGATCGGGCCGGCCGGGCCGGCCGGGAGACCGAGCCGGCCGGGAAGATCGGGAACGGGCGGCCGTGGCCGCCGCCCGTCATCCGCTACAGCGAGATGCCCCGAGACCGGGCCAGGTCGGCCACGGTCTCGCGGATGCGCACGATCTGCGCCCCGGTCAGGTCCGGGACCTCCACCAGCAGCGCCTCGGTCAGCTCCGCGCCGAACCCCGACACCACACCGCCGCCACCACCCAGGCCGCCCGAGCCGCGACCGCCGGACCGCCCGGTCCGCCGCACGTCGACGGCCTTCAGGCCCCGGTCGCCCTCCTCGATCTGGAACTCGACCGTGGTGCCCGGCTTGAACACCGACTTGTCCTCACTGAGGTCGTTCGCGTGCACAAAAACGTCCTCGCTGCCGGAGTCCGGCGCGATGAACCCGAAACCCCGCACGTCGTCGAACCGCAGCACCCGCCCTGTTGCCACACCCACCAACTCTCACCTCGCACAATCCAACCTTCAACCGGCTACTGTACCGTCGGGGAGATCAACGGTGAGTCGCCGGTCGGCCACCGAGCGTCCGACCTCCAGCCGGTGCCCGCCGGGCGCGTCCAGCCAGCCCCCGTCCCGCCACACCTGCCGCGACCGGCGGGGGACGGTGACGACCGCGGTGGCCCCCTCGCCCGGCCCGGCGGTCACCGAGGCGAAACCGGCCAGCCAGCGCGCCGGCCGCTCGGAATCGGGCCCCGCCGGCGCCAGATAGGCCTGCACGACCTCGCGGCCGGTCCGATTGCCGGTATTGCGGACGACAACGGTCGCCGTGCCGAGAATGTCGGGCTCGTCGGAACCCTCGAATTCGGCGGATTCGTACGTCCAATCCGTGTAGCCGATTCCGTGGCCGAACCAGTACGCCGGTTCGGTGCCGCCGCGCTGCCAGGCCCGATAGCCGATGAAAACGCCCTCGTCATAGCGGAGCACGCCGTCGGTCGGCGTCACGTTCAGCACCGGAGCGTCCTCGGTGCGCCTCGGCCAGGTCGTCGGCAGCCGGCCGCCGGGCTCGGTCGTGCCGGTCAGGACGTCGGCCAGTGCCGCGCCGGCCGCCTGGCCCGGGAACCACGTGAGCAGCACCGCCGCCACGTCGTCGGCCCACGGCATCTCGACCGGCGAACCCGCGTTCACCACCACGACCGTGCGGGGATTGGCCGCGGCGACGCGGCGCACCAGCTCGTCCTGCGGGCCCGGCAGCGCCAACGTCGTGCGGTCGAAGCCTTCGCTCTCGCTCTGGTCCGTCGTGCCGACCACGACCACCGCAACGTCGGCGTTCTGCGCGGCGGCCACCGCCCGTTCGATCCGCCGCTCCGGGTCGGCCTCGGGGCCGCTGTGGCCGAGGGTCAGGGCGATCCAGACGTACTTGTTGATCCCGCGTTCCAGGCCCAGCGGCGTGAGCCGGAAGCTCACCTGGACCGGCTCGCCGGCCTCGAGTTCGACGTCGAAGCGCCGTTCCCGCGGGTTGAGGATCGCCGTGAACGGGTCGTCGCCGGCCGGCATGTTCGACTCCTCGAACAGGACCGTGCCGCCGATTTGCAGCCGGGCCTGGCCGAGGCCGATGAAGCCGAACGTCTGCCGGCCCGTCTCGAACGGGGTGAAGGTGCCGGCGATCTCCACCGTGCGCACCCGCTTCGGGTCCACGCCGGCCGGCGCCTCGCCGATCCACCGGATCGAGCCGTGTTCGAGCGGCCCGGACGCCACCTCGCCGCCGTCCCCGTCCAGCGCGACCCAGCGGAGATCCGCGTTGTCCCCCAACGGAGGCAGCTGCGTACGCGGGTCCGCGCCGAGCTCGTACACCACGTTCGGGAACGCCTGGCGGAGGCCGTCCAGCGGCGAGATCACCTCTTCCGGGCACACCACCGCGCTGCCGCCGCCGAGGATCCTCGCGTCCTTCGCCGCCCCGCCGAGCACTGCGACCAACGGCGCTTTCGTTACGTCCAACGGGAGCAGATCCGCTGTGTTGTGCAGCAACACGAACGACCTGGCCGCCACTTCACGGGCCAGCGCACCACCGTCGATCGGCTCCGGCAGCGTCGTCACCGCCGGCTCGACGCCGTCCAGGATGCCCACCCTGGCCGCCAGCAGCAGGACCCGGCGGACCATCGCGTCCACCACGTGCTGCGGCACCCGGCCGTCCCGGACCGCCTGCGCCAGATCGCGGCCGAACGGCGTGATCGGGCCCGGCATCGCCACGTCCAGGCCGCCCTTCGCGGCCCGCTCGGTGTGCCTGGTCGCCGTCCAGTCCGACACGATGAAGCCGTCGAAACCCCATTCGTCGCGCAGGATCCCGTTCTGCAGCGGGCCGTGCTCGGTCATCGTGGCCCCGTTGACCGAGTTGTACGCCGCCATCACGCCCCACGGCCGGGCCCGCCGAACGATGATCTCGAACGGCGCCAGGTACAGCTCCCGCAGCGTCCGGTCGTCCACGTGCACGTCCACCGTGTACCGCTGCGTCTCGGAGTCGTTGGCCACGAAGTGCTTCACCGTCGTGGCCACACCCCCGTCCTGCACGCCGCTGACGTAGCCCGCGCCCACCAGGCCCGTCAGCAGCGGATCCTCCGAGTAGCACTCGAAATGCCGGCCGCCCAACGGGGTCCGGTGCAGGTTCACCGTCGGCGCCAGCAGCACGTGCACCCCCTTGCGCCTGGCCTCTTGCGCCAGCAACCGGCCGACCCGGCGGGCCAGCTCCGGATCCCAGCATGCGGCCAGCGCCGTCGGGCTGGGCAGCGCCACCGACGGGTCGTCCGGCGTCTGCCGCGTGCCGCGGACGCCGATCGGCCCGTCCGACATCACCAGCGACGCCAGCCCGATCTCCGGCGCCGCCGGCAGCGACCACCGGTCCTGCCCCGCCAGCAGTGCCGCCTTGGTGTCCAGATCCAGCAGCTTGATCAGCTCGTCGAGATCCATGGCCACCACCCTGCCACGACCTTCCACCACGGTCGTCCCTCCAGCAGGCGCACGAGGTGGAACAGCCGCCGGATCCGACGCCGATGACGCGGGTGGTGCTCGATCAACCGACGCATCGCCGATCGCCGGCCGCCGCCGGCCAGCACCATGTCCATCAACTCGAGCAGCCGCTCGCGGGCGTTCGGGTCGTAGTGCGCGGTCAGCGCCTCAGCCAACATCAGCTGCAGCGTCCTGGCCCCGAAAACCTCGTCGCGAAGGACATGCCAGAACAACGCCACCGTCAGCTGTCGGACGACCGGCCGGTCCAACTCCTCGGCCGGTGGGAAGTAGAACTCGGGATCGCGCTCGATCCCGACCACCTGCAACCCGACCGACAGAGCGATCGTGCGAAGGCCGTCCGTTCTGTCGCCAAGGTAGACCCATCGGCACATCGCCTGCAGGACGGCGATCTGGTTGGCGGGACGGCGGAACAGCCGACAGGTGGCCCACACCACCGCGTTCAGCAGTTGTACGCTCTCCGTCTGTCCGAGGCGCTTGAGCTGTGTGAGGGATTCGCTCGGCGAACGCAGGCCGTAGGAGAGGCCGTACGCCAT
Organism: Kutzneria sp.; assembly: GCA_036403095.1. Taxonomy (GTDB): domain Bacteria; phylum Actinomycetota; class Actinomycetes; order Mycobacteriales; family Pseudonocardiaceae; genus Kutzneria. The sequence continues at coordinate 8,038 of DASWRQ010000386.1, read as the reverse complement.
CGCCGCGGTGGTCTTTCGCCACACACCGTACCGTGTGACTTGGATCCAACGTTCGATGGTCTCCGCGACGAGCTCACGGCGGTGATGCTCGATCGCCAGCTCGGACAGCGTCGCCGCGGCGAAGATCCGCTTGCCGTAGCTCGGGCTGCCGCCGAAGTCCTTGACGTAGTACAGCGGATCGCTTGCCGGCACTCCGAGAATCACGGTGCACAGCGCCGTGACGCCCTTCGCAAAAGCGCTTTTTTCCAGCCACTCGGCCAGAATCGGCTGCAACGCCGGGTACTGTACCCAGGCGTGGCACAACAGTGCCGGCGCCCAGTCGTGTCGTGCGAACCGCACCGTCTCCTCGGTCAGACCGGTGTGCAGCGGATGGCTTCGCCGCTGGACCGTCGCGCCGATGGTGACAAGGAGCTCGTCGCGGGAGAACTGGAACACCCGGCGCGGCCTCGGCTTCTTGTCCGGCGGGAGCTCGGCCTCGCGGACAGCCTTCTCCAGCTTCTCGGCCTCGGCGAACACCTGGTCCGCGGTCACGTCCTCCAGCACGGAAACCGCCACCATCGCCACGTACTCGGTCAGCCAGCGCTCCGTGTCGAACCACTTTCGGACCGCGCCCGCCAGCTCCTCGTTGAACTGTGCGACCGCCGCGCCTTCGTCGAGCTCGCCCGCCTCCTGTCGAACGGCCAGTTCCGCCGCCCGTGCGGCTTTGCGAGGCGAGGTGCCGGGCCGCAACACATGCCCGAACGTCTGCTCGAGCACCCGCAGCTGCTCGTCCTCCCGCGTGCTGCGTCCCGCGCACACGCAGGCCCGGGCGACGTCCATCGGGTCCGGCGCGTCAAGTCGCACCACTAGGTCGCCGAGTGCATGCGGCACCTCCGCCGGGTGCTGCACCAACACCACCAGCAGGCCGCCCGCCTTCCGCACCGCCTCGCTGACGTCGTTGAACTCGACCTCGTCGAACGGTTGCCGCGCGTGCCAGACGTAGCCGAAGTCGGCCTTCAGGTCCTTGGCCCGTTCCTGATTGAGGTAGCGGGGTGGATTCAGGTGCGCAATGCCGCTCGGGCTTCGCTTGTCCAGCAGCCGAAGGGCCGCGATGTACCACCCGTTCCCGTTGCCGCCCAGCAGCACCGGCTGGCGTCGTTCCAGTCGCCACTCGGCCTCGTCGAACCCGCTGCGCTCGACGAAGAACTCGCCGGCGGCAGCCAGCTCGTCCGGGGTCGGGCCGCCGGACACCAGGTCCGGCTCGGCCGGGCCCGACCTGGCGTGCAGGTGGCTGTGCTGGTGGACATCGCCCTCGATGGTGCCGGCCTGGACCACCGACTGGCCGTCGCCGGACGCTTCGTTGGCCGTCGAGTTCTCCGGCGCTGCCTTGGTCGGGACGAACCTTCCGTCGCGCGGATCTGCCGGTTCGGCCATGCGGTCCCCCTCGCTTCGAGACGATGGCGAGAGTGTGGGGGCACGGTCGGCGGCGGTCTCCCCGAAAACCGGGACTCCGGTCGACCCGATCGGCCGGGTGGACGACGGGGTCGGGCCCCGCGGCCGCCCAGCCGGTTTCACCTGATCCGGTGACGGGATCGCACGGCGTAGCTGGCGGACGCAGATCCCCTGCCGCGCAAGGGAAAGCGAGAGGCTCCTGCGACATTGCGGGACGACGCAAGGAAGTGTGTGACGGCCCCGACAGCGACATGACGATGAACAACGGGTAAAGTCCAACGTCGGCCCGCGACGGTGACCACGATCGCTGAGCGTCCACTGTGGACGAAGCTAACCGGTGCGCCGGGCTACCGGCACCTCGGAGAGGCGTGAATTGACAGCGGTTCAGGATCTGCGCATCGCGGTACCAGACGCGGTGTTCACCACGCGAGGCGCGGCCAAGGCACGCACGCTGCTGGACATTCTGGGTGAGACGGCAAGGGAGTACCCCGCGGCGGCGGCGGTGGACGACGGCCAGACGACGCTGACCTACCGCGCGCTGGCGACGGAGGTCGACCGGCTGCGCGAGACGCTGACGGGCCACGGGATCGGCGTGGGCGACCGGGTCGGGGTCCGGGCGCCGTCAGGCACGGTGGACCTGTACGTGAGCATCCTGGCGGTGCTGGCGGCGGGCGCGGCGTACGTCCCGGTGGACCTCGAGGACCCGCAGGAGCGGGCCGATCTCGTCTTCGGCGAGGCGGACGTGTGCGCGGTGATCGGCGCGGGCCGCGAGATCACGCTGACGGGCACGCCGCTGGGTGTGCTGGGCACTCCGGGCCTTGACGACGACGCGTGGATCATCTTCACGTCGGGTTCCACGGGCAAGCCGAAGGGTGTCGCGGTCTCGCACCGCGCGGCGGCGGCGTTCGTGGACGCGGAGGCGGAGCTGTTCCTGATCGACGAGCCGATCGGCCCGGGCGACCGGGTGCTGGCCGGCCTGTCGGTGGCCTTCGACGCCTCCTGCGAAGAGATGTGGTTGGCCTGGCGTTACGGCGCGTGCCTGGTGCCGGCCCCGCGCGCCCTGGTGCGCACGGGCGTCGACCTGGGCCCGTGGCTGGTCGAGCGCGAGATCACCATCGTCTCCACGGTGCCGACGCTGGCGGCGTTGTGGCCGGCGGAGACGCTGGACGAGGTGCGCCTGCTCATCTTCGGCGGCGAGGCGTGCCCGCCGGAGCTGGCGGAGCGGGTGGCGGTCGAGGGCCGCGAGGTCTGGAACACGTACGGGCCGACCGAGGCGACCGTGGTGGCCTGTGCCGCGCAGCTGACGGGCGAGGGCCCCGTGCGCATCGGCCTGCCGCTGGACGGCTGGGAGCTGGCGGTCGTGGACCAGCGGGGCGACCTGGTGCCGATGGGCGAGCAGGGCGAGCTGGTCATCGGCGGCGTCGGCCTGGCCCGCTACCTGGACCACGCCAAGGACGCGGAGAAGTACGCGCCGCTGCCGGCGATGGGCTGGGACCGCGCCTACCGCAGCGGCGACCTGGTCCGCGCGGAGCCGGCGGGCCTGCTGTTCGTCGGACGGGCGGACGAGCAGGTCAAGCTGGGTGGCCGCCGGATCGAGCTGGGCGAGGTGGACGCGGCCCTGCAGGCGCTGCCGGGTGTCGCGGGCGCGGCGGCCGCGGTCCGCAACGGCACGCTGCTGGTGGGCTACGTGGTGCCGACGGGCGACTTCGACCGGGAGACGGCGCTGGAGCGCCTGCGCTCGGTGCTGCCGGCGGCCCTGGTGCCGCTGCTGGCCGAGGTGGAGACGCTGCCGACGCGCACGTCGGGCAAGGTGGACCGCAACGCGCTGCCGTGGCCGCTCCCCCAGACCGCGGACACGAGCGCGCTGGTCGGCACCGAAGCTTGGTTGGCCGAGCAGTGGGGTGAGGTGCTGGGCGTGGCCCCGGCCGGGGCCGACGCGGACTTCTTCGCCAGCGGCGGCAGCAGCCTGGGCGCGGCCCGGCTGGTCGGCCTGATCCGTGCCATGTACCCGAGCGGCTCGGTCAGCGACATCTACCAGTTCCCGACGCTGCGGGCGATGGCCGCGCGCCTGGACGAGTTCGACGCGAAGGCCACGAAGGCCCGCACGGTCGCGCCGACCCCGCGCAAGGCCCAGGCCAAGCAGCTCCTGTGGATGCTCCCGCTGACCCTGCTGGTCGGCCTGCGCTGGTCGGTCGCCGCGGCGACCGGCAGCACGGCGCTGAACCTGATGGGCGCGGCCTGGGCGCCGACGCTGCCGTGGTGGGCGATCGCCCTGGCCTGGCTGGTGCTGTTCCACCCGGCCGGCCGAGTGGCCGTCGCCGCTGCCGGCGCACGGTTGCTGCTGCGCAAGGTGAAGCCGGGTCGCTACCCCCGCGGCGGCAAGACGCACCTGCGGCTGTGGGCGGCCGAGCAGCTGGCCGCCACCACCGGTGCCACCAACCTGACCGGCGCCTGGCTGACGCGCTACGCCCGCGCGCTGGGCGTGAAGATCGCCGACGGCGTCGACCTGCACTCGCTGCCGCCCGTCACCGGCCTGCTCAAGCTGGGCAAGGGCTGCGCCGTCGAGCCCGAGGTGGACCTGTCGGGCCACTGGCTGGACGGCGACGTGCTGCACATCGGCAAGATCCGCATCGGCGCCGGCGCGACGGTCGGGGCTCGCAGCACGCTGTTCCCGGGCGCCCGCATCGGCAAGCGCGCGGAGATCGCCCCGGGCTCCGGCGTCACCGGCTCGGTGCCGGCCGGCCAGCGCTGGTCCGGCGTGCCGGCCGGGCGCGACGGCAAGGCCGAGCACCGCTGGCCCAACAGCCGCCCGCCGCGTCGCCGCGTCTGGAGCTTCGCCTACAGCGCGGCCACGCTGGCGCTCGGCCTGCTGCCGGTGGCTGCGGCCCTGCCCGGCCTGGCGATCATCGCGCTTTTCCTGCACGACGCCCCGACGCTCGGCGCGGCCATGCTGGCCGTGCCGGCGGCGGCCGTGGCCGCGTTGGTCGCGTACGCGCTGCTGGTGCTGATCGGCGTGCGGCTGTGCTCGATCGGCCTGCGGGCCGGCTACCACCCGGTGTTCGGCCGGGTCGCCTGGCAGGCGTGGACCACCGAGCGGCTGATGAACATGGCACGCACCACGCTGTTCCCCTTGTACGCCAGCCTGTTCACACCGGTGTGGCTGCGGGCGCTGGGCATGCGGGTCGGCCGCCGGGTCGAGGCGTCCACGGTGCTGGCACTGCCGTCCATGACCACGGTCGGCGACGGCGCGTTCCTGGCCGACGACACCATGGTCGGCAGCTACGAGCTGGGCGGCGGCTGGCTGCGCATCGCCAACGCGCGCATCGGCAAGCGAGCCTTCCTGGGCAACTCTGGCATGACCGCGCCGGGCCGGGCGGTGCCCAAGCGCGGCCTGGTCGGCGTGCTCTCGTCCACGCCCAAGGGCGCCAAGGCCGGCAGCTCCTACCTGGGCATGCCGCCGATCAAGCTGCCGCGGTCGGTCGAGGACGGCGACCAGAGCCGCACCTTCGACCCGCCGACCAAGCTGGTCGTCGCCCGCGGCCTGGTGGAGATCTGCCGCATCGTCCCGGTGATGGCCTCCGTGGCGCTGGCCGTGCTGGCGCTGTTCGGCATCGCCGGCATCGCCAACATGCTCGGCTTCGCCGTCGCGGCCCTGCTCAGCGGCCTGGTCCTGGCCGCATGCGGCGTGGTGGCGGCGACGGTCGCGCTGGCCGCGAAGTGGTTGCTGGTGGGCCGGTTCAAGGCGGTCGAGCACCCGCTGTGGAGCTCCTTCGTCTGGCGCAACGAGCTGGCCGACACGTTCGTCGAGGTGCTGGCGGTGCCGTGGCTGGCCGGCTCGGTCGCCGGCACGCCGGTGATGAACGGGTGGCTGCGCGCGCTCGGGGCCCGGATCGGCCGCGGCGCGTGGATCGAGACATACTGGTTGCCGGAGGCCGACCTGGTCAGTGTCGGCGTGGGTGCGACCGTGAACCGGGGGTGCGTGGTGCAGACCCACCTGTTCCATGATCGAATCATGCGCATGGACGAGGTGACGTTGGCCGCGGGCGCGACGCTCGGCCCGCACGGCATCGTGTTGCCGGGGGCGACCATCGGCGCGGGGACCACGGTCGGACCGGCCTCGCTGGTGATGCGGGGCGAGAGCGTGCCGGCCAACTCCCGTTGGCTGGGCAACCCGATCGCCGCGTGGAGCAAGCGCGGGTGAGGGGCACGATCGGCGCGGACCGCTCCGCCGACTCGTACCTGCCCCAGCACGGCAACGGGGGTTACCGGGTCACGCACTACGACCTTTGGCTGGACTACAAGCCGGGTCCCGGCCGCCTCGGCGGCCGGGCCCGGCTTTCCGCTCAGGCCCGGGCCGACCTGGCCGGGTTCAGCCTCGACCTGCACGGCCTGCGGGTCGAGCGGGTGCTGGTCGACGGCAAGGCGGCCAAGTACAGCCATCGCGGCGACAAGCTCCGGATCACGCCGGCCCGACCGGTCGTGGTCGGGGCGGTGTTCACCGTCGAGGTGCGCTACGTCGGCACGCCCCGGCCGGTGCGCAGCGCGCACTGGGGCGAGATCGGCTGGGAGCAGCTGGCGGACGGCGCGCTGGTGGCCAGCCAGCCGATCGGCGCCCCGTCCTGGTTCCCGTGCAACGACCAGCCCGGCGAGAAGGCCACCTACCGGATCGCGGTGGCCGCGCCGTCGCCGTACACCGTGGTGGCCAACGGGTCGCTGGTGTCGCGGCGGGTCGGCGGCAGCAGCACCACGTGGGTGTTCGAGCAGCTCGCGCCGATGTCCACGTATCTGGCGACGGTCCAGATCGGCCCGTACGCCGAGGTGGAGGTGTCGGCCGGGCAGCGGGCGGCGGTGCCGCCGCGGCTGGTCGGCGTGTTCGGGCACGACTTCGGCCGGCAGCCGCAGATCATGGCCGCCTTCGTCAACCTGTTCGGCCCCTACCCGTTCACCGAGTACCACGTGGTGGTGGCCGACGAGGACCTGGACGTGCCGGTGGAGGCGCAGGGCCTGTCCATCTTCGGCGCCAACCACGTGGACGGGCACCGCGGCAGCGAGCACCTGGTCGCGCACGAGCTGGCCCACCAGTGGTTCGGCAACAGCCTGACCATCGCCGACTGGCGGCACATCTGGCTCAACGAGGGTTTCGCCACCTACGCCGAGTGGCTGTGGTCGGAGTCCTCCGGCGGTCTGTCGGCCGCCGTGCTGGCCGCCCGGTCGCACGCCGAGCTGGCCCGCCGGCGCCAGGACATCCGCATCGGCGACCCCGGCGTGCGGCGCATGTTCGACGACCGCGTCTACCAGCGCGGTGCCGTCACACTGCACGCCCTGCGGGCGCGGATCGGCGACGACGCGTTCTTCGCCGTGGTGCGGGAGTGGACCGAGAAGCACCGGCACTCGACCGTCACGACGGACAAGTTCATCGCGGTGGCCCAGGAGCATTCGGTCAAGCCGCTGGACCGGTTCTTCCGGTCCTGGCTGCAGGACACCGCGCTGCCCCGGACGACCGACTGAGTTGGGGCGGCCGACGGCCGCCCCAACCCGCCAGTGACTCAGAGCGTCTCCGCCCCGGCGTCGGCCGAGTCGATCTCGTCGATCAACGTGTTCCAGTCCTCGACGGACATGTGTTCCCTCCTTCCGGTCATCGGTTCTCCAGCAGGCTCACGAAGTTCAGGTGCTTGCCGGCACGCGACTCCGTGAACTCGTCGGCGCGGGCGCGGCGCAGCCGCACGGGCAGCCGGTGGTGCAGCGCGGCATTGGCGGCGTCGGCCGCCCGTCGCAGGTCCTCGTCGGTGCAGTGGACGGCCGGGTCCACCAGCACGGTCAGCTCGGCCGTCGTTGCCTGCACGACCTGGAGTCGCTCCACCGGGAACCGCTCGATCAGCTTGACCAGCCGCAACACGTCGGTGCGGGAGCCGTCGGGCAGCGTGATCGCCCCGTGCTGGCGGCCGGCGATGAGCCGCAGCACCTTCTGCTCCCGCCCGCACGGGCAGCGTCGCGCCGACAGCGCGCCGACGTCCCCGGTGCGGTAGCGGAGGAACGGCATCACGGTGTTGAGCAGGTTCGTCACGACGATGTCGCCCTCGACGCCGTCGGGCAGCAGCCGGCCGTCACTGTCGACGATCTCCACCCACACCCGCTCGCCTTCGATGTGGTACGAACCGAATTCCGGGCACTGGGCCGCCACCGTGCCGGTCTCGTTGACCCCGTAGCAGTCCCGGACCGGCGCCTGGAAGGCGTCCTCGATCGCCTTCCGCCCGGCGTCGGTGAGCTGCTCGCCGAAGGTCTGCACGATCGTCGGCCGCAGGTCGGCCGTCATGTCCCGCAGCGCCAACGCCCGGGAGGGATGGGTGAAGACCACGTCCGGCGCGAACTCCAGGCACCGCCGGGCGATCGCGTCGACGTCGCTGACGAAGCCGAATTCCGCGTAGCGCAGGAAACCCGCGGCCGGCAGGGTGTACTCGAACCACTCGTCGGCCTCGGACTTGAAGGGCCGCAACACCTTTCGGTCCAGCGGCAGCCCGTAGTCCAGGGCTCGTCGCAAGGCCAGCGCGTTCACCTGGACGAAGTGCTCGGAATTGTGCACGATCTTCAGCGGCACGCCGGTGGTCCC
>DASWRQ010000385.1:0-3287 GCA_036403095.1 Kutzneria sp. | reverse complement strand
TTTGTGCTACCTAAGTGGCTTACTTGGCCGCTGATGCCAAGTAAGCCACTTAGGTAACGAAGAAGAGAGGTAGCGGAAGAGGGGCGAGTGTCCGCCATCTGGGTGAGCAACCGGACACGGTCGTCCGGCGTCCTCCTCTTGAATGAGGAGGTGCCCCGTGATTTTCGCGGCGCTGGCGATGCTGGTGCTCGCGGCGATCGCCCTACCGATGGCGACCATCGCGCTCTCCAGATCCGCCCAGAAGACCACCGTCGTCGACGGGGAGCGGGTCTCCCCGCCGACGACGGCAGATCAGTTGGAGCTCGGCAGCGATCCGGCCGCCGCGCGGTAGGCGGCGGCCTTGTCCACCGCCGAGATCGGCGCGGCCTGGGTCGGGACCGGCAACGGCACGCCGGCGCAGCTGCTGTCACGCGGCGGCACGACGCCGTCGACGATGAACGACTCGACGGTGTTGTCCACGCACGAGTTGCCGGTCGATGCGTAGACGCCGTGATCGCCCTGGCCCTGCACGGTCAGCAGCCGCGAATTGGCGAAAGCCTTGTGCGCCAGCACCGCGCCCTCGTACGGGGTGGCCGGGTCGTGGGTGTCCTGCACCATCAGGATCGGCGGCAGGGTGCGGCCGTTGGGCGTGGGCATCCTCAGGTTGGGCCGGTGCCACGACAGGCAGGGCTGGCTGATCGTGGCGTAGCCGAGCAGCGGGTACTTCTTGCCGGCCTGGTTCGATTCTCGGATCAGCGTCTGCGAGTTGCCGTGCCACGCGGTGTCGTTGCACAGGATCGATGTGAACGTGGACAGGAACGCGTCGGCCGAGATCGGCAGCAGCGCCTGGTCGGCGTGCGCGGCGAACGCGCCGCCGCCCCCGACGGCCGACTCGAGGATGCCGAAGTCCTGGGCCAGCACGGGGAAGTTGCGCGACGAGTACATGGCGCCGATGATCAGGTTGTCCAGCGCGACCCCGTTGTAGCTGGTGCCGCCGAGCGCCGGCGGGTTGGCGGCCATCTTGGCCCGCAGCTGCTCGTAGGTCTGGTTCACGGCCTCGGCGGTGGCGCCGAGGTGGAAGATCGAGTCGTACTTCGCCGCCCAGGCCTGGAAGTCCTCCTGGAACCGGCGTTGGAAGCCCAGCGGCTGCCAGTTGAACGAGTCCTGCCAGTCGGTGGTGAACTCGGTGTTGGAGTCCAGCACGAACTTGCCGACCCGGTTGGGGAAGTAGGTGGCGTAGTAGGCGCCGAGCCAGGTGCCGCCGGAGTAGCCGATCCAGTTGATCTTGTCCCGGCCCAGCAGGGCCCGCAGCAGGTCAAGGTCCTTGACGGTCTGCTCGGTGTTCACGAACGGCCCGAACTCGCCGCCGAACTGCTGGCAGTACTGGGCGGTCAGCTTGGCCGAGTTCAGCAGCAGGTTGAGGTTGCCCTGGCTGCGGTCGCGGTAGTCCAGCGTGGAGCCGATGTCCAGGCCGCCGTTGCAGGTGGTGTTGCTGCTGTTGCCGGTGCCGCGCACGTCGAAACCGATCAGGTCCTGCGACGCGGTCAGCTTGGTCCGGCTCAGGAACGACAGCGGCATGGTCAGGCCTGGGCCGCCCGGGCCGCCCGGGTTGAGCAGCACCGAGCCCTGGGACGCCCCAATGGCCGGCAGCTTGCTCACCGCGATGGAAATGTCCTGATGGGCGGTCGGATGGCTCCAGTCCATCGGCGCCGTGAAGGTGGCGCACAGCATCCGCTCCGAACCCGGCGGCAGACCCGGCGGCACCGGGTTGAAGCACGGTTTCCAGGCGATCTGCTGGCTCAGGTACTTGGTCGGCGCGGCGGACGCGGCGGGTGCCGCCGCTAACAGCGCGGCGCCGGTGGCCGCCGCCAGCGCGACGGCGAGGAATGATCTACGCACTCGAAAGCCCCCTTCAGCACGGATCAGAAGGGGCTCAGCTCATCGCGTCGTCGAATGCCTCCGTCAGGGCCATTCGTTGGCTTTCAGTGACCGTTGACCGGGTGCCGCCCGACGGGCAGCACCCGGTCCGCCAATCACAGCGGCAGTGGGCCGCGCAGCTCCTTGGCGGCCTGCACCCTGGCCATCAGCTGGGCCATGTCGGCCTTCGACGGGGTGCTCGTCGGCCCCGGCAAGGGGACGGCGGGGCAGGTCAGGTCATGCGCCGGCACGACACCGTCGACGATGTACGACTCGACCGTGTTGTCCACGCAGGTGTTGCCGTTGGTCGCGTAGACGCCGTGGTTGCCCTGGCCCGGCACGCTGAGCAGCCGCGAGTTGGCGAACGAATTGTGCGCGTCCACCGCGCCCTCATACGGCGTGGCGGGGTCGTTCTGGTTCTGCAGCATCAGAACCGGCGGCACGCCGCGGCCGGTCGGCTTGCGCAGGTTCAGGTCCGCCGGCCGCTGCCAGGTCAGGCACGGCTGGTAGATCGAGTCGTAGCCGACCAGCGGGTACTTCGTGGCCTGCACGCCGGAGAACGCGATCAGTGCCTGTCGGGTGCCGCGATACGGCGTGTCGTTGCACTGGATCGACCAGAACGAGGCGTTCTCCGCGTCCGGCGCGGTCTCCCCGGTGTCGGAGGGCGCGGGGCCGTCCGTCCAGACCGGCACCGGTAGATCCGCTGGCACCGGTTGGCCCGCCGCCACCAGGTTGATTCCGGCGATCAGGCCGGCGGCCATCGGAAAGGTCCGCGAGTTGTACATGGCCGAGGTCTCGACGAAGTCGAGCGTCGACGTGTCGTAGTCACCGTTGCCTACGGTGATCACCTTGGCGGCGACGGCCGCCCGGGCCCGGTTGTAGGCCTGCTCGACGGCGGCGGCGGTGGCGCCGAGGTGGAAGGTCGATTCGTACTTCGCCACCCACTGCGCGAAGTCCTGGTCGAATCGGCGCTGGAAGGCCATCGGCTGCAACTCGAACGATTTCTGCCAGGGCGCGGCGAAGTCGGTGTTCGAGTCGAGTACGACCTTGTCCACCCGGTTGGGGAAATAGGTGGCGTAGTACGCGCCCATCCAGGTGCCGCCGGAGTAGCCGATCCAGTTGATCTTGTCACGGCCCAGCAGGGCCCGGAGCAGGTCGACGTCATTGACGGTCTGCTCGGTGTTGACGAATGGCTGGAACTCGCCGCCCGCCCGGTGGCAAAGGTCGGCGTACAGCTGCGCCGAGTCGAGCACGACGTTCAAGTTGGCCGGGCTGCGGTCGTGGTCATCGGCGTCGATGGCCGGTATGTGGCCACAGGTGGTGTTGGTGCTCGCGCCCGTGCCCCTGGGATCGAAACCGACGATGTCCTCGGACCCGATCAGTTTGGTGCG
>DASWRQ010000384.1:0-8585 GCA_036403095.1 Kutzneria sp. | reverse complement strand
GACTGGCTGGACCTCGGCGCCGGCGCCTGGGACCAGGACGGCCGGCCTTCTTGGCTGCGTCTGGACCGGGCCTACGAGCTGCATGAGAACGACCTGCGCCGCGAGGGCGCCGTGCTGACCCCGGACCGCTTCGGCCGCGTCGTCGACGCCCTGCACGCCCGCGGCTGGCGCTGAGGCGTCCACTGGTCGCGACCCCACCGTTGGAAGTTGGCCTCGACGTTCCAACATGCGTTGGAGCGAGCGGGGCACGCTCCAACGATGAGGGCACCAACGTTGGAAGTTGGCCTCGACGTTCCAACATGCGTTGGAGTGAGCGGGGCACGCTCCAACGATGAGGGCATCAACGTTGGAAGTGGGTTACGGTGGTCCAGCAGCCTACCCGCGTCAGTCGATGGCCTCGAAAACATCGTCGGCCACCCAGAAGACACGTCCACCACGCCCTGAGGCGCCCACCTTGCGCAGGATTCCGCTCTTCTCCAGCGTGTCGATGAGATTGCGCGCGCCCTGATTGGTCACGGCGAGCGCGTTCTCCACCCTTTTCACGGTCACGAACGGATTGGAGAAGAGCAGCTCGGCGACCTCGATCACGCGGCTCTTCCTCCGCTGCAGCCGCTCGCGGTACTCCTCCCGGAGATCCACCAACTTGCCGGCGCGCATCTCCGCGTCCGATGCCTGCTTGTGGACCGCGGTGAGGAAGAACTGGAGCCATTCCTGAATCTCGCCGCGCTCCCGCACGGCCTGAAGCCGGTCGTAGTACTCCCGCCGGTTCTGCTCCATGTACGCGCTGATGTACAGCAGTGGCAGCTCGAGCACCTTGCGCTCGATGAGCAGCAGCATGATGAGCAGCCGGCCGACGCGTCCGTTCCCGTCGAGAAACGGGTGGATCGTCTCGAACTGGTAGTGCATGAGCGCGCACAGCACGAGCACGGGCAGGTCGTCCGTCTCGTTGACGAACTTCTCCCAGTCGGCCAGCGCGCTCCCGACGTGCTCGGGCAGCGGCGGCACGAAGGCGGCCGTGTCGGGCGAGTCGGTCGGCGAGCCGATCCACACCGGCGATCTCCGGAACTCCCCCGGGAGCTTTTCCCGTCCGCGCACGCCCGAGAGCAGCACCTTGTGCACCTCCAGAATCAGCCGACCACTGATCGGCAGCTTCTCGAGGAGTTCCATTCCGCGATACAGGGCGCGCTGATAGTTGACGACCTCCTGGACATCGTCGTCCTCGTCCGCCCGGTCGCCGGCCTCTGCCTTGAAGACGTCCGAGAGCGACGCCTCCGTGCCTTCGATCCGTGAGCTCGCCACCGCCTCCCGGGTCAGGTAGGGCTCGACGAGAATGGACGGATCCCTGATCAGCCGACCGACTCCGGACAGCCGCCCCAGTGCGGCGTCGGCCTTCGACAGCGCCAGCACGGTTCTCGGCTCCATGACCAGGTCGCGCGGCATCGCCGCCGGCTGGAAATACCAGAAAGCCCACCTGTCGCCGGGCTTTTTCGTCACGCGGCCGAACTCGGACGCGGTGAACTGGTCTGGTTTCACAGAGCAAGGGTACAACGCAGAGCCGTTCAGTGTTGGAAGTTACCCGTGGTCAAGTCTGACCACGTTGAGTAACTACGAAGTGATGTGACCTCGCCGGACTCACGCCAGCCTGGTGAGCTCCACGGTGACGGTGAGGCCGGCGCCGGCGCCGCCGGTGTAGATGCCCTTGAAGGGGACGACGTCGGCGTAGTCGCGGCCGACGGCGACCCAGACGTGGCGCTGGCCGATGGGGATGGCGTTGGTGGGGTCGTACGCCCACCAGCCGCCGGTCCACGCCTCGATCCACGCGTGGCTCTCGCCCTGCACGGTCTCCTTGGGCGCGCCGTCGGCCCGGGTGTGGAGGTAGCCGGAGACGTACCGGGCGGGAATGCCCATGGCCCGAAGGAGAGCCAGGGTGAGGTGGGCGTAGTCCTGACAGACGCCCTCGCGAGCCTGCCACGCGTCGGCGGCGGAGCTGTGCACGCCGGTGCTGCCCTGCCGATAGGTCATCTGGGAGTGGACCCAGGAGGCGGCGGCGTGCACGGCGTCGACGGGGGCGAGCCCACGGCGGAGTTCCCGGGCCTTGGCGGCGAGTTCCCGGTCCTGAGGCACATAGGGGGTCCAACCGAGGTATTCGGTGTAGCGGTCGAGGACGTCCTCGCCGCGCAGGTCGGCCCACGTGGCGCCGCCGACGGGCTCGACGTCGCCGCCGGTCTCGACGACGGAGGATCCGACGACGGTGAGCTCGGTGTGCGGGGCATGCAGGTCGAAAGAGGTGACGACGGTGCCCCAGTAGTCGTTGTACCGGTAGGCCCGGGTGGCGGGATGGGTCTCGACCCGGCTGACGACGACGTTCTGCCGCCGGTCGCTGCGCGGCGTGAGCCGAACCTCGTTGTACGACTGGATGACCGGCGACGCGTACCGGTACTCGGTGGTGTGCGTGACGCGAAGCCGCCAGCTCACTGCTGCACCTCGCTAGCGCTCGGTGTCCGCGTTCGCGGACGCTCGGCGTTGACTGATTCGCTCGCGAACTCGCTCATGCGCCCACCTCCGTGTTGGTCCAAGCCACCCACGGCACGGAGTGGAAGTACTGCAGCGACACGGCCTCGCCGACGTCGCGAACGGTGGCCTGCAAGGACTTCAGCCGCCGCGGCAGATTCTCCATGAGCTCGGAGATGCGCAGGAACTCCAGGTCGCTACGGGCCTTGCCGAGCAGCCGGGACGCCTCGGCGGTGGCGCCGACCCGCCGCCCGGAAGCATGGTCGAGGTGCTCGAGACACTCCTCGGCCTGGGACAGCGCATGGAACACGGAACGGGGAAAGAGCCGGTCCAGCAACAGGAACTGCACGACGCGGGCAGCGTCCATGGCCCCGCGATAGGTCCGCAGGTACGTGTCGTGCGCGCCGGCGGAGCGCAGCACGGTGACCCACCCGGGTGAGGAAGCCTTGTCGCCGGAACGGGAAAGCAGCAATCGCACGATCATGTCCACGCGTTCGACCGACCGCCCCAGCACGAGGAACCGCCAGCCGTCGTCACGGCACATGGTCGAGTCGGCCAGCCCGGCGAACATGGCGGCCCGCTCCTCCACGAAGGAGAAGAAGGCGTGCGGCCCGACCTGCCGGGCGTAGCGCTGCCGCTCCGGCACGGCGTTCCACATGCTGTTCAGGCATTCCCACATCTCCGTCGACACGACCTCCCGCGCGCCACGGGTGTTCTCCCGCGCCGAGGTCACGGAGGCGACGATGGATCCCGCGTTCGACGACGAGTACGCCACCAGCTCGGTCAGCGACCACACGTCCAAAGCCGTCCCGTCGGGCGGCGTGATGCCGAGAACGGACAGCAGCTGCCGGCTTTCCGAGTCCGGGTTGACGGTCGCGTCCTCCAGCAGCTGGTGCACGGACACGTCGAGAATGCGGGCGGTGTCGTCGGCGCGTTCGACGTAACGGCCGATCCAGTACAGGGATTCCGCGTTCCTCGCCAACACGACGCCCGCCTCACTGCTGCTGTTGTTGTTGCTGCGAAGCCGTCAGTTCCGGGCCCTGCTCGGTGGCCACCCCGCCCAGCTGCCCGACCTGCACGAGTTCCGGCCCGGACAGCTCACTCTCCACTGTGGACGATCGCGGGGCCAGCACCCAGGTGTCCTTGGACCCACCGCCCTGCGAGGAGTTCACCACCAGGCTGCCCTCGGGCAGCGCGACCCGGGTCAGCCCGCCGGGCAGCACGAACACGAAGTTGCCGTCGTTGACCGCGAACGGCCGCAGGTCGACGTGCCGCGGCGAGAGCTGGTCGCCGATCTTCGTCGGCACCGTCGACAGCTGCACCACCGGCTGCGCGATCCAGCCCCGTGGATTGCCGCGAACCTTGCGCCGCAAGGCGTTCAGCTCCTTGGCCGACGCCTCCGGCCCGAACACGATGCCGTAGCCGCCGGAGCCCTCGACCGGCTTGACCACCAGCTCGGACATCCGGTCCAGCACCTGGGCCCGCTCGTCGGGCAGCCAGCACCGCAAGGTGTCCACGTTGGGCAGCAACGGTTTCTCGCCGAGGTAGTACTGCACGATCTCCGGCATGTAGGTGTACACCAGTTTGTCGTCGGCCACGCCGGTGCCGACGGCGTTGGCGATCACCACGTTGCCGGCCCGGGCGGCGTTGGCCAGCCCGGCCACGCCCAGCACCGAGTCCGGCCGGAAGTGCACCGGATCCAGGTACGGGTCGTCGATGCGGCGGTAGATCACGTCCACCTGCCGCTCGCCCTCGGTGGTGCGCAGGTAGATGGTGTGGTCGCGGCAGAACAGGTCCCGCCCCTCCACCAGCTCCACGCCCATCTGCCGGGCCAGCAGGGAATGCTCGAAGTAGGCCGAGTTGTGCACGCCGGGCGTCAGCACGACCACGTTGGGGTCGGCGGCGTTGGGCGCGGCGGCGTTGCGCAGCGCCCGCAGCAGGTGCACGGCGTAGTCGCCGACGGCGCGAACCCGGTGCCGCGCGAACAGGTCCGGGAACACGCGGGCCATGGTGCGCCGGTTCTCCATCACGTACGACACCCCGGACGGGCAGCGCACGTTGTCCTCCAACACCCGGAAGGTGCCGGCCTCGTCGCGCACGAGGTCGATGCCGGAGACGTGGATACGCACCCCGTTGGGCGGCACGATGCCGGCGGCCTCGCGGTGGAAGTGCTCGCACGAGGTGATCAGCCGCCGCGGCAGGACGCCGTCCCGCACGATCTGCCCGTCGCCGTAGACGTCGGCGAGGAACGCCTCCTGCGCCCGCACCCGCTGCACGATGCCGCGCTCCAGCTTGGTCCACTCGGACGCGGTGATCACACGGGGCACCAGGTCCAGGGGGAACGGCCGCTCCTGGCCGGACAACGAGAACGTGATGCCCTGATCCACGAAGGCCCGGCCGAGCGCGTCGGACCGGGCGGTCAGATCGGCCACATCGGACGGTGCCAGCGCCTCGTGCAGCGCGCGATACGCGGACCGCACGGACGCGTCGGCCGAGAACATCTCGTCGTACGCGCCGGCGTGCGGCCGCGCCGGGTTCAGGTAACCGCGAAACAACTCGCCGTCGCCGCGCCCGTTCCTCGTCATGGTCGACATCTTCACCCAGCGAACCGGGTAAGGGCACTACTCCAAACCACTGGTTACCTCAACGAAACACCAGCTCAACGCTACGCCAGCGGCACGGCTACCCGACAGCCGATCAACCCGCGACCTTCACCTGCGCCAACAGTTCCGGGCCACGGAACAGCAGCCGCTGCTCGGCCAGCCGCCCCAGCCACCACGCGGCGAAGCCGCCGACGAGCAGGCCGACCGGCACCGCGAGCCAGCTCAGCACCGGGTTCGCCGTGACCTGGCCGATGATCAGGAGAATCAGCGACGGCAGGGCTCCGACCAGCAGCAACAGCATCGACACCAACCGCACCAGGGCCCGCGAGCAGCCCGGTCGGTTGCCCTGGTTGAACGGGTTGTTGCCACGCTGGGTGGGCATCGGGAACGCCCAGTACACCGACAGCAGCAGCAGGAAACCGGCCCCGCACCCGAGCAGCGCCGGCAGCACACCGAGCACCCAGGGGTACGCCCACCAGCTGCCGGCCACGCCGGGCAGCACCAGGCCGGCCACGATCGCGATGGGACCGACGATCAGCCCCCACGCCCACTGCCGTCCGCGCACGTCGGCCCGCGCCGCGCCCGGCGTGACGAGGGTGTGCCACACGGCGGTGCCGTCGAAGCCGTACAGGTTGCTGACCTGGAGCATGGAGAAGCCGACCACCCAGAGCCCGGCGAACGGCAGCATCACGAGAGCGCCTCGGCCGCCGGCCGAGGAGAACACCGGGATGAACAGGCCGATCAGCACCGAGGTCAGCATCGTCGCCCGGCGGCGGGCGTCGCGCCACCACAGCCGCAGCTCCTTGCCGATCACCGCGCCGACCGGCGTCGCCGGCAGCAGGCTGCGCCCGGATGCCTTGGCCTTGCCGGCCTTCGCGGGACCGACGTTGGTCTGCGGGGTGGTCAACCGCAGCACCAGCAGCCGTGAATAGGCCACCAGCAGCAGACCGTCCACAGCGGCCAACGCGAGCACCGCTCCGATCACGGCGAGCCAGTTGTCCGTGGCGGCGCCCTCGACCGCCGCCGACGCCCAGCCGGTCGGCAGCCAGCGCAGCGTGCCGCCGAGCACCGGGTTGTTCTGGAGGATCACCGGCGCCAGCGCCTCGCCGGCGTAGCGCAGCGGCAGATAGGACAGACCGGCCAGCGCCGCCAGCAGCACCCCGAGATCCTTGCCACGGCGGGATCCCAGCACCGCCCCGAGCGCGCCGACGACCACTCGCGAAAGCAGCACCGTGAAGGCCAGCGCCAGCACCACCGTGATCACGGCGACGATCGCCGGCAGCACGCCGAGCCACAGGGCCCCGACGACCAAGCCGAGGAACGCGATCACTGTGGCCACCGGCGGCACGCCGGCCAACGACGCGCCCAGCAAACCGAACGCCAGTTTCGTCGGGGACAGCGGCAGCAAGGCGAAGTTCTCCGGGCGCAGCGTCTCGTCGCCGCCGCCCATGATGATCGGGCCGATGAGCCAGCCGATCGTCCACAGCAGCATCATCACGGACGCGACGGTGGTGCCGATGGACACGTTGTTCTGGTAGCCGAGCATCACCAGGATCAGCGACGCGCCGCCGGCCGCCAGGCCGACCAGCGCGCCGAAGGCGAAGCTGGCCGCCCGCGCCCCGCCCAGCGAGTGCGACAGCACCCGCAGCTTCATCCGGATCAGGACGCCAACCACGACAGCCCTTCCCCGCCGCCGGTGCGGCCGCCGACCAGGTGCACGAACGCCTGCTCCAGCGACTGGCCGCCGCGGACCTGCTCGACCGGCCCGCTGGCCACGACCCGGCCGCGGGTGATCACGGCGACGTGGTCGCAGAGCTTCTCCACCAGCTCCATCACGTGGCTGGACAGCACGACCGCGCCGCCGGAGGCCACGAACCGCTGCAGGATCGTGCGGATCGTGGACGCCGACACCGGGTCGACGGCCTCAAAGGGCTCGTCCAGCACGAGCAGCTTCGGGGCGTGCAGCAGCGCCGTGGCCAGGCCGATCTTCTTACGCATGCCGGCCGAGTAGTCGATCACCAGGGTGCGCTCGGCGTCGAGCAGCTCCAGCACGCCCAGCAGCTCGTTGGCCCGCTCGGCGACCGTCGCCGGGTCGAGGCCGCGCAGCAGCCCGGTGTACGTCAGCAGCTCACGCCCGGTCAGCCGCTCGGGCAGCGCCATGCCGTCCGGCAGCACGCCGACCAGCGACTTGGCCCGCTCCGGCGACTCCCACACGTCCACGCCGAAGATGCGGACGCTGCCGGCGTCCGGCCGCAGCAGGCCGACGGCCATGGACAGCGACGTGGTCTTGCCGGCGCCGTTCGGGCCGACCAGCCCGAAGAACGATCCCCTCGGCACCACCAGCTGCACGTCGTCCACCGCGACGGTGGTGTTGAAAGCCTTGCGCAAGCCGGTGATCTGCAGCGCCGGAGCCTGCTCCGCCGACTGTTGCCGCCCGTATGCCGGCAGCCCTCCCGTGTCCAACTCGTTCCCCTCCCGGCCGGTCCAGACACCCCATCATGCTCCTCGGAACGTCCCCGCGCTGGCGTTTCACCATGGTACAGTTCTGATATCATATTGATAGACCAAGGAGGGGGCCATGAGCGAGATCCCGACACCGGATCCGACGATCGCCGAACGGCCGGCCAAGCGACTGCCCGGCGGCTTCGCGCTGCTGCTCGCGCTGGCGCTGCTGGCCGTCGGCATCGCGCTGGCCGCGACCAGCCGGCAGCTGTGGTGGCTGGTGCTCTCCGTGCTCGGCCTGATCATGCTGCGCGGCCTGTTCGTGCTGCCCCCGGGCGTGGCCGCGGTGGTCCAGTTCTTCGGCCGCTACACCGGCACCGTGCGCACGCCCGGCCTGCACTTCGTGAACCCGCTGAGCAACCGGATGCGGCTGTCGGTGCGGATCCGCAACCACGAGACCGCGGTGGCCAAGGTCAACGACGCCGAGGGCAACCCGATCGAGATGGCCGTTGTCGTCGTCTGGCAGATCGAGGACACCGCCAGGGCCGCGTTCGAGGTGGACGACTTCGTTCGGTTCGTCGGCATCCAGACCGAGACCGCGGTGCGGCACATCGCCACCAGCTACCCGTACGACAACCACAACGACGACGACCGGCTGTCGCTGCGGGAGAACGCCGAGGAGATCACCGGCAAGCTGTCGGCCGAGATCTCGGAGCGGGTCCGGTCGGCCGGCGTGCACGTGATCGAGTCCCGGCTGACGCACCTGGCCTACGCGCCGGAGATCGCCGGTGCGATGCTCCAGCGGCAGCAGGCCGGCGCGGTCGTCGCGGCCCGGCAGCGCATCGTCGAGGGCGCGGTCGGCATGGTCGAGCTGGCCCTGGCCCGGCTGGCCGAGCGGGACGTCGTCGAGCTGGACGAGGAGCGCAAGGCAGCCATGGTCAGCAACCTGCTGGTGGTGCTGTGCGGCGACCGCGCCACCCAGCCCGTCGTCAACGCCGGCAGCATCTACTGACCCCAAAGCCACATGTG
>DASWRQ010000383.1:0-46294 GCA_036403095.1 Kutzneria sp. | reverse complement strand
CCCTACCTTTCGGGCGGAATGATGTCAGGCCAAGGTCACGGGTCAATAGCTTTTGTCGAGCGCTTCCGTCAGATCGCGATAACTGAGCGTGCCGCCGATACCGGCGAACCCGCCGCCGAGCACGGAGGTGAGGGCGTCTCGGGCGCTGCCCCAGGCCAGTCGGGCCAGTGCCGAGCCGGTGGAGACGCGGCGAACCCCCATGGCGGCCAACGACTCCAGCGACGGCAGCGTGGGCGAGGCCAGCACGTTGAGCGCCACGCCCGGCAGTTCCGCGACGATCTCCGGAATGAGCTTCTCGGGCAGGCCGGGCGCGAACACACAGTCCGCGCCGGCCTCGAGGAACAGCCGCAGCCGGGTCAGGCCCTCGTCCATGCCGCCGTCGCCCAGCCACCAGACGTCGGTACGGGCGTTGATCACCAGTTCGGCGTCCAGCGCGCGCACCTGGGCGATGCGGTCGGCCGCCTCCGCCGGGCTCCGCAGCTTCGCGTCCGGGTACCTGGTGTCCTCGATGTTGACGCCCATCACGCCGACGTCCATGGCCGCCCGGACGGTGGCTCGCACGTCGTCGTAGCCGCCCTCGAGATCGGCCGACACCGGCACCGCCGAGGCGTCCACGATCGCCCCCACCGCCTTGATCATCGTCGGCATCGGCATCCGCTGCCCGTCCGGCAGGCCCAGCGCCGCCGCCACGCCCGCACTCGTCGTGCCCAGCGCCCGCACGCCCGGCACCGTCGACAGCAGCCGCGCCGACGCCGGATCCCATGCGTTGGGCAGCACAAAAAAGCCGCTCTCGTGCAGCTCCCGGAAGCTCGTCATGCCGTCGAGCCTAAGCACGGGACCGTTCGGCGCGCGCCGAAGCGCGGTGTGGATCGGTGATGAGCAAAGGATTGGCCTCGATCGCATGTCAGCCGGGTGCGTCGAGCGCTTGGCATTGCCACCGATCTTCGCTACGCCAAGGTCTGGACGAGACTGGCCCGGCCGGCGCCGCACACGAGACGGCCATGGGCGCCGTTGACGATCGGCAGGTACGGCGGAACGTGGCCGCATTCGACATCGGCGATGATCGGCACGCGCAGGCAGCCCAGAGCGTCCAGCACGGCCTCGTGTTGGGTCAGCGAATCCGCGCCGGGAGCGCGGGTTCGGCCGACCAGCACGGCGTTCGCCCCCGTGAAGAACCCGGCCAGGCGCATGCCGTGCAGGTTTCGGCAGATCGCGAAGGCATCGTCACCAGCCGCCTCGACATAGACCAGCAACCCCTCAGGCGCGTGGCGGCGGGCGAAGGCGCCGATGTCGCCATAGGGCGTGCCGGCCAGGTTGCACAACATTTCGATGCAGCCGCCGATGAGTCGTCCTTCGACCGTCACCTCGCTGTCGCCGGTCAACAGTGTCCAGCTGCCGGCCCGGTCCAAGGTGAACGTGTCGACCTGAGGATTGGCCTGGTAGTCGTCGTGCCCGGTGGCGCGATGCCGGCCGGGCGGCGTCTGGGCGAGGCCGGCCCCGGAAGCCGATGCGACGATGTCCAACCACGACAACAGACCCGGCGGAGTCCGGTAGGGCGTGTCCATCAGATTGTTGCCGTGCACGGTCGCATGACCGGTCAGCAGCGTCAGCGGCGTGATGATGGTCGAGATGTCCGAGAATCCGACCATCCACGTCGGTTCGGCCGCGCCGATGGCCGCCCAGTCCAGCAGCGGCACGATGTCGATCGCGGTCTCTCCGCCCCACGGCGGCACAACAGCCCGGATGGTCGGGTCGGTCAGCATGGCCGTCAACTCCGCCGCCCGTTGCCCCGCGGGCGCGCTGACGTGCCCTGAGCCGTCCATGCACTCACCCACGACGACCCGGTAACCCCGCGCCTGGACGGCCTTGACCGCCACGTCGAGCCGGCCACGGAGGTCTTCCGGCACGCCGCTGGACGGCGCGGTCACGCCGACTCGATCCCCGGGCTTGAGCGGGGAAGGGAACCGCACAGCCATGGTCGGGCTCAGCCGAAGGAGGCGATGCGCAGGACCCAGTCGTCATCGCCGCCGTGGTTGCGGCCGGGCGGCGTGAAGGTGACCTCGCCGCGGCCGACGGGCGGGCTGGCCAGGCGGTAGGAGCCGTCGGTCGGGTCGTACCAGAAGGCGACGGCGCCGGGGCACAGCTGCGACATGTCGACGGTGATGGGGCGGGCGGTGGGCACGTAGACAACGGCGAGGCGGCCGTCGGCGGTGCGAGCGGCGGTGGCGTAGTCGTTGTCGTTGACGGAACCCCACTGGTTGAAGGTGCCGTAACCGGCGGTGAGCAGCTTGTGGTCCTGGTCGGGCACGAGGTCGTACCAACGGCTGCTGCGGAACAGCTCGGTCATGAGCTTGAACTCGCGCGTGCCCTGGGTGTCCACATGGGACTCCCAGCCGGGCTTGAACGGCCACGTCCAGCCGCTGCCGTAGAGCTGCCCGGTGGCGCCGCTGGTCATGGTCCAGTATTCCTGGCGCCGCAGGGTTTTCGGGCCGGTGTACTCGTGCTCGTCCTCGTAGTTGGCCTCGACCATGTACACCGGCAGCGGGTTCTTCCGGTTGTACTCCTTGAGCACCTGGGCGTAGGTCGGGTAGTAGGTGTACGCGGAGTCGATCTCGATGTACGGCCGCCAGGTGGGATCGTCGAGCGAGCCGCTGGTCATGTAGTTCAGCTCGACGGTCTGCAGGTGGGCGGGGTCGGTCTCCTTGAGGCCGCGGGCAACCGCCTGCACCAGCCCGGTGTCGGTGGGGTCCTGCCAGGTCTGCAGGTCGCAGCCGTTGAACCAGACGATGTTGGGGTACTTGGCGAAGCGCTGCCCGAGGAACTGCCCGAAGGCATGGGCCTTGTCGATCCCGTTGTCCCGTAACAATTGCAGGTGCCCGCAGGTCTCGACGGGGGTGAGCCAGATGGTCAGGCCATCGTCACGGGCGGCGGCGACCATCTGCTCGACGCGGTCCCAGTAGGCCGGATTGGGCGTGGCCATGTCGCCGGGCTTCTGGAACGGCGTGATGCCGTCATAGGTGGCGTCGTCGGGATGGCCGCCCTGGTCCGGCGGCACCAACGAGTTGATCCACAACGCGTTGAAGCCGCCGGCCCTGCGGTCGGCGAAGTAGTCCTCGGCCTGCTCCTGCGACATCGTCACGAACAGGCCCTGCGGCGAGTCGCCCGAGATGAGGTAGGGCCGGCCGACCTGGTCGAGCAGGTACCGGCCGTTCGCACTGACCGAGGTCGGCCAGGCGAACCGCGCGCTGTCGCTCTCCGCCGCCTGCGCCGACGGCGTCGCCAGGAATGACGAGACGAGCATCGTCGCCGTCACCAAGCTCGGGATTCGCACAGTTCGGATCGTACGTACCCGGACGAGTGTTCGCAGCGGTTATGGCAGAAGATCGATGCGGTGCTGGGCGATCGGATAATTCCCGCGGGCGAAGGCCTTGGCCATCGGCACGTTGGCCACGTCGGTGCCGGCGACGATCTTCTCCGCGCCCTCGGCGGCCAGCATGTGCGTGGTCTCCGCGAGCAGGTCGAGGGCGTAGCCGTGGCCGCGTTGCTCGGGCACGACGGCGATGTAGCCGACGACGTGCGAGCTGTGGTGGTAGCACGGCGCGGCCAGGCCGACGAGATCGCCGCCGGGCGTGTAGGCCAGCCGCCACCACTCGCGGGGGCTGGGCATCCAGCGCAGGTAGTCGAGATCATTGCGGGCCGAGGCGGCCAGGCCCTCCTCGGCGATGGTGCGCCGGACGTGCGCGTCGAGGCTGGTCGCGTTGACGCGGCGGAACACCTCGAAGATGGCCTCGTCGTCCGGCTCCGGCCGGAACTCCAGGCGGGTGCTGCGTTCCGGCAGACCGCATTCGGGAGTCCAGCGATAGGTGTAGCGCTCGACCAGGAACTTCAGGCCGGCCGCGGTCGCGGCGTCCAGCCGGGCCGTGGCGGCGGCGTACGTGGCCGGGTCGTCACGCCAGTTCGGCGGCAACGGGATCGAGTACTCGGTGCGGAACGGCGCGGTGCGCAGCAGCTGCACGGCCGCGTCGGCGTCGGTGAAATCGAACCAGTCCAACGCTTTCGGCTCCGTGTCCGCGGGGCCGGCCCACCAGACCGCGCGGGCCACGACGACGCCGTCGCGCAGCGCGACCCACGTCCACTCGGGACGGTAGTTGCCGGTCGCGTACGTCGTGCCGAACGCGCCGTAGCCGACCAGTATCGGGTCGGGCAGCGTGTCGAACAGTGCTTCTTCGCCGGCCTCGAGCGGCCGGACGATCAGATCAGACATGTGTTGCGACTCCGGGAGTGTTGGTGTGCTCCCGTTTCACGCCCTTGGGATCCGGCGGGAGCACGTGAACGGTCGAATGTCCATCGCTCCCACCTCCTCACCGTGTTCGAAAGGGCGCGCCGGCGACGATAGCCGGGCCGGCGCGCCCGTCGCGAACGGTTTTCAGCCCGTGGTGATGAACTTGTCCGGGCTGGTCACGACCGGGGACTCCACGTACAGGTTGCGGTACTCGTCCTGGATGCCGCTGTTGTGCACCTGCAACGCCAGCGGGCCGTCACGGCCGGCCGTCTTGTCGGTGAAGTCCAGGACCTCCGTCGCCTTACAGGTGGCCGCCGTGCCCTTGAGCGGGCAGCAGGCCATTTTCGCGACACCGGTGGTCTTGTTGCCGATCAACTCGCACTGGCTCCAGTTGTGGATGTCCATCTTGTCGTGCGGCAGCTGCTTGAACAGCTTGCCGCCGCCGTTGTTGTGGCCCGGCCGGTAGTCCCAGTGGCCGCCGTTGGGCGGCTGGAACTGGATGGCGCTCAGCGCGTCCTTGAGCGGGCTGGTCGTGCCCCAGATCAGCACCGTCGGCGCGTGGTTGCCCTTCACCTGCCGGACGGTGAAGATCCAGCGGAAGGTGCCGGCCTGCGCCTTGTTGTAGTACAGCCAGCCCCGCGACGTGCCGTTGCCGTGGATCACCCCGTCCTTGGCCGACCACTGACCGCTGGCCTGGGCGGTCCAACCGTCCAGGGTCTTCCCGTCGAACATGGAGACGAGGTTGGGGTCGTGGTAGGGGTTGTCCGCCTTGGCCGCCTGTGCGGCCGGGGCGGCGGCGACCGCCATGAGCAGGGAGATCGCGATGGTGACTATCCATAATGGACGACGAACCATGATCCCTCCGAGCGTGAATCGGATTGTAAACCTTTTCATGCGCGGCCGGACCAGGTTACGAGCGGGGTGAGGCCGACGTCAAGGCAGATGTCAAGCCCGACCGGCCGATCAAGATCGCTCCGGCCGGTCCGGTGAGGTTCGCCGAGTAGAATTGAATTTGGGGGGATCCCCAGGGAAGTTGATCTTCGGTGGGGTGCTGGGCCGGCCGTCAGGCCCGGGTCAGTTCGAAGACCATGGCCTGGCCGGGGCCCAGGAGGGGTGGCTGGACGCCGACCCGGGCCAGTTGGGCGCCGGTCAAGGTGAGGCCGGTGGCGATCCACGGGGTCTGCTGCACGAAGCGGCCGGCGGTCGGGAGCAGCTCGGGCACCGCCCGTACGGTGTAGCGCAGGTCGGGGGACAGGCCCGGGAAGCGCAGCCGGGCCGGCAGGGCATCGGGCGAGGTTTCCAGGCGGGCGTAGCAGAAGACGGCGTGGGTGGGAGCGGCCGTGCCGGTGGCGGCATCGAGGCCGGGAGTGGCATCGGGGCCGGTGCCGGCCGGGGCGTCGCCGGAGTCGGCGATACCGCTGCCGGACCGAACGTCGTCGTCGCTGGCCACGTCGTGGAGCAGTGAGCCGGGGTCGGCGATAGTGCCGCCGGAGGGAGCGTCGTCGTCGCTGATCACGTCGTGGAGCTGTGAGCCGGGGTTGGCGATACCGTCGTCGGAGGGAGCGTCGTTGTCGCTGATCACGCCGTGGAGTAGTGAGCCGGGGTCGGAATGGTCGACGCGGACCGTGACGCCGGTGTGGAGCAAGCCCCGAAGGCGCTTGTGCAACGAGATCCAGGACCGGAGCTGGCTGAGCTCCTCCGGCGACAAGCCGGTGAGGTCCCATTCCAGGCCGGCGTGGTTGAACAGGGCCGTGGCGCAGCGGAAAGGGAGCTCGGCGAAGCGGCCGGTGGTGTGCGCCTCGGGAGGACCGACGTGGCTGCCGATGAGCTCGGGCGGAACCAACAAGCCCATCCAACGCTGGATGCGTTGGCGCTCAACGGCATCGTTGGTGTCGGAGGCCCAGACGCGGTCGGTGTGGGCGAGGATGCCGAGGTCGACGCGGGCACCGCCGGAGGAGCAGGACTCGATCTCCAACCGGGGATGGCGGGAGCGGAGCTCGTCCAGCAACCGGTAGACGGCGAGGGTCTGGGCGTGGGCCAACGACTCCAGCAGGTCCCGGTTGTGGTCCCACTTGATGTAGTCGATGGCGTACTCGGAGACGAGGGAATCCAAGCGCTCCAACAGGTACGAGTAGACGGCCGGCAGCGCCACGTTCAGCACCTGCTGACGACGCCAGGGCAGGGTGTCGGCCAGCAGCCAGTCGGGGTGGGCGCGGGCCAGGTCGGAGTCGGGGTTGACCATCTCGGGCTCGAACCACAGGCCGAACTGCATGCCCTTGCCCCGCACGTAATCGACGAGCGGGCCGAGGCCGGCGGGCCACACGGAGGAGTCGACGAACCAGTCGCCGAGGCCGGCGGAGTCGTCGCGGCGGCCACGGAACCAGCCGTCGTCGAGCACGAAGCGTTCGACGCCGATCTCCGCCGCGCGGTCGGCCAACGCCTTGAGCCGCCCCAGATCGTGGTTGAAGTAGACGGCTTCCCAGGTGTTCAACACGACCGGTCGCGGCGTCGACGGGTGCGAGTCCCGGGCCCGCATCCAGGTGTGCAGACGCGCGCTCAAACCGTCCAAACCCTGGTCGGACCAGACGAAAAACGCCCAGGGCGTCGAATACGACTCGCCGGGGGACAGCAGGATCTCGCCTGGCGCAAGGATTTCCGCCGCACCGAGCACGCTGAGGCCCTCGGGTAGCCGCTCGGCGAAGTGCTCGTGGTTGCCGCTCCACGCGAGATGCACGCCCCACACCTCGCCGTCGCGGCACCCGAAACCGGGGGTACCGGCGACCAACAACCCCGTGGCGTCATGACCGGTCCGGCCACGACGGCTTTCCCGGGACCGGAGCCCGTGCAGGAAAGGGCTGCGCTGCGGCGACCGCTCCCGGCACCATCGGCCGGTCAGGTCCAAAAGCTCAACCGCGTGGGCCGGCACGGGCAGCAACGGCCGCAGGGCGTCCACGGTCCAGGTGTCCTCGCCGGTGTTCACGACCTCGTGCCGAACCCGCAGCACGCCGGACGGATCGAGGTGCAGCTCGCTGTGGAACTCAACGCCGGCAACGGGATCGGCGGCGGTGAAGGTCAGGGAGTTGCCGTCCACGGCAACCGGCGCGAGCAGTGCAGGGCGCACGTGCTGGGCAGAGCCGGCGCGGTGCCCGGACGTGCCGGGGCGGCCGAGCCAGCCTTCACGGGAGGTCGGTAGCAGGGTGAGCCGAATCGGCGTGTCGACGGCGCTCGGCGGCACGCCGGGCGTGCCGCCGAGCACGAAGTCCTCGTCGACCGGCCCGAGGTCGGCGCCCCAGTGCAGCACGCGGGGCAGCCCCGGCCCGGCCTCGACGATCAGGCCGGTCCCGTTCGCCGCGAGGTTGATCAGCTCACTCATGAGCGGCAACCTAGGCGACGATCGAGAACGTTTTCAACTACCGAACGGCCACCAGCACCCGATCGTCACCGGACTGCCAGACGGTGCCGACCTCGCGGAACCCGGCCTCCTGGAGCAGGTCCAGGTGGGTCTCGACGGTCGGCCCGATGCCGTGGTCGTGGGCCGGCACGGCCCGCTCCCGGCG
Organism: Kutzneria sp.; assembly: GCA_036403095.1. Lineage (GTDB taxonomy): Bacteria > Actinomycetota > Actinomycetes > Mycobacteriales > Pseudonocardiaceae > Kutzneria. Next base: position 38,455 of record DASWRQ010000383.1, on the reverse strand, counting down.
CTGGACGAGCAGGTCGGAAAACGTTTCCTCCGCCTCGACGGCGGCCCACCACTGCTCCCAGTTCTCGTTGGCGGTCACGCCCTGGCGGGCCTCGCGCTGATGGCGCACCAGCCGCTGCAACTCACGCAGTCGAGGCTGTTCCTCGGCGAAGTGGTCGCCGTCGACAAAAACCCCGCCGGGCTCGATCAACGCGGCGAGGTCCCGGTAGAGCTGGCCGAGCGCCTCGCGGGACAGCCAGTGCAGCGCGGTGGTGGACACGGCCGCCTGGATCGGGCCGCTCACCTCGGCCGCCTCGATCCAGCCCGGCACGCCCAGCCGCGCCTCGGCGAACCGCACGGCCGCCGGGGCGGTGGCGCGGGCGAACGCCAGCAGCAGCGGATCGGTGTCGATTCCCACGAAGTGGGCGGCGGGCAGCCGCTGCGCCAGCCGGCTGGCCAGCGAGCCCGGACCGCAGCCCAGATCGAGCACAGTGGGCGACGAATGCTGGCCGAGCGTGTCCGCGAGGACGTCGCCGATCACTGTGAACCGCAGTTCACGATCGGCGATGTAATGCTCCTGCTGCGCGTCCCAGCGGCGCAGCCACTCGGCCGCGACGGCCGGCTCCACGACATCGGTGCTGGTCATGACCCCTCCCCATGTTCGGTCCTTACTGCAAACTACTGGCAACAGCGTCAGTTCTCAAGAGGTGGACGGCCGATCGTCGGATGCGAACGGCGGATATGGTCTGCGACCATCCGTGCACTGTCGGAATCTGAGGTGGGGGAACACCCATGACCTGGCGACGACCGTCCCTGCTGGTAGCCGGCGTGCTACTCGCCGGCACCGCGACCGCCTGCGGCGGCGGCAGCCAGAGCGCCGCCACGGCGTTCGACCCGAACAACTGCCAGGGCGGCACGCTGGAGCTCCTCAACCAGGACGACGCCGGCTCGCACCTCGACCCGGCGCGGCTCTACACCTCGGGCGGCGGCAACATCCCGTCCCTGCTGTTCCGCACGCTGACGACGAGAACCCGCAAGGCCGGCGCGGACGGCGCGAAGGTCGCCCCGGACCTGGCCACGAACACCGGCGAGCCCAACGCCGACGCCACGGTGTGGACCTACCACCTGCGCGACGGCCTGAAGTTCGAGGACGGCACGCCGATCACCGCCGCCGACGTGAAGTACGGCATCGAGCGCGGCTTCGCCGCCGAACTGCCCGGCGGCGCGCCGTACCTGCACGACTGGCTGGTCGGCGCGCAGAACTACCAGGGGCCGTACAAGGACCCGGGCGGCCTCGCCGCGATCGAGACCCCGGATGCCAAGACCATCGTCTTCCACCTCAACTCGCCGCACGGCGACTTCCCGTACCTGGCGACGGCCACGCAGTTCGCGCCGGTGCCCAAGGCCAAGGACAAGGGCGCGGACTACGAGAAGCACCCGGTCTCCAGCGGCCCGTACCAGATCGAGTCGTACGACAAGGGCAAGAGCATGGTGTTGGTGCGCAACACCAACTGGTCGCGCGCGATCGACCCGAACCGGCTGGCCTGCCCCGACCGCATCGAGGCCACGTACGGCCTGGACCCGGCGGTGATCAACCAGCGGCTGACCACCGGCACCGGCAAGGACGCCGACGCCGTCACCACCGACACCGACCTCGGCCCGTCGGAGCTGGCCCAGCTGGACAGCAACCCCGACCTGTCCAAGCGGGTGGCCAAGGGCGGCTTCCCGTACACGTACTACATCGCCTTCGACAACACCAGGGCCCCGTTCGACAACCCCAAGGTGCGCCAGGCGTTCAACTACGCCATCGACCGCACCTCGGTGGTCAACGCGGCCGGCGGCAGCTCGCTGGCCTACCCGGCCACGACCTTCCTGCCCGACAACAAGAACATGGGCTACCAGGCGTTCGACTTCTTCCCGGCCGGCAAGAACGGCGACCCGGCCAAGGCCAAGCAGCTGCTGGCCGAGGCCGGCTTCCCGAACGGCCTCACCATCACGCTGGCCCACCGCAGCGCCGACTTCAACCAGGACGGGCCGAAGGTGGCCACGGCGGTGCAGGACGCCTACCAGAAGGCCGGCATCACCGTGAAGCTGCAGAGCATCGACACCAGCACCTACACCACGACGGTCAGCAACCCGGCCACCCAGCCGCAGGCGGCGGTGCAGGGCTGGGGCGCGGACTGGCCGTCCGGCGGGCCGTTCATCATCCCGATCTTCGACGGCCGGCAGTACCTGGCCGGCGGCGGCAACTTCAACACCGCGCACTTCAACGATCCCAAGGTGAACTCGGACATCGACGAGATCAACAAGATCACCGACCCGGACCAGGCCGCGAAGCGGTGGGGCCAGGTTGACAGCGAGATCATGAAGCAGGCGCCGCTGGTGCCGCTGTTCCACACCACGCAGCTGCGGCTGTACGGCAAGAACGTGCGCAACGCCTTCGTCAGCGACTGGACCGGCGTCTACGACCTGTCCCAGGTGTCCGTGAAGTGACGTCCCCGGCCGACGCACGACCCGGCTTCCGGGTGTTCGCAGGCAGGTTCCGCACCGACCACGCCGCCGTGTTCGGCGCGGTCGTGGCGGGCCTGCTGGTGCTGCTGGCGGTGCTCGCCCCGGTGCTGACCGCGCTTGAGGGGCAGGACATCGCCTCGTTCCACAGCGACCTGGTCGACTCGGCCCGCGGCGGCGTGCCGATCGGGGCTTTGGGCGGGATCAGCGGCCAGCACTGGCTCGGCGTGGAGCCGCAGACCGGCCGCGACCTGTTCGCCCGGGTCGCCCAGGGCGCGCAGATCTCGTTGCTGGTGGCGGTTTCCGCGACCGTGGTGCAGGTCTTCCTCGGTGTTGTCGTCGGTCTGGCCGCCGGCCTGGGCAGCAAGCTGGTGGACACCGTGCTGACCCGGCTGGCCGACATCGCGCTGGCGTTCCCGGTCATCATCTTCTCGCTGGCGCTGCTGACGATCGTGCCCGACAGCTTCCCGCGGCCGCTGCTGCTGGCGCTGGTGATCGGCGTGCTGGGCTGGGGCGGCACGGCCCGTATCAGCAGGGCGCAGACGTTGTCCTTGCGCACCAGGGACTTCGTCGCGGCGGCCCGGCTGTCCGGGGCCGGCGGCCTGCGCATCGCCCGCCGGGAGATCCTGCCCGGACTGGCCGCGCCGGTGATCACCTACGCGGCGTTGTTGCTGCCCTCCAACGTGATCACCGAGGCGGCGCTGTCCTTCCTCGGCGTCGGCGTGCGGCCGCCGACCTCGTCGTGGGGGCAGATGCTGTCCACCGCGACCACCTGGTTCCGCAGCGACGTGACGTACGTGGTGATCCCCGCGGTGATGGTGTTCCTGACCGTGCTGTCGTTCACGCTGGCCGGCGAGGGGATCCGGGTGGCGCTCGATCCGCGCACCACGCGGCTGACCAGGAAGGCGGCCTGAGGTGCTCGGTTACGTGGTGCGCCGGATCTCCGGCGCGGCGGCGGTGCTGCTGATCATGTCGGCGGTGGTCTACGTGCTGTTCTTCCTGATGCCGGCCAATCCGGCGCAGCTGGTGTGCGGGATCAAGGCCTGCACGCCGGACCGGCTGGCGCTGATCTCGCACAGCCTGGGCCTCGACGAGCCGCTGTACGCGCAGTACTGGCACTTCCTGGTCGGCCTGGTGGCCGGCCGGGACTTCAGCATGGGACCGTCCATTGTGCACTGTGCGGCGCCCTGCCTCGGCTATTCCTTCCAGTACACCGAGCCGGTGCTGCAGATGATCGGGGAGCGGCTGCCGGTGTCGGGCTCGCTGGTGATCGGCGCCGCGATCCTGTGGCTGTCGCTGGGGATCGGCATCGGCGTGCTGTCGGCGCTGCGCCGGGGCCGGTGGCTCGACCACGTGGTGAACGCGCTCGTGCTCGGCGGGCTGGCGGTGCCGATCTTCATCACCGGCCTGATGGCGCTGATGGTCGTCTGCGTGTGGCTGCAGTTGATGCCGTTCCCGACCTGGGTCCCGTTCGGCGAGGATCCCCTGCTGTGGGCCCAGAACCTGATCCTGCCGTGGATCGTGCTCGCGCTGACCACCATGCCGGTGTACGTCCGGATGTCGCGCGCCGGCATGCTGGAGACACTGGCCGAGGACCACATCCGCACCGCCCGGGCCTACGGCCTGCCGGAGCGACAGGTGATCGGCCGGCACGCGCTGCGCGGGGCGCTGAGCCCGCTGATCACGTTGGCGGCCCTGGACATCGCCAGCATCCTGACCGCCTCGGTGCTCACCGAGTCGGTGTTCGGCCTGCCCGGCATCGGCCAGATGACCGTGCAGGCGGTGCGCAACGTCGACCTGCCGGTGGTGGTCGGGCTGGTGCTGCTGATCGGGTTCGTCATCGTGGTGTGCAACACGATCGCCGACCTGCTCTACGCGGCGGTCGACAAAAGGGTGAGCGTGTCGTGAGCGAGTCCGTTGTGTCGGTGCGGGACCTGGTCATCGACTTCCACACCGAGGGCGACACCGTCCGGGCCGTCGACGGGTTGGGCTTCGAGCTGCGGGCCGGCCGGGCGCTGGGCATCGTGGGGGAGTCGGGCTCGGGCAAGAGCGCGACCGCCTTGTCCCTGCTGGGTTTGCACCGTGGCGGCAACGCCGAGGTCACCGGCTCGATCGACGTGCTCGGCACGGATGTGCTGACGGCGTCGGACGAGCAGGTGCGGCGGCTGCGCGGCAGCCGGATCGCCATGGTGTTCCAGGACCCACTGTCCGCTCTGGATCCGTTCTTCAGCGTGGGCGACCAGATCGTCGAGGTGTACCGGGCGCACAACAAGGCGGACAAGCGAGCCGCCCGCGCCAAGGCGGTCGAGGTGCTGGATCGGGTCGGCATTCCCGAGGCGGCCAAGCGGGTCAACGCCTTCCCGCACGAGTTCTCCGGCGGCATGCGGCAGCGCGCCCTGATCGCCATGGCCCTGGCCCTGTCGCCCCAGGTGCTGGTGGCCGACGAGCCGACCACGGCGCTGGACGTGACCGTGCAGGCGCAGATCCTGGACCTGATCCACGACCTGCGCACGGAGACCGGGATGGCGCTGATCCTGGTCACGCACGACCTCGCGGTGGCCGCCGGCAACGTCGACGACGTGCTGGTCATGCAGCACGGCAAGGCCGTCGAGCACGGCCCGGCCGGCGAGGTTCTCGGCGCGCCGTCGGCGACCTACACGCGCGAGCTGGTGGCGGCGATCCCGCGACTGGAGCAGCCGCGAGAGTCGAAGGTGGTCGGCGGCGAGCCGCTGGTGCAGATCAAGGATGTGCACCAGGTGTTCAGCGTCGGCTCGTTCCTGAACCGCTCGAAGGTGCACGCGGTCGACGGCGTGACCCTGGACGTGCTGCGCGGCGAGGCGCTCGGCGTGGTGGGGGAGAGCGGCAGCGGCAAGACCACGCTGGCCCGCATGATCGTCCGGCTGCTCCGGCCGACCGCGGGGCAGATCCTGTTCGACGGCCGGGACATCGCGTCGGACAAGGAGATCCGCGCGGTCCGGCGGGAACTGCAGATGGTGTTCCAGGACCCGGTGTCCTCGCTCAACCCGCGCCGCACGGTCGGCGAGAGCATCGCCGACCCGCTGCGCGTGCAGGGCGAGGACGCGTCCCGCCGGCGGGTGCGGGAGCTGCTGGAGCTGGTCGGCCTCGATCCGGACCGGATCGACCGGTACCCGCACGAGTTCTCCGGCGGCCAGCGGCAGCGCATCGGCATCGCCCGGGCCATCGGGCTGCGGCCCAAGCTGCTGGTGTGCGACGAGCCGGTGTCGGCGCTGGACGTGTCGACCCAGTCCCAGATCATCCGGCTGCTGGCCTCGCTGCGGACCGAGTTCGACCTGACGCTGATCTTCGTGGCGCACGACCTGGCGGTGGTGCGGCAGGTCAGCGACCGGGTCGCGGTGATGAACAAGGGAGTCGTGGTGGAGCTCGGGGAAACCGACGCGCTGTACGACAATCCCACCAACCCGTACACCAAGTCGCTGCTCGCGGCGGTGCCGGTGCTCGACCCGGAGCTGGCGCGGCAGCGCCGGCTGGAACGCGGGCAGTTGGCCCTGTAAAGCTGGCCCCGGGAAGATGACCCTGGGAAGATGCGCCTGTGAAGGTGTTCCGCTGGCCGGTGGTGATCGTGGTCGGCGCGGTCGTGGCCGCGGTCGGGTTCGTCGGCGGCTACTGGGATCCGGTCGACCATGCCGCCGTCGATGCCCGGCACGCGGCGGCGCGGATCGAGCTCCAGGCCGACGACGTCGAGGGGCGCGTGCACGGCGTCACCGAGCTGGAGCAGGTGATCAAGCAGTCGCCCGACGACCAGCCCGCGGTCGTCACCGAGCTGACCGCGTTCATCCGAGCCACGACCGACGCGAAGGACTGCCGCCAAGTGGGTCGGGATGTGCAAACGGCGTTGAGCGTGCTCGCCCGACGGCAGGTGGGGTCGGACCGGGGCACGGTCCTGGACCTGCACGGAACGTGCCTCCGAAACGCCGAGATGGCCGACATCTCGCTGGTGCAGGCCAATCTGGCCGGGGCCAACCTTGGCGGCGCCAACCTGACCCGGGCCATTCTGGACGGCGCCGACCTCCAAGGGACCGATCTGACGGCGGCCAACCTCAGGGACGCTCATGTCGTGGCCGCGAACCTCACGTCGGCCGCTCTCGACGGCGCGCGCACCGAGGGCCTGCACATCGGCTAGTTCTCTTGCCGTGCAACCATCTTTGGCGCTACTTCACGGGCAGCAGCACCGCCGACGGGTGCGCGGCGTCGTGGAAGATCTCCAGGTTAGTCACGTGCGGCGTCGCGGCGGTCGGCAGCGGCTCGTCGCTGCCCAGATTGCGGGCGAAGCGGGGGAACGCGCCGGCCGCGACCTGCACGCGGATCCGATGCCCGCGCCGGAACACGTGCGCGGTCGGCGACAGCGCCACCGACACCTTGCTGATCCCGTCCGGCCGGACCTTCACCAGGTCGTCGCAGATGTTGACCGAGCGACCCTTCCGGTCCACGTCGCACACCCGCACGAACAGGTCGCAGGTCGGCCGGTCGGCCCGCAGCCACACCTCGGCCGCCACCTCGCCGATCACCTCGACGTCGCGATCCAGCACGTCCGAGGTGAACGTCAGCACGTCGGAACGCCGCTCCAGCGGCCGGTTGTCCACCGCGCCCGCGCCGCGGGCCTCCAGCTTCGCGCCGCCGAGCGACGGCGTCGGGTCGGACGGGTCGTACGTGAAGGCGGAGGGCGCGACAAAGGCGGCCGGCTCCTGGCCAAGGGCGTTGCCCTCACGCAGGTGCCAGCGCTGCTGGGTGTAGCCCGCCGGCGGCCACTGGTCGAACTCCCGCCACTGCTGCACGCCCATCACGAACAGCCGCACCGGCGCCCGGTACCCCGGCTTGGCGCCGCGGGCCAGCGGACCGGCCCACCGCACCGTCTCCCAGATCGCCGCCGAGATGCCCCGCGGGTTCGAGTGCGCCCACGGGCCGATCGTCAGCCGCGGCGGCCGGCCGGCGGCCACCAGCGCCTGGTAGTCCTTCAGCTGGTCGGCCAGGAAGATGTCGTACCAGCCGGCGATCGAGCTCACCGGCACCTTCACCTCGCCGACCGTGGCGCTGAAGTCCTCGTCCTTCCAGTACGGGTCGTCCTGGTCGTGGTGCAGGCAGTCCTGGTAGAACGGCCACTCCCGGCCCAGCGCCACCTTGTCCGCGTCGGCCAGCGGCAGCGTGCGCATCGCCGCCTCGACCTTCTTGCGCTCCAGGACCGCCCGCAGCGACGCGTACGGCCGCTCCTGGTTGGCGGTCATCACCGACCAGGTCATCAACGTCTCGAGCTCGATCCGGCCCGGCCGCAGGAAGGCCAGGGCCAACCGCGATGACGTGACGTGCGGCACCATGGCCTTCACCTGCACGGGCGCGTCGGCGGCGACGACCCACTGCGTGTAGCCGAGATAGCTGGCCCCGGTCAGCACCACCGAGCCGTTGCACCACGGCTGCTCGGCCAGCCAGCGCAGCACGGCGTGGCCGTCGGCCCGTTCCTGTCGCATGGCCCGGAACTCACCGCCGCCGGAGCCGAACGTGCCCCGGGTGCTGACGATCAGCACGTGGAAGCCGCGCTCGGCCAGCAGGCGGCCCATCAGCCAGCCCAGCGGGCCCTTGCGGCCGTACGGGGACCGGACCAGTGCCGTCGGGAGATCCCGGTGCGCGCCTCGGGGCGACCAGCGGTCCGCGAGCAGCGTCACACCGTCGTCCGCGGTGATGCGGAGATCCCGCTCCACCGCCACCTTGCCGGCCGTCGCCGGCGGCAGCTTCAGCAACCGTTGCGCGACCCAACCAGTCACCGTCATCGCCCCAGCCTGCCATGCTCACGCTGCGTGCGCGTCTGGTACCGCGACCACGGTCGGCGTTCGGGTGATTACTGCCCGTTCCGCTAGGCCGAGCGGGTTGTTCTGGGTGAACCCGGATTAAACGGACGCGCGTAGAGGCAGTCAGATGGTGCATTCTTGCTGGTGCCGGCCCAGCGAGGGCAGGGGGTACCCACAATGTCCAGCAACGTCGGGCCCGACAGCTCAGCGGCCCTTCCGCTCCGCAACTACAACCGGCTCACGCTCGGTGAGCTGGCCGATTCGATCCTGAGCCTGACCGCCCACGAACTGCACCAGTTGTTGGCTTACGAATGGGTGCACGCGCACCGGGACGAGGTTCTCGGGATGCTGCGGGCCCGGCTGACCGAACTCGGCACCGGCGTCGCCCCTTCGGGCACACCCCTGGTGTTCATTCCGCGGCAGGCGACCAGCCCCGAGAACCTGCCGGTGATGCCGCGCCTCGACGCCGCCGTCGAGGGAACAGAACACGAGCGTCCCACGTTGTGAGGGATGGTCGGCGGCGTGCGAGCCGCGGTGACCGCGTCGATGACTCCCCTCACATCCGCGGATAGCGGCAGTCCCGAATGCCGCCCGCCGGCGCCCCGCCGACCCCGGTCGCCGTTCCGGGACAACTACCCCCGTGCGTCCCGGAACGGCGTGCCCGAAGGTGCTTCCAGCCCGACCCGGTTTCCCGTTTCGACACTGTCGACGTGATCAGAATTACCTGAACCCGTAATTGGGGAGTCAAATCCGTGTGGACGGGGTAAGAGAAGGGGCAGAGGTCGGGGAAAGGAACCTGAGATGAGCGTGGACCGGGACTTCACGGGGTGGGCCGAGCCGGAAACAGACCGGGTCGCGATGGGCGAGCCGGAGCCGGGTCGTCATCGCGCGGACACCGTGAGCAACGGGATCAGTGTCGAAGAGCTGCTGGTCCGCAACGGCCATGGCCGGCACTGAGGTGTGATATAGGCGACGCGGGGCCCCGGCGTCACGCTGCGTGGAATTTACCGTCCCGTACTCGCGTTGGACAGCATGCGGATGCCCGAGAGGGGCCGACCGGCTCCCGGGGTCCGCTACTCCTCGAACGTAGCAAAGCAACCGCCTTGCGCGCTCGGGACCGGCGAATGACGTGAGGAGGTCATCGTGGCGGAGGTGAGGACGCCCCGGCGGCGGGCCGCGACCGACGGCGACCAGGACCTGGTGCGGCACTACCTGGCCGACATCGGGACCACCCCGCTGCTGACGGCCCCCGAGGAGGTCTCGCTCTCGAGGCGCATCGAGGCCGGCGTGTACGCCGCCGAGCTGCTGCGCACGGGCGAGCTGGGGGGTCGCACGCGGGAGGAGCTGGCCCTGGTGGCCAGGGACGGCGAGCTGGCCAGGGACCACATGATCCGGGCGAACCTGCGGCTGGTGGTCTCCACCGCCCGCAAGTACAGCCACCGCGGGCTGCCGTTCCTGGACGTCATCCAGGAGGGCAACCTGGGCCTGATCCGCGCGGTCGAGAAGTTCGACTACGCCAAGGGCTTCAAGTTCTCCACCTACGCGATGTGGTGGATCCGGCAGGCGATCGAGCGCGGGGTCGCGGAGACCTCGCGGGTGATCCGCCTTCCCGTCCACGTCGTCGAGCAGGTGAACAAGATCGCCAAGGCGGACCGGCAGCTCAACCTGAAGCTGGGCCGCGAGCCGTCCGCGCTGGAGATCGCCGAGGAGGTCGGCCTGCCCGTCGAGCGGGTGGACGAGCTGCGCCGGGCCAGCCGCGAGGCGACCAGCCTGGACGCGACCGTCGGCGAGGACGGCGACACCACGGTGTCCGACCTGATCGAGGACACCGACTCGGTGCGGGCCAGCGACGTGCTGGAGCGGGAGGCGCTGACCGAGTCCGTGCGGGCCGTGGTCAACACCCTGTCGCAGCGGGAGGCCCTGATCGTCAGCCTGCGGTTCGGGCTCGACGGCGGCAACCCGCGGACGCTGCAGGAGGTGGCCGAGCGGGTCGGGCTGACCAGGGAGCGGGTCCGTCAGCTGGAGAAGGGCGCACTGGCCCAATTGCGCAATCCGGAGCACAGCAGGCCGCTGTTGGAGTGGGCCAGCTGAGCCGAACCCCGGGGACTTGATAGGCCGAGTGGCGTAATCCTGGCGGTAACCGCCGCACGGAAACGTGACTCGGCCGGTCCGCGGGATACCTTCGTGGGGTGTTCCTGTTCCCCCGAAGACTTCGTTTCCTCGGGCCCCGTTCCGCGGCGCTGTCGTCACTGTTAGCTCTGGCCGTGACGGCTGCCGCCTGCGGAACGGCCGTGCCCGCCGTGAAGACCGGCACCGGTGTCACCGACAAGACGATCAGGCTGGGCGTGCTCAGCGATCTGTCGGGACCCTTCGGCCCGCTCGGCGAGGCGGTGGTGCAGGGCAACCAGCTCTACCTGGACAAGCTGAACGCCGCCGGCGGCGTCTGCGGCCGCAAGATCGAGCTGGACGTGCAGGACACCGGTTTCGACACCGACAAGGCCGTCAAGCTCTACTTCAAGCAGGAGCCCACGGTGCTGGGCCTGCTACAGGTCGTGGGCAGCGACATCACCAGCCGGATCACCCCGGACATGCTCCAGCAGCAGGTGATGGCCGCGCCGACGTCCTGGTCGAGCAGTCTGCTCGGCAACCCGTACATGGTGGTCGTCGGCGCCACCTACGACCTCGACGTGATCAACAGCCTGGACTACCTGGTGCGGCAGGGGAAGCTCCAGAAGGGCGACACCATCGGGCACATCTACATCGACGACCCGGAGTACGGCGGGAACGCGTTGCAGGGCAGCCAGTTCGTCGCCGACAAGCTCGGGATGACGCTGAAGGCGATCGAGGTCCCGTCGACCAAGAAGGACTTCACCGCCGAGATCGCGCAGCTCAAGGCGGCCGGCGCCAAGGCCGTCGCGATCAGCACCTACCCCCAGCAGACCGCCGTCGCCGTCGGCACCGCCGCCCAGATCGGGCTGACCGTGCCGTTCCTGGTCTCCAACCCCGGCTTCGACCCGTCCGTGCTGGCCAGCCCGGCCGGTCCGGCGTTCCAGCAGCTGGTGTTCGTGTCGTCCTCGGTCTCGCCGTTCGGGGCCAAGCTGCCGGCCGCCGAGGACCTCGCCGCCGCGTACAAGACCAAGTTCCCCAACGGAAAGCCGTCCATGGCGGTGGACTACGGCTACGTCGTCGGCATCGGCTACGCGGCCATCCTCAAGCGCGCCTGCGCCGAGGGGGACCTGACCCGGGCCGGCGTGCAGAAGGCGTTCCACGAGCTGACCGGTGTGGACACCGGCGGACTCACCGCGCCCCTGCTGTTCTCGTCCTCGAACTACCCGTCCAGCCGGCAGTCCTTCGTGCTGCGCCCCAACCCGAGCACGCCCGGCGGCCTGGACATCGTGGACCCGCTGAAGGAATCCGATCTGGTGCGTCAGCGCATAGGTTGATTGCCGGTTGCGAGGCTCGGCCCCTCTGGGGCCGGGACCTCGCGATCGATGTGCTAGCGGATCGGTCGACGTGAAGTCCACTGTGGACGGACGAGACTCGGATGGCGGCGGGCCTTGTGGGCAGGACTGCCCGCCGCCATCAGCATCAGCTCCTGGTCCGGCGTGGGACAGCCGTCGGCCATGGCCTTCTCGGCCAACGCCAGCGGGATCACCTCGGCCAGCCGCGGGCCGGGGATCACCGGCTGGACCGACCGTCGGCGGAACAGGCGCGCGAGGGCGCGAAGACCGAGCATGGTGGGTCCTCCCGTGAGCCGCGGACCTCCAAGTGTGACAGTGGACACTGGCGTCTGACTGCCGCCGAACGGATCACCCCCAGAAGGCGGCGATCTCCTTCGCCAACGCCGCGCCCTGCTTGTGCCCGGCCAGCGCCACCGGCGTGCGCACGGTCGGGTCCAGCGGGTTGGCGCCCATGGCGGCCAGCACGTCCTCGTCGGGCTTGATCACGAGCACCGTGGCCCCCTGGGCCCGCAACGACTCCACCTGCTCGGCGAGATCGGTGACACCAGGCAGCTCCATGGCCTGCAGCACCAGCACGACGTCCTCGCCGGTGGCCAGGTCGGCGTTCTCGGCGCTGCGCACCCCGCCGTCGACATAGCGGCTGTCGCCGATCGTGACCGGCGGCCAGATGCCCGGCACGGCACAGCTCGCCGCGACGGCGTCGATCAGGCTCACGCCGCTCTCGCGGCCGAAAACCCGCTCGTCGCCGGTGTTCGCGTCCACCGCGACGATCAACAGCTCCTGCTCCTGCGGCCACGCGTCGACGGGCACCCGGGCGGCGATGACTTCGCGCCGGGCCGCCTCGCTGACGGTCTCGGTGAGTAGCGCGATCCGGCCGATCTGGGCCCGCAGCGCCTCCCGGTCCGGCGGGTTCTCCTGGTCGAAGCCGAAGATCGCGGCCATCTTCTCCGGGTCGACCACGGCCGGGATCTCCGGCGTCTGCTTGGCCGGATCCACCTGGCGCGCCAGCAGTTCCGCCAGCGGCAGGCCGCTGACCAGCTGCGCGGCCACCGCCGAGCCGGCCGACGTGCCGATCACCAGATCCGCCTGCCGCAGCGCCAGCCCGGCTTCGTCCAGTCCGGCTAGCAGCCCGATCTCCCAGGCGATGCCGGCCACCCCGCCGCCGCCCAACACCAGTGCTTGTCCCATTACCGGATCATCCCAGGGTCGAAGGTCCCGGCCGAACGGGCCTCTTGTCGCTGTCGGCGCGGCCGATTGCGGTCGAGTATGGGCCCATGAGCCTCGACCAGTCCGCCGCGGGCACGGCTTCGGCCGGGCTGACCGTGCTGGACGACACGGAATGCCTGCGGCTGCTGGCGTCCGTGCGACTGGGCCGGATCGCCGTCAGCGACCGCGCGCTGCCGACCGTGCTACCGGTGTACTTCCTGCTGACCGGGCGCACAGTGCTGTTGCGGGTGGCCGGCGCGGGCCGGCTGGCCGCCGCGACCCGGGGCGCGGTCGTCGCGTTCGAGGCCGACGAGATGGGGCCGACGGGCGGCTGGAGCGTGCTGGGCATCGGACGCACCCGGTCGGTGCGTCCGGACGAACGCGCTGCGGCGAGTGGCCTGCGAAAGTGGGGAACCGGGGAGCACGATCGCTTCGTGGCCATCGGACTGGAGCTGCTCACCGGACGCCGGCTGCCCCTGCCGACAGGGTGATCGGGCGGCGGCCGTTCGGCGGTGACGCCGACGGCGCCGAATCTGGATCATCATGGGGTCGCGGGGCGGAGCTGGAGTTGAGGTAGTGCGGGAGCGGAGACCGGGGTCCGCGCGGTCGGAGCGGTTGCAGGGGTTGCTGGACGCGGTGCTGTCGGTGTCCTCGGGCATCGAGCTGGAGTCGACGCTGCGTCGGATCGTGCGCGCCGCCGTCGACCTCGTGGACGCGAGCTACGGCGCGTTGGGGGTGCTCGGACCGGACAACTCGCTGGCCGAGCTGGTCGACGTCGGAGTGGACGACCACACCCGGCGGCTCATCGGCGATCTGCCCACCGGACACGGACTTCTGGGCGTGCTGATCCACGACCCGAAGCCGCTGCGGCTGGACGACCTGACCAGGCATCCCGCCGCGACCGGATTCCCGCCGCACCATCCGCCGATGCGAACCTTCCTCGGCGTGCCGGTGCGGGTGCGTGACGAGGTGTTCGGAAATCTTTACCTGGCGGAGAAACGCGGCTCCGGCGGGTTCACCGAGGAAGACGTCTTCGTGGTGGAGGCGCTGGCGACGGCGGCCGGGGTGGCCGTGGAGAACGCCCGCCTGTTCGAGCAGAGCCGGCGGCGGCAGCGGTGGCTGGAGGCCTCCTCGGAGGTGCGGGCCGAGCTGCTGGCCGGCTGCACCGCGACCGACGCGCTGCAGATGGTGGCCCGGCGGGTGCGGGAGCTGGCCGAGGCCGACCACGCGCTGATCCTGTTGGTGGACGAGGAGAACGACGTCCTGCGCGTGCACTCCTACGCCGGTCCCGGCGGGCCGACGCTGGTCGGCCGGCAGCTGTCCGACGGCGAATCCGTGCTCGCCGCCATCACCCGTGACGGCGTGCCCCGGCTCATTCCCGACCTGGCCTCGGCCCTCGGCGGCGAGCTCGGCGCGGAGGCGCTGGCTTTCGGGCCCGCCGTCGCCGTCGCCCTGCGGTCGGCCGGCGGCGCCACCGGCGTGCTGATCGCCTTGCGGAACAAGGGATCCCGGGCGTTGGAGCCGGCCGAGGTGCCGCTGCTCAGCTCGTTCGCCGACCAGGCCGCGGTGGCCATCGAGTTCGCCGAGAAGCAGCGCACCCAGTGGCTGCTGGCCGTGCTGGCCGACCGGGACCGGATCGCCCGGGACCTGCACGACCACGTGATCCAGCGGTTGTTCGCCACCGGGCTCGGGTTGCAGGGCACGCTGCGGCGGGCCGCAGATCCCGATGTGCGGGCCCGGATCCAGAAGGCCGTCGAGCAGCTCGACGAGACCGTGCGGGAGATCCGGACGTCCATCTTCGACCTGCACACCTCCGGCGGCAACGGCATGGAAGGCTTGCGCCGCAGGCTGTTGGACACCGTCGCCGAGCTCACCGCCGACGCTTGGCCCACGCCGTCCGTGCGGATCTCCGGCGCCGTCGACACCCTCGTGCCGCCGTCGGTCGCCGAGCACGCCGACGCCGTCGTGCGGGAGGCGTTGAGCAACGCCCTTCGGCATGCCCGGGCGTCCGAGCTGACGCTGGCCGTGGACGCGGGGGAGGATCTGGTGATCCGGGTGGGGGATGACGGGATCGGCATCCCATCGGACGTCCGGCGCAGCGGCCTGGCCAACCTCGCCGAAAGAGCCCGCGCCTGCCGGGGCAGTTTCGACGTGGTGGCACGAGATTCCGGCGGCACCCTCCTCACCTGGCGGGTACCGCTGCCCTAAACCCCCGCGGTTTGTCGGGGGTCAGGTCTTGTCGCGGCTGCGGAGTTCGGTGGCCAGCACGGCGACCTGGGTGCGGCGCTGCATGCCGAGCTTGGCCAGCAGGTGCGAGACGTAGTTCTTCACGGTCTTCTCCGCCAGGAACATGCGCTCCGCGATCTGACGGTTCGTCAGCCCGTCGCCGATCAGCTCCAGCACGGTGCGCTCCTGATCGGACAGCTCGCGCAGCGGATCGGCGTCGTCGCGCTGGCGGCGCAGGCGGTTCATCAGGGCGGCGGTGGTGCGACCGTCCAACAGCGACTGCCCGCCGGCCACGGTCCGGATGGCGGCCAGCAGGTCATGGCCGAGCACCTGCTTGAGCACGAAACCGGCGGCGCCGGCCATGATCGCGTCGAGCAGGGCCTCGTCGTCGGAGAACGAGGTGAGCATCAGGCAGTGCAGCTCGGGCATCCGGGCCCGCAGCTCGCGGCACAGCTCGACGCCGTTGCCGTCGGGCAGACGCACGTCCAGCACGGCGACATCGGGCCTGGTCGCGGGAATCCGGGCCAGCGCCTCGGCGGCCGAGGCGGCCTCGCCGCACACCTGGAGGTCGGATTCGTCGTCGAGCAGGTCGGCGATGCCACGCCGGACGATCTCGTGGTCGTCGACCAGGAACACTCGGGTGGGCACACCCAACCCTAGTCGGCTGCCCGGGATCCATGGCAGTGTCCAAGGTCCTGGCGATTCAGGTGAACAAGACGTGGCCTCCAGGCGTCATCACGTACGGGAGTGATCGCACCAGCCCGGCGACGTTCGGAGGACCGTTGTGCTGACCCGGCGCAATTCCGGTGACCAGTGGACCAAGTTCGAGGCCACCACGCTGCTCAACGCCATTCGGCACGCGCCCGTGCTGCACCCGGAGCGGCCGTACGTGCTTCAGCTGGGCGAACGGGCGGCGTCCCTGTTCGAGCTGGGTCCCGGCACCCGGTACGAGCGCGCCGGCGTGAACCGCCTGCTGTACTGCGGCACCGCGCTGGCCAACCTGTACCTGGCGATGCGCATGCTCGGCTGGCGCGCCACGATCGAGCTGGCCGGCGACGGCACGGCCCCCGACCTGGTGGCCACGGTGAAGGCCCTGTCGCCGGCGCCGCCGACCGACCGCGAGACGCTGCTGCACCGTCAGATCGAGCGCATGCCGCCGTACTGGGCCGAGCCCGGCGAGTGGGTGCCCGACTCCGCGGCGGTGGCCAAGCTGGTCGCCTCCAACTGGTGTCCTGGCACGGAGTTGCGGCTGCTCAGCGACCGCGCCGCGGCGATGGAGACCGCCCGGCTCGTGCTGCACGCCGGCCGACGCATGGACGGCGACCGGTGGTGCGCCGATGAGCTGGCCCCGTGGCTGGAGCCGCAGCAGACCACGCCGGTGGCGCAGGTCGCCGCCCAGCTCGGCCCGCTGGCCACCATGTCGGCCGAGCCGTACGCCGACGCGGTCTGCTCGATCGCCGCCCGCTTGGTGGCCGACCCGGTGCTGGTCGTCACGACCAGCGGCGACAGTGCCCGCGACCACGTGCTGGCCGG
Organism: Kutzneria sp.; assembly: GCA_036403095.1. Taxonomy (GTDB): domain Bacteria; phylum Actinomycetota; class Actinomycetes; order Mycobacteriales; family Pseudonocardiaceae; genus Kutzneria. The sequence continues at coordinate 21,724 of DASWRQ010000383.1, read as the reverse complement.
CGCGGCCATCCAGAACGCCCGGCTGTCGGCGTCCGCCTTCGGGCTGGCGATCCGGCCGGTGACCAGGCTCATCAAGCTGGACGAGGTGCGCGAGGGGCTGGCCCGCCAGCTCGGCCACGGCGTGTATCCGCACGCGCTGCTCCGGATCGGGGGCGTGCCGCAGCTCTGAGCTTGTTCCGGTCCGACGCTGTTCCGGGGGCCACATTCCGCATGACAGGCGGCGTCACGCCGACCTAGGTTGCTGGTCGTGAGCAGTCGACTGGTCGCCGTCATCGTCGCGGGTTCGTTCTTCATGGAGCTGCTGGACGGCACCGTGATCAGCACGGCGCTGCCCAACATCGCCGGCTCGTTCCACGTCGGCGCGGTCGACGCCGGCCTGGGCGTGACCGCCTACCTGCTGACGGTCGCGGTGATGATCCCGCTCAGCGGTTGGCTGTCCGACCGCTTCGGCGCGCGGCGAGTGTTCTGCGCCGCGATCGTCGTGTTCACGCTGGCCTCGGTGCTGTGCGCGGCGTCCCAGACCCTGTGGCAGTTCGTGCTGGCCCGCGTCGTGCAGGGCATCGGAGGGGCGATGATGGTGCCGGTAGGCCGCACTGTGGTGCTGCGTGGCGCCGCCAAAGCGGATCTGATGGCGGCGACGGCCATCATCACCTGGCCCGGTCTGATCGCGCCCGTGCTGGGTCCGCCGGTCGGTGGCGTGATCACCACGTACGCCTCGTGGCGCTGGATCTTCCTGATCAACGTGCCGCTCGGGCTGGTGGCGCTGGTCGCCGCGCTGCTGGTCGTGAAAACGTCCGACCGGGTGCGCCGGCCGTTCGACGGGCTCGGGTTCGCGTTGAGCGCGGTGGCCATCGCGTGCGTCGTGTACGGCATGGATCAGGCCGGTGCCGGCACGAACTGGCTGCTCACCGGCGGTCTGCTGGCGGTGGGTCTGATCGTCGGTTTCGTCGCCGTACGCCATGCCCGGCGCCATCCCACGCCCCTGCTGGACCTGTCGCCGCTGCGGATCCGTACCTACGCCGCCACCTCGGCCGAGGGCTCCCTGCTCCGGCTGGCGATCAACATGATCCCGTTCCTGCTGCCGCTGCTGTTCCAGGTCGGCTTCGGGCTCAGCGCCGTCACTTCCGGCCTGCTGGTGCTGACCGTCTTCGCCGGCAACCTCGTGATGAAGACGATCACCACGCCGACCGTGCGGCGCTTCGGCTTCCGACGGGTGCTGGTCGGCAACGGCATCCTGGTCGCCCTGTCGCTGGCCGCGTGCGCGCTGTTCAGCGCCTCGACGCCGTACTGGCTGATCGCGGTGGTCTGCTTCCTCGGCGGGGCGTTCCGGTCCTTGGAGTTCACCGGCGTCAACACTTTGGCCTTCGCGGACGTCCCCGCCGAGTCCATGAGCGCCGCCAGCACCGTGAACGCCACCGTCAGCCAGCTCGCCACCGGCATGGGGGTCGCCGTGGCTGCCACCGTGGTGGCCATCGCCGCCGGTGGTGCAGTGCCGACCGTCGCGGACTTCCGGGTCGGCTTCCTGGTCGGAGCCGTGATTGCCCTGGTCGGGGCCCTGATGTTCCTGCGCCTTGACCGGTCCGACGGTGCCGTCGTCAGCGCCGGCCGCCCCAAGGCCCCGGCCCGCTCCTAGCCGCTGCGCAGCACGCGATAGATCGTCTCCGACTTCGGCGCCGGGCGCGGCTGCGAATGCCAGCCGATCTCGTCGGCCCGCCGGGCGATCGCGGCCCGCACCTGCGCCAGGTCGGCGTCGTCCTCGAAAAACGCGACCGACAGGCCGTTGCCGGTGTCCGGGTCGACCAGGTGATAGCTGCCCAGGACCCCGGGCACGGCCTTGGCCGCGTCGAGCACCCACTGGCGGTCGTCCTCCGGCATGGGCTCCCACACCGCGATTCGTGCGATCACGTACACCACCTCCGCCCGGTGAGTCGAACCGCCGGGACTTGGCGTTAGCGCGGCATACTTGCCGGTTTGGAAATCTTGCCAATCTCGCAAGATTGTGGGTAACGTGGTCGGCATGACGGGGTTGCGGGAGCGGAAGAAGCGGGAGACGCGGCTGGCGCTGAGCCGGGCGACGATCGCGCTGATCGTGGCGCGGGGCTGGGACGAGGTGTCCGTCGAGGACATCGCGGCGGCAGCGAACGTGTCGGAGCGGACCTTCCGCAACTACTTCATGAGCAAGGCGGAGGCGGTCGCGGCCAGCCATCTGGAGCGGGCGCTGGTCGTCGCCGACGAGCTGCGGTCGCAGCCGGCCGAGGATCCGTTCTGGCCGGCGGTGCTGGCGGCGGTCCGGACGAGCGTGGTCGGAGCGCAGGCGAACGCGGCGTCGGCGTCTGAGGACGTGGAGTCGGTGAACGTGGCGGGGGCATCGGCGAACGTGGCGTCGGGGCCGGAGGCGGCCGGCATGGCGGAGGCGTCGGCGCACGATGCGGCGTACATGGAGCGGGTCAAGCTGGTGCTGACCCACCCGTCGCTGCACGCCGAACTGCTGCGCGCGGACGACATCGCCAAGGACGAGCTCGCGGCGGCGATCGCCGAGCGCCTCGGCCTCGACCGCGAGGGCGATCTGTTTCCGCAGCTGGCGGCCGCGGTGGTGACCGCGGGCATCGCCACGGCCATGCGGTTCTGGATGGTCAACGATCCGACCGGATCGGTGCTCGACGTGATTGACCAGGTTTTTGCCGAGATCGGGCGCGGATTGCCCGTGCCGGAGGGGGAATCGTGAATGTGATCATTGCCGGGGCCGGTCCGAACGGGCTGATGCTGGCCTGCGAGCTGGCGTTGGCCGGCGTGCGGCCGGTGGTGCTGGAGGCGCTGTCGGAGCCGAGCAACGAGCCCAAGGCCAACGGTCTCGTCGGCGAGGTCGTGCGACTCGTCGACCACCGCGGCCTGTACGAGGCGCTGGCCGGCCGACCGGGCCCGCCGGTGCCGAATTCCGACTATTTCCCTTACGCCGGCATGTATCTCAACCTCGGGCTGCTCGACGAGAGCCCCTTGCACGTGCTGCCGGCGCCCCAGCGGAAGATCGTCCAGGTGCTCACCGAGCGGGCCGTCGAGCTCGGCGTCGAGATCCGTCACGGCCACGAACTCGTTGGCCTGAAACAGGATTCCTCCGAGGTGACGGTCGAGGTCGACGGTCCCGACGGCCGCTACGAGCTGTCGGCCGCCTACCTCGTCGGCGCCGACGGCGCCCGCAGTGCCGTGCGCAAGCTGTCCGGCATCGACTTCGGCGGCGTCACCTACGACCGGCGGACCCTGCGGATGGCGCACGCCACCGTCCCGGCCGACTGGGTGGATCCGACCACGCGCGGCCTCAAGATCCCCGGTCACGGCGTCGCGTGGCCGTTCCTGGGCATCCGCACCGAGCAGGGCGGTTTCTCCTATGCGCCGCTGCCGGATCACCCGCCGACCATCTCCACCGTCGAGTGGGACCAGCCGCCCACCGAGGACCCGATGACCATGGACGAGCTGCGGGCCAGCGTTCGCCGCGTGCTCGGCGTCGACGTCCCGCTGGGCGAGCCCGATGACGACGGCCCGCATCTGATGAACCGCCTGACCAGGGGCCACAACCGGGTTGCGGCTCGGTTCCGGGACGGCCGCGTGTTCCTGCTCGGCGACGCCGCGCACATCCTGGCCTACGGCGGTGGCGGCCTCAACCTGGGCATGCAGGACGCCGCCAACCTCGGCTGGAAGCTCGCGGCAGAGATCAACGGCACCGCGCCGGCCGGGCTGCTCGACACGTACGACACCGAGCGCCGCATCGCCGCCGAGCGCATGATCACCTACGGCTACGCCACCAACGCGCTGGTCGCGCCGGGCAGCGACGTCACCGCCCTGCGCGTGCTGTTCGCCGAGATGCTCGGCGATCCCGCCGCCACCAGGCGGATCGCCGAACTGCTGGCCGGCTCGGACATCCGCTACGACATGGGCGTCGCCGAGCCGCATCCGCTGGTCGGCCGCTTCGCCCCGGCGATGGATCTGGTCACGCCGGACGGCCCGACCCGGCTGGCCGAACTCGCCCGCACCGGCCGGCCGCTGCTCCTCGACTTCACCGGCACCCTCGGCCATTTCCAGGGCGTCGTCGACGTGATCACTGCCGAACCGATCGACGGCCTGCCGGCCGCCGTGCTGATCAGGCCCGACAACTACGTCGCCTGGGCGTCTTCGTCCGCCGACGGCCTTTCCGACGCGCTCGACCGCTGGTTCGGCGTTGCCGTGAACCACGTCTGATCGTCCGTCAGCCAGTCGTCGAACCGCAGTCCGACGGCGTCAAGCTCCGCTTGTATGTCCGATTTGGACAGTCGTCGGGCGGTGAACGGGTGCTCCCAGTGCCGGTCGTCTCCGTCGTAGTGGACGGTCGCGGCGAGCAGATCTCCGCCGCGGACGATGTCCCGGACGGTGATCGTCACCGGGCCCAGCTGTCCGGGAGTCGAGTCCACCCGGTCGAACCAGGCCGGAGGGTGCCACTGGATCAGCACCTGACCGTCGTCGTGCACGTGATGCGCCGCCGTCGCCAGCAATGCCCGCCGTTGTGCGGTGTCGGCCGTGTTGACCAGGTGGCTGGCCAGCAGCACCGCGTCGAACCGCCGGTCCACCCGCAGCGACTCGATGTCCGCCCGGATCGTCTCGGCGTTTCGGACGTACGCCAGCATTTCCTCGGAGTTGTCCACCGCAAGCACCGGATGTCCCAGCGCCGCAAGCGGTTGCGTGACCCGGCCGGCGCCCGCGCCCAGTTCCAGCACGGTCGCGCCGGCCGGGATCGCCCCGTGGATCAGGTCGGGTTCGCCCGCCGCCGGCAGTAGCGCGTAGAGCTGCACCGGGCTGCCGTCCGCGGCCGTTCGGTCCTCACGGGTCATCGCGACCACCTGAACACGTCCTCGGTGGTCGCGTTGCCGCCGCATACGACAAAACCCAGCTTGGCGTCGCGGCCCACCCGCGCCAGGACCTGCCGTGCGGCGGGCACGAGGCAGCCGGCGGCGGGCTCGGCCCAGAGCTTGGCGTGGTCGGCCAGGTCCAAGGTGCCCTGGACGGCCTCGGCGTCGGTGACCAACAGCACCTCGGTGACCAAAGTGGACACATGGTCGTAGGTGAGCTGGGAGACGGTGGGGGCGCTCAAGGTCGACACGATGGAGGACAGGGTGGTCTGGACGGGGCCGCCGGCGGCCAAGGCGTCGGTCATGGCCTGAGCGCCCACGGTTTCGACGCCCCACACCCGAATGCCGGGGCGGCGGGCGTGCAGGGCGACGGCGACGCCGGAGATCAGGGCCCCGCCGCCGATGCTGACGAGGACGTCGGTCAACTCGGCGGCGTCGTCGCTGAGTTCCAGGCCGACGGTGCCCTGGCCGGCGAGGACGACGGGGTCGGCGAAGGGGTGGAGCAAGGTCATCCCGGCCTGCTGGAGCTGTTCCATCAAGGCGAAGGCGGCGGCCATGTCCTCGGTCAACCGGACGTCGGCGCCGGCGGCGCGGGCGGCGGAGGCGGCATGGGCGGGGGCGGAACGGGGCATGACGACGGTGGCGGCGACGCCGAGGGCGCCGGCCATGACCGCGACGCCGATGGCGTGATTGCCGCCGCTGACCGCGACGACCCCGGCGGCCCGCTCGGCGGCGGTCAAGGTCAGGAGCTTGGCGGCGGCGCCGCGAACCTTGAACGAACCGCCGAGCTGCAGCAGCTCCAGCTTGGCGGTGACGGGCACACCGAGCAGGGCGGACAGGCCGGGACTGACCATGGTGGGCGTCCGCAGCACATGCCCGGCGATCCGCTCGGCCGCGGCCTCGATGTCCGTGATGTCGACCATTCGCGCTCCCTGTTGCCAAAACAGCAAGTAACTTTGCCGGCCGCCGGGCGTCCTCGCATCATCGTGGCATGGACGAGAACTACGACGTGATCGTGATCGGCGGCGGCCCGGCCGGGTTGAGCGGCGCGCTGACGTTGAGTCGGGCCCGGCGGAAGGTGCTGGTGGTGGACTCCCGGCGGCCGCGGAACGCGCCGGCCCGCAACGCGCACAACTACCTGGGGCGCGAGGGTGTGAACCCGCTGGAGTTGCTGCGCATCGGACGCGGCGAGGTGGAGTCGTACGGCGGCGAGATCATCGAAGGCGAAGCGGTGAAGGCGTCCAGAAAGGACGGTAGCTTCACGGTGGAGCTGGCCGATGGATCCACTGTGGACGGACGGCGGCTGCTGGTGGCGACGGGGCTGACCGACGAGCTGCCGGACATCGCCGGTGTGGCGCAGCGGTGGGGCAAGGACGTGCTGCACTGCCCGTACTGCCACGGCTGGGAAGTCCGGGACCGGAGCATCGGCGTGATCGCCAGCGGCCCGATCTCGGCGCACCAGGCCCTGATGTGGCGGCAGTGGAGCGGCGACATCACCTTCTACGCCAACGACGCCGTGGAGCTGGATGACACGCAGCGCAAGCAGTTCGCGGCGCGGGGCATCAAGATCGCCAAGGGCAAGGTGCGGAGCCTGGACGACCTGGATCACGACGCCTACGTGATCGCGGCCAAGGCCCGGTCGAACGCGGACGTGCTGACGGCGCTGGGCCTGACGGTGGCGGAGCACCTGGCCGGCACCTACGTCCCGGCCGACGGGGAGGCGACGGAGATCCCGGGCGTGTGGGTGGCGGGCAACGTCACGAACATCATGGAGCAGGTGATCGGCGCGGCGGCGGCCGGCGTCCGGGCCGGGGCGGCGATCAACATGGACCTGATCGACGAGGAGACCGAGCGCGCGGTGGCGGCGGCCTTGCAGGCGTGAGGACGACGGCGGCCACACAACGGCGTGCTGGCGGCGGCCGCCGCCACGGTTGCCGGCCTGGCGACTCCGCACGGATGATGGGGTGTGAGCTGGCGAGGGTTGAGCCCCAGGCGACGGCTGCTGTTCGCGCTGGTGGGGGTGGTCGTCGTGGCCCTGGGGGCGGTGGTCGCGGTGCGCGAGTGGCCGGGCCCGGCGACGGCGTTGGCCCCGGACCGGCCCGCGACCGTGCTGCTGGTGCCCGGTTTCGGCGGCGACCGGACGGCGCTGGCGCCGCTGGCCGACCGAATCCGAGCCGACGGCAGGAAAGCCGTCGTCCTGACGCTGCCGGGTGACGGCACCGGCGACCTGTTGCAGCAAACCCAGGTCCTGGACGACGCCGTGAACACTGCCCTAAAGGGCGGCACGTCGTCGGTGGACATCGTGGGCTACTCGGCCGGCGGCGTGGTCGCGCGGCTCTGGGTGGCCAACAACAAGGGCCGAGCCCAACAGATCGTCACGATGGGGTCCCCGCTGCACGGAACGACGCTGGCGGCCGAGGGCGGAGCGCTGGCGCCGGAGGCGTGCCCGACGGCGTGCCGACAACTGGCGCCGGGCAGCGCGGTGCTGGCGCCGATCGCCGGCGCGGCCGACATCCCCTGGGTGTCGATCTGGACGGAGGACGACCAGACGGTGACCCCGCCGGACTCGGCCCGCCTGGCAGGGGCGGTGAACGTGCCGTTGCAGCAGGTCTGCCCGGGTGCGCGGGTGTCGCACGAGCAGCTGCCGACGGATCCCCGCGTGATCGGGCTCGTCCTCGACGGCCTGACCGGCCGGGTTCCGGCCGAATGTCCTAAGGAGGGTGTTTCGTAGGGAATGTCCCGATGCTGGGCCGGGGTCGCGCTGTGCATGATGCCGCGGCACAGATCCAAGCAGAGGGGCAATGATGAGACGCATCGCGACCGTGCTGGCCGTGGCGGCGCTGGTACCGGGGGGAGTGGCGTTCGCGGCGACCCCGCAGACGTCTCTGGTGAGCGTCACCGTGGACGGCGCGCCGGCGGCGGGCACCAGCGGACGGCCGTCGGTCTCGACGGACGGCCGGTACGTGGCTTTCGCGTCGACGGCGCCGAACCTGGTGCGTGGCGACAACAACGGCGTCTCGGACGTCTTCGTGCGGGACCGCCAGACCGGTGTCACGACCCGGGTGAGCGTGAGCTCGGCCGGCGTGGAGGCCAACGGCGTCAGCGGCAACCCGTCGATCTCCGGCGACGGCCGGTACGTGGTGTTCGAGTCCCGGGCGACGAACCTGATCACCGTCAATCCCGGCCGGTTCCAGAACATCTACGAGCGCGACCTGGTCACCGGCCGGACGCAGCGGATCAACTACGTGGACGGACAGTTCACCCAGCCCGACGGCGACAGCGCCGACCCGGTGATCTCGGCCGACGGGCAGCATGTGGCGTTCGACTCGGTCGCCAGCAACCTCGGCGGCACCGACACCAACGGCGTGTCCGACGTGTTCCGGTGGGACCGGCACGACTGGGGCTTCTCCTCCCCGACGATGATCTCCCGCAACCAGTTCTTCTACCAGGGCGACGGGCCGAGCTGGGGGCCGTCGATCTCGGCCGACGGCAGCGTGGTCGCGTACACCTCCGACGCGACCGATCTCGACGTGCGGGCGGACTCCAACAACTCGTCCGACGTCTTCGTGTACGACGGGCGGACCACCCTGGTCAGCCGGGGTTTCGACGGCAAGCTGGGCAACGGCGCGAGCCGCGACGCGACGCTCTCGGCCGACGGCAAGCACATCGTGTACGAGTCGTACGCGACGAACCTGGTGCCGGACGACACGAACGGCCGCCCCGACCTGTTCACCGCCCGGATCCGGTACTGGGACACGAACAGCCGGGTCAACGTCGACCCGGCCGGCGCCGTCGCCGGTGGCGCCATCGGCCCGCGCGCATCGATCTCGGCCGACGGCCGCTACGTCGCCTTCTCCTCCGGTGAGGACGGCCTGGCGGCGAACGACATCAACGGCACCTGGGACGTGCTCGTGCGCGACACCGTCGCCGGCGCCACGAGCCTGGTCAGCACGACCAGCGGCGGCACGCCGGGCGACAACTTCTCCGATGAGCCGTCGATCTCGACCGATGGCCAGCATGTCGCCTTCAAGTCCCAGGCCAGCAACTTCGTCCCCGGCGTGCCGGCGGGCTCGGCCAACACCTACGTCCGGGATCTGGTGTCATGAAACGCCTTCTGACCGTGCTAGCCGTCCTCGCGTTGGTGCCGGCCGGCATTGCCCACGCCGACACGGCCACGACGACCTTGGTGAGCGCGACGATCGACGGCGGGCCTTCCGTGGGGCTCAGCGGAGCGCCGTCGATCTCGGCCGACGGCCGCTACGTGGCGTTCACCTCGAGCGCCACCAACCTCGTGCCGGGCGACACCAACCGTGCCAACGACGTCTTCGTGCGTGACCGACAGACCGGCGCCGTCACGCGGATCAGCGTCGACTCGACCGGCTTGCAGGCCAACAACTCCAGCGGCTCGCCGTCGATCTCCGGTGACGGCCGGTTCGTGGTGTTCACCTCGGACGCGACGAACCTGGTCGCCGGCGACACCAACAAGGCCCGGGACGTCTTCCTGCACGACCTGACGACCGCAGCCACCAGCCGGATCAGCGTCAGCTGGCTGGGAGAGGAGGCCGACAGCGACAGCTACCACCCGGTGATCTCCGCCGACGGGCAGCACGTCGCCTACGACTCGTACGCCAGCAACCTCATCTGGCAGGACACGAACGGCGTGCACGACGTCTTCGAGTACGACCGGCCGGACAACCGCACCAGCCGGGTCAGCATCGACTCGAACGGCCGGCAGGGCAACGGGATCAGCCAGCTGCCGTCGATCTCCGCGGACGGCCGCTACGTGGCGTTCAGCTCCAGCGCCTCGAACATCGCGCTGTTCCCCGACACCAACAACGCGGACGACGTGTTCGTGCACGACGGGCTGTCCGGGCGCACCGACCGGGTCAGCACGGACGTCAACGGCGAGCAGGGCAACAGTGCCAGCCGGTACGTGGTGATCTCGGCCGACGGCCGATTCGTGGCGTTCAACTCGTACGCGTCGAACCTGGTCGCGGGCGACACGAACAACCGCAACGACATGTTCGTGTGGGACCGGCAGCGGTTCAGGATGACCAGGATCGACGTCGGTCCGGACGGCCAGCAGCTGCCCGACGGCACCACGTCGGACGTCTGGCCGTCGATCTCGGCCGACGGCCGGTACGTGGCCTACGAGTCCGGCGCGGACGACCTGGTGGCCGGCGACGTCAACCACGCGTGGGACGTCTTCGTGTGGGATCGCGTCACCGCCGGCACGTCGCTGGCCAGCGTGGCCGGCGACGGTGCGCAGGGCGACGACTACTCCGAACAGCCCGCGCTGTCGGCCGACGGCCGGCAGCTCGCGTTCATGTCCTACGCCAGCAACTTCGTGCCCGGGACGAGCCGGTATTCGTCCAATGTGTACGTTCGGGACCTGGTGGGGTGAGCCTGGCCGGTGCCCACCCCCGTGGGCACCGGCTAGGACGTCACGTCCTTGGTGGCGAGATTGGCCCAGGCCGCGCCGAAGAAGACCACCACATAACCGGCCTGGAGCAGCAGGCCCTTGTCGATGGAGTCCCAGAAGATGGGGTCACGGAAGAAGTCGATCCACGACAACCAGTAGTTGGTCGGCAGGTACGGCCGCACGGCGGCGGCCGCGTCCAGCGTCTGCAACACGGCGCTGGTGATGAGGATCGACAGCGCGCCGAGCGCCGCGCCCAGCGAGGAACTGGTCAACGTGGACAGGAACAGGCCGATCGCGCCGAAGCCGATCATGGCGACCACGATGTAGCCGATGGAGTACAGCAGGCGGGCGGCAAGTTGACCCTGCGTCAGCGAAACTCCGGACAGCGAGGTCGCCGCGCCGGCCGCCGCGCCGCCGGTCGCGCTGGTGCCCGTGCCGAACAGGATCACGCCGATGATCAGCGAGCTGACCACCACGCAGGCGATGGCCAGCAGCACGAACGCGACCAGCGCGACGATCTTGGCGAACAGCAGCCGTGACCGGCCGACCGGGCGGATCAACAGGTAGCGCAGGGTGCCGCCGACCGCCTCGCCGGCGATCGAGTCGCCGGCCACCACCGCGACCGACAGCGGCAGGAAGATCGGCAGCACCAGGGCCAGCGCCGCGGCCGGGAAGAGCAGTCCGTTGCTCCGCACGGCCGAAAGGAATGCACCGCCCTGTCCGGGCGGCGGCGCGAAGTCGGCCGTCTTGAGGAACACGCCGACGATGATCGGCAGCAGGCACAGCAGCAGGATGTTGGTCCAGATCCGGGGCCGCAGCACCAGTTTGTGCAGCTCGACGGTGATCACGAGGCGTCCACCCGGTCCGAGCCGGCGCCGGTCACTTCCAGCACCACCTGCTCCAGCGTCCGCCGCTGCGAGGCGATGGACGCCACCCGCAGCCCGGCGGCGACCAGCGTGGCGTTGAGGGTGGCGGGATCTTCGTGCCGTATCACCAGGTTCTCTCCGTCACGGGCGACGAGCTGGCCGTTGAGCAGCGGCACCACTTCGGCGGCGTCGGGGCTCTGCACCAGCACCAGTCCGGTGGCGCCGCGAATGGTGGCCAATTCGTCTTCCAGCACGAGACGTCCGCGATCGACGATGCCAACCCGGGTGCAGAGCTGCTCGACCTCGGACAGCAGGTGGCTGGACAGGAAAACAGTGGTGCCGGCGGCGTTCAGCTCGATCAGCAGATCGCGGATCTCGTGAATTCCCTTGGGATCGAGGCCATTGGTCGGCTCGTCCAGCACCAACAGTCGCGGTTGGCGCAGCAAGGCGGCGGCGAGCCCGAGCCGTTGCCGCATGCCGAGCGAATAGGCCTTCACCGGACGCCGGTCGATGCCCGAAAGTCCCACCCGCGCAAGGGCTTCCTCGATACGCGCCCGCCTGGTGCGCCGGCTGCCGCCGGGTCCGCTGGCGTCGAGCAGGGCGAGGTTGCGACGGCCGGACAGGTGCGGATAGGCCGCGGGCCCCTCGACCATGGCGCCGATCTGGGGCAGCACCTCGGCCGCCCGCCGCGGCATCGGCGAGCCGAGCACCTCGATCTCGCCGCTGGTGGCGTAGACCAGGCCCAGCAGCATGCGCACGAGCGTGGTCTTGCCGGAACCGTTGGGCCCCAGGAAGCCGTATCGGTCGCCCTCGCGCACGGTCAGGTCGACGCCGTCGACGGCAAGCACGGAGCCGTAGCGCTTGGTCAGTCCGCGCGTGACGATCATGGGCGCCTCCTGGGCAGCGTGGACAGCTCGGCGGCCGCCTGGGTGAGCAGCGCGGGGTCGACCACGCCGGCGAGCAGGAAGGTGCGGAAGCCGGACCGCTCGACCAGCACGGACAGCGGCGCCATGGTCAGCAGGGTGCCCTGGCCGCCGGGCAGCGGCACGGTCTTCGCGCCGACCTTGCCCATCGCGCCGACCACGCCGCCGGCGACGTTGCGGGGCAGCGGCGCTACCACAAAAGCCGACAAACCGGTGCCGTAGAAGCCAAGTCCGCGCCCGCCGCCGACCCGGTCGGTCTGCAGCGGCCGGGCGGCCACCTGCGCCGGCAGCGGGAAGCCACCGAACGCGCCGAGCACGTCCGGCGCGTCGGTGGTGCTGAAACCGCTGTCGGGCGAGGGTTTCGGCGTGATCACGTCGTCGGACGGCCGCCGCGTGTCCACGGACTGAAAGGCGCTGACCACGAACGGCGCGGGCTGGCCCTTGGCCGTCACCTCGACCCGCAGCGGCAGCCCGCTGCCCGGATCGGCCCAGATGTCGACCCGTCCGATCATCGTCTGCGGGTCGGACGGCGTCACCCGCAGGCCGGCGGCGTCGATGCCGGCGACCAGTCGGGCCGGCAGGGCGGCGACCTTGTCCTCGTCCTTGAGCACCCGACGGGCCAGGTCGGGCGGCAGCAGGTCGGCGCCGCGCGGCAGCCGGATCGGCTCGTCCCCAAGGACCTGGGTGTACTGGTTCTGCCCGTTGTCCCAGACGAACTGGCTGCCCGGCACGGCATAGGTGTCGCGCTCGCCGACGCCGGTGATCTCGTCGACCCGCCAGTGCTCCGGCGCGACGTACCAGGCCCGCAGCCGGGTGGTGCCGCCGAGCAGTGAGGTCACGGAGGACAGATTGGGCAGGTCGGGCAGGCCGAGCGAGCCGGTCGCCTCGGCATAGCCCTGATACGGCAGATTCATCGAGGCCAGCACGCGGGCGCGCAAAGCGGATGGGTCCATGCGCGCGGAGGCCGGCAGGGCGGTCAGCGCCACCGGCGCGGCGACCAGAACCGCCGCCACCGCGGCCACGACCGCCCAGCGCCACCGTGTCGTCGGCACGCTCACCACCTTCCGCGTCCCCCCTTTCTACGCCTGCGGAGGGCGGTCCGGTTGTGATCGAAGTCTTACGAAGTGGTCTGCGTCACGTTTGGAGATGAATTGCCACCGTTTCGGGTGGTTCTCCTGCTCGAATAGGAAGATCAAATCTTGGGTCGACCAGGTCAATCTCGTTTTAATCGCGACACGATAGCCGACGGATATCCCTCATTTCGCGTTGCGGTGTGCTTACGTTGTCTCCGGGTCGGACTATCGGCCCGCGGTACCGATCCGGTGAGCGCCTCGCTCCGTCCGGAAACCGGATCGGCCCACGTAGTCGCGTGAAGGGAACCGCAGGACGGAGAGCGCTTGCGCGAGGCGAGGCGGGAGAGGCAACGATGTCTCCTCGTCGATTTGATCGGCGTATCGCCGTGGGTTCCGCAGCTGGAATCGCGGCATTGGCTTTGGCGGTCGGACCGGTGGCCGGATTGGCCGCCGCGGATTCCGGCATCGACTGGGACTCGGTGGCGCGCTGCGAGAGCGGCGGCAACTGGGGCGCCCACACCGGCAACGGCTACCTCGGCGGGCTCCAGTTCTTGCCGAGCACGTGGCACGCCAACGGCGGCACCGGCTCGCCCGACCACGCCACCCGTGAAGAGCAGATCCGGGTGGCCGAGAACGTGGTGCGGGCCAGGGGAACCGGCGCGTGGCCGAACTGCATCGGCGGCGGCGCACGGCATTCCGCACCGGCCCGCAGCGCACCCGTTGCCCGGGCAGTCAAAGTGCTGCCCGGCTCGGTCGACAACCCGGCCGGCGACTACACGATTCAACCCGGCGACACCCTCAGCGGCATCGCCGACCGGCTGCACATCGATGGCGGCTGGCAGCGCCTGGTCGAGCTCAACCCGGCCGCGCTGCTCAACCCGGATCTGATCTTCCCGGGCGCCCGCATCGCCACGAAGTAGCCGACCGGCGGCACGTCGCCCGATGGTGCTGTCGGGCGGCGTGCCGCCGGACCTATTGTCGAGCCATGGATCTTCGCCAGCGGTTCGAGACGCTGACCACCGCGCACCTCGCCGACGCCTGCGTCCGCGCCCAGCTTCCGGTGCGCTGCCTGGGAATCCACGCGGTGCAGGCCGGCGACCGGATCGCCGGGCGGGTGCTGCCGGCCCGGCACGCCGGCAGCGTCGACGTGTTCCTGGAGGCGTTCGAGCACGGCGCCCCTGGCGACGTGTTGGTGGTGGACAACGGCGGCCGCCTCGACCACGCCTGCGTCGGCGACCTGATCGTGCAGGAGGCCCAGACCGCGGGCCTGGGCGGAGTGGCCATCTGGGGCCTGCACCGCGACACCGCCGACGTGCGGGCGATCGGCCTGCCGCTGTTCAGCCTCGGCTCGGTGCCTACGGGGCCGCTGGCCGTGGAGGAGCGGCCGGCCGACGCGCTGACCTCGGCCCGCATAGGGGAGTGGGTCGTCGACTCGACCGACGTCGTGTTCGGCGACGACGACGGCGTGCTCTTCGTGCCGGGTCGGCACGTTGAGGACCTTTTCCTGCTGGCCGAAGGCATCCGGGACACGGAGCGCCGGCAAGCCGAGCGGACCCGCGGCGGCGAGACCCTGCGCGGCCAGCTCCAGTTCGCCACGTTCCTGGCCAACCGGGCCGAGAACCCGGCGCTGTCCTTCCGCGACCACCTCCGCCGGATCGGCGGCGCGGTCGAGGAGTGAGCCGCCTCGGGCGTCTCCGCGGCGGCGGAGACGCCGGCTAGCCGAAATACCGGATCAGCACGTCGGCGAACCGCTCCGGGTGCTGTTCGGCCAGGAAGTGGCCGGCGTCCGGGAACTCGACGAACGCGACGGTGGTGCTGAACGCCTCGACCACCGGCTTGGACACCGGCAGCAGGAAGCCGCCGAGGTAGAGCAGCGGCTTCTCCAGCTTGGGGTACGTGGCGAAGTCGGCGATGTCCTGCACGAAGGTCCGGAACCAGGCGTTGGTGGCGCGAATGGCCTCGGGCGTGTTGTACGCGGCGGCGTAGATGTCGCGGCTCTGCTCGTCGAAGACGCTCGGATCGCCGCCGATGTGCTCGATGTTCCAGTCGATGATCGCCCGGAACTTGTCGGTCTGCCAGGACTCCACCAGCCCGTCGAGCAGGCCGGTGACCCACCACCACGGGTACACGATCTGCCCGGGCCGCGGCACCATCGGGAATTCGTGCATGGTCTCGGTGGGGTGGATGCCGTCGGCGACCGCCAGGCCGTCCACCGATTCCGGGTGGTTCCAGGCCAGGCTGAACGCCACCATGCCGCCGATGTCGTCGCCGTACACGTGCGCCCGCTCGAAACCGAGGCGGTGGATCAGCTCGTGGATGTCGCGGGCCATGGTCTTCTTGTCGTAGCCGTCGGCCGGCCGGGCCGAGTCGCCCATGCCGCGGATGTCCACCGCGACCACCCGAAAGTGCTTGGCCAGCAACGGAACCTTGTGGAACTGCCACCAGGTGCGCGGCCAGCCGCCCATCAGGATCAGCGGCTCGCCCTCGCCGGCCACCACATACTGCAGCCGGGTGCCGTTGACGTCGGCGAATGCGTGCTCGAAGTCCGCGGGCGAGGTCATTCGCACTCCTCGGGGAAGATGTCGGTGTTGATGGTCAGCGAGCTGATCGCCTCGGCCATCGCCTCGAAGCGGGCCAGGTCCCACGGGGGTGGCGCCTGGCCCGGCACGGCCTCGTCACCGCCGACCAGGAAGGCGCTTTCCGGTCCGGCCGGCCACCCTGGCCCGGCGGCGCCGAGGCCTCGATGAAGCTCAGCGCGCCCCCGGTCTGCTCGGACGTCAGCTTGATCGAGTAGGTGTCGCCGGCCGTCCAGCGCTGGATGCCCTCGCCACCGGCACATGGATCGCGCCGGCGGCCCATTCGCGGTCGAAGCTCACGCCGCCGCCCCGGCGCGCAGCGGGGCGAGCGCGTTGCTCCAGGCCACGACCTGGTCCAGCGTCGCCTGCAGCACCGGTAGCTGGTGCTCGCCGGGCGCGAAGTCGCGGAAGTTCTCGAAGTCGGTGAACAGCGACAGCGCCACCTGCGAACGCACGTCGGCCATCTGCAGCTCGGCGGCGATCAGCCGCAGGTGCTCGACCGCCCGGGCGCCACCGACCGAGCCGTAGCTGACGAAGCCGACGGCCTTGTTGTTCCACTCCGCGTACAGGTAGTCGATGGCGTTCTTGAGCGCGCCCGAGGTCGAGTGGTTGTACTCGGGCGTGACGATCACGAAGCCGTCGAACGAGGCGATCTTCGCGGCCCACCGGAGGGTGTGCGGCTGGGCGTACTGGCCCAGCGTGGGCGGCAGCACCTCGTCCAGGTGCGGCAGCGGGTAGTCGAGCAGGTCGACCAGCTCGAACTCGGCGTCGGTGCGCTCACTCGCAATCTTGTGCACCCAGTTGGCGACGGCCTCGCCGTTGCGGCCCGGACGGGTGCTGCCCAGGATGATGCCGATCTTGGTCACGTGAACCTCCTGAAATAGTTCCTTCGGGAAGAAAGTATCTACTGGTTACTGCCCGAAGCAAGTAAGCTGGGCAGGTGGACACCGAAGATGGCCTTGATCGACCGCTCGACGCCGACGAAGAGGCGCTGATCAGGGCGCTCGACCGGGTCGTCAACGCGCTGCCGCGGGTGATGGACGCCACCATGCTGCGCGAGACTCAGATGTCGATGACCGACTACCTGACGCTGTCCCGGCTGTCCGAGGCGCCCGAGCGGCGGCTGCGCATGAGCGAGCTGGCCGAGATGTCGTTCCTGTCGCTGAGCGGGATGACCCACGTGATCACGCGGCTGGAGGCGCAGAGCCTGGTCGAGCGGATACGCGACGAGCACGACCGCCGCGGCTGGCACGCCGTGCTCACCGATCGTGGTTTCGACCGGCTGGACGCGGCGTGGCCGACCAACCTCCGGGGAGTGCGGAAGTACGTGCTCGCGCATCTGGAAGGCTTCGACCTGCGGGCGCTGGCCGAGGCGTTCCAGAAGTTCGGGACCTAGGCCGGCACGGGGTCCGCGCCGCGGCGGCCGGCAGGACGGCAGCGCAGCAGGCGGCCGATCATCAGCCTGGTGCCGCGCAGCGCGCCGTGCCGGGCGATCGCCTGCGCGGCGTACTCCGAACAGCTTGGCTCGAACCGGCACACCGCCGGCCGGTTGGCGCTGATCTCCCGCTGGTACACCCGAATCGCCGAGATCATCATCTGGGACGGGCTCTTCGTGCGTGGCACCGCCGAACCGGCGGCGACCAGCAGGTGCGGCAGCGTGAGCAGGCCGGCGATCAGGCAGTTGCCGTCACAGCTTTCCGCTATGCAGCAACCGCTCTCGATGAGACAGGCGTCACGCAGGCAGGACGAGCCGCCGCCACCCCGGTACGGGCGGGGCTGGTAGTCGTCGTAGCGCCGGCGGCGTCGAAACATGGGCACTACACCAAGATACGCACGTCAGCTGTGGGCCAGCGCCTGATCGACCGAGGCGACCACGGTGACCAGCTGATCGACGCCGGTGATCTCCATCGGTCGCAGCACGATCCGGGTGTCCGCGACCACGCGCAGGGCCAGACCCCTTGTCGTGGCGTCATGTTGCAGGTCGACCAGGACGTGCAGGCCGGCCGAGGCGAAGAAGGTCACGCCGGTCAGGTCGAGCACCAGCGCGGTCGGCGCGTCGGCCATGGCCTCGTCCAGGTGCCGGCGCAGCAAACCCTCGGAGGCCATGTCGACCTCGCCCTTGACATGGACCAGTGTCACCGGCCCGACCCGTTCCAGTCTGACCGCGGTATCCGACATGGCCGAGACCCCTTCGCTCGCATGGTGGACACGTCGCATCCACGCGGCTGTGCTCTCAACCGACACTGCTTACCGTAGGCCGGACGGCATCGGCCGGCAACATCACCGGGCGGGGCAGTAACGTGCCGCGGAGCAGCCCGAGCACCGTGTGCACGGCGACGGCGGCGACCAGTCCCGTGATCGCGGCGAGCACAAGACGGGTCCAAAGACCCTGGCCGGCCGGGCGTTCCCAGCCGAGCCAGTGCAGCGCGGCGGTGGCGACGCCGGCAGCGGCGATGAAGCCGCTGGCCGCGCTGGGCAGGAAGTAGCCGGGGTGCAGCTGGTCGAGGTCCATGCCGGCGTAGATCAGCTGGCCGGTGAACCACGATCCGTGCACGACGATCAGCGCGGCGAACACGTCGACGACCACCGTCGCGGCGGGGTGGGGGAGCGTCGGGACGGCGATCAGGGTCGTCGTGATCAGCGCGAGCGCGGCGAACGGGCCCCCGACCGGGTCCACCAGGTCCTTGGCCAGTCTGCGCTGCCCGATGGCGTACGTGCCGTAGATGCCGACCATGACGGCCCAGAGCACGGCGGCGATGGCCAGCAGCACAATGCCGACCGCGGCCGGCGCGTAGCCCTGCGCGGCGGCGGTCAGCCACGTGCCGCCCAGGCCGGCGGTGCCGAACGCCATGCCGAACAGGTTCAACGGAATCTTCCGCACCACTGCCTCCTCGTTCGTGCCGTTGCAGCAGTGACCGTAGTCTTTTTGAACCTAACGTTTCACTTGGCGGTGGTTGTAGAGTTAGGTGCTAGATGATTACGCTCATAACATGGATCTGGTCCTCAGCTTCGTCAACTCGCACGACGGCTCGGCGGTCGATCCCAGCCGGGTGGACCACTTCGTGGACGGGGCGCACTACCGCGACTGGCTGGCCGGGCGCGGTCTGCCGGCCGAGGCCTCCGACGCCGACGCGGCGGCCGCCAGGGAGCTCCGGGAGTCGCTGATCGACGTGGTCCGCACGCACAGCGCCGAGGTCGAGCCCTCGCGCCTGGCCGAAGCGGAGGAACGCTTGCGGCGCATGGCTTTACGTCACCCGCTGACGCCCGTGATCACCGCCTCCGGGGTCGTTCTGCAACCGGCCCAGCCCGGGGTCTTCGGCGAGGTGCTGGCGGCCGTGGTCGAGCTGTCGCTGTCCGGCAAGTGGGCTCGGCTCAAGACCTGCCGGGCGCACCCCTGCCGGTGGGTGTTCGTCGACCAGACCCGCAACGGCTCGGCCGTCTACTGCTCGCCCGGCTGTGCCTCCAAAGCGGCGATGCGGGCCTACCGCGAGCGGAAGAAGGCGGCTAGCTCCGGTCCAGCCACGCCCTGATCTCCGCCCCGTGTTCGTCCAGCTTCGGCGGCGCCAGCTCGTGCCGGGTCGGCGTGGCCGACAGCGTCAGCGGATTGCGGATCGTCGGCACGCCGCCGGCGCGCGCGACCGGGTCGAGGCCCAGCTCGGTGGCCAGCTCGACGCCCTGGCGGACGTCGTTGATCGGCCCGCACGGGATGTCGGCGTCGGCCAGGATGCGGAACCACTCCTGGGCCGGCTTCTCGGCCAGCCGGTCCAGCAGCAGCGTGCGCAGCTCCTGTCGGTTGGCGTTGCGGCCGGCCATGGTGGCGAACTTCGCGTCGTCGGCCAGCTCCGGCGCGCCGACCGCCGCCGCCAGCCGGCGGAACTGCTGGTCGTTGCCGACCGCGATGATCAGCTCCCCGTCGCCCGTGGCCATCGGCTCGTACGGGTAGAGGCTGAGGTGCTCGTTGCCCATGCGGTGCGGCACCACGCCGCCGGCCACGTAAGCCGAGGTCTGGTTGACCAGCGAGGACAACGCCGCCGACAGCAGGTTCGTCTGCACGTGTTGGCCCTGGCCGGTCACGTCCCGGTGGTGCAGCGCCGCCAAGATGCCGGTCGCCGCGTGCAGGCCCGTCATCACGTCGATCACCGCCACCCCGGCCCGGTACGGCGGGCCGTCCGGCGCGCCGGTGAGGCTCATCATCCCGGACGCCGCCTGCACCAGGAGGTCGTAGCCGGGCAGGTTGGAATCGGGACCGAAGCCGCTGATCGAGCAGTAGACGACCCCCGGATTGGTCGTCGCGACGTCGTCGTAGCCGAGGCCGAAACGCTCCATCGTGCCCGGCCTCAGGTTGTGCACCAGCACATCCGCCCGCCGGGCCAGCTCTCGGGCGGCGTCGGAGTCGGTCGGGTCGGCCAGGTCCAGCGCGATGGACCGCTTGTTCCGGTTCACCGCCAGGTAGTACGTGCCGACACCGTCCGCGTCCGTCGGCGGCAGCCACTGCCGGGTGTCGTCGCCGCGCGGGCTCTCCACCTTGATCACGTCCGCGCCCAGGTCGGCCAGCAGCATCGTGCAGTACGGCCCGGCCAGCACCCGGGAGAAGTCGGCCACCACGATTCCGTCCAAAGAACCCATGCCGGTCAGTAAAGTGCACTCCATGCCGAAGCTGAGGGTCCACAACGTCACCATTTCCCTCGACGGGTACGTCACCGGCCTGCACCAGCGCGAGGACGCGCCGTTCGGCGACGGGAACGGCGGCCACCTGCACGACTGGCTGCTCGCCACCAAGACGTTCGGCGGCCCGCTCGACGGGCTGGACGACGAGGTGATCGCCCAGGGCGAGGACAACGTGGGCGCGACGGTGATGGGCCGCAACATGTTCGGGCCGATCAGGGGCGCGTGGCCCAACCACGACTGGACGGGGTGGTGGGGCCCGAATCCGCCGTACCACCACGATGTTTTCGTGCTGACGCACCACGGACGGCCGTCGGTGCCGATGGAGGGCGGCACGACGTTCCACTTCGTCACGGACGGCCTGGAATCCGCGCTGGGACAGGCTTTCAAGGCAGCCGACGGCAAGGACGTGCGGGTGGGCGGCGGCGCGGACGTGATCCGGCAGTGCCTGCGCGCCGGGCTGGTGGACTCGATGCACATCGTCCAGGTGCCGCTGTTCCTCGGCGCGGGCGAGCGGCTGTTCGGCGACCTGCCGATGGACGGCTACCGGGTCACGCGCACCGTGACCACGGAGCCCTGCACGCACCTGTGGATCGAGCGCGCCTGATCTGGGGTCTTCCGGGTCTGGAACGCGTCATCGACGTGCCAGGCGAGCAGCGGCTCGTCGATGAGCACGAGCTGATCGTCTTTCAGTTCCCGTTGCAGTGGTACGCGGTGCCGGCGCTGCTCAAGCAGCGCGTACCGCGCTCAGCACTGAAAGAGGAAACCGCCCCGTTCGCACGGCCGGCAGGCGAAGACGTAGCCCGCGCCCGCGCCGCCGAAGTTGATCGACGAATGCTCCTCCAGCTGGAGGACGAAGCCCATGGTCTGGCCGCATTCAGGGCAATCCGGGGTCTCGGGGTGCTGGATCCAGGTCGGCTCGCCGCCGAACTGCCCGAGCACGTCGCCGCTGGGCAGCGGGTAGTCATAGACGTCGTCGGTGGCCGCCAGGGTGATCGCCGTGACGTCATCGAGTCCGGTCACGCCGTCCTCCGGGGCCGCGAGTGGCGTCACCTCGCCCGCCACGAACACCACTGCGTTCGCGCCGCTGCCCGGCACGAACGCTGCGCACATTCCAGGATCGTCCATACACATGAACACCGCCAACGTCGGGCCGGCCGGCAGCGGCAGATGCGCCAGGAACTGCTGCGGCGCATCGCATTCCACGCACGTCGGCCATTCGGATCCCAGCGGTAACAGCGGCAGGCCACCGGTTCTCATCGCGGGGGAGTCGGCTTCGGTGGGGCCGGCGTCCATCATCAACGTCGTCACGGCATGGAGCCTAG
>DASWRQ010000382.1:0-4845 GCA_036403095.1 Kutzneria sp. | reverse complement strand
ACCGTGGGGGTCGGGCCGATCAGATGTCCGACACCGGCCACCGTCGCCCATCCGGCGAGCGCGGCCACAGCCGCGGCCACGATACCGACCACGGTCACCCGGGCGAGTCCGGCGAGGGCGTCGGGTCCGGCTTTCCTGCGTACGGCGTAGACGAGCAGAATCCCGATCACACTCATCCCGGCCGCGTTGGCCGCCCCCAGCCCGGCGAGCTGGGCCGAGCCGTCGGTCGTGGCGCTGATCACGATGACCACCAGGCCGGCGACCGCCCACCCGGCCGCGGACGCGATCGCCGCGGCGATCGTCGCTCCGCGGGCGTAGAGCGCGCGGGACAGGATCGCGAACAGGCTCCACCCGATCAGCCCGGGCGCGAAGGCGACGATCCCCGGCGCGGAGCCCGCACTGCCGATGAGGCGGGCGGCCGGCCCGGCCAGCGCCGCCAGCGCGCCGCCGCCGAGGCAGGCCAGCAGCATGATCGAGCGGGTCGTGCCGGCCAGATGCTCGGCGTAGGCCGGCTCGTCCCGGCGGGCCGCGGCGTCCGACAACCGGGGGTAGACCGCGGTCGCGAGAGGCACGGCCAGCACCGCCCACGGCAGCAGGAACATCGTCTGCGCGTAGTTGTACTGGGCCAGCACCCGGGTCCCGAGCCCGACGATCAGCAGGATCACCAGCTGTTGGGCGCCGACGGTGACCGCGCCGGCCCAGCCGAGCCGCACCGCCTGCCGGCCCTCCTCACCCGGGAACCGATAACTCGGGCGCAGCCGCAGGTGCAGCCGGCTCAGCGGGATGAGCAGGCAGAGCGCGAGCACGACCACACCGAGGGTGGTGCCGACCGAGAGGGTGTACTGCCCGGCCTCGGTGAGGTGGTCGAATCCGGACCGGGCGCCGTCGATCGCGGCGTAGGTCAGGTAGGACGAGAGGACCGTGAGGCTCGACAGCAGCGGCGCGATGACCGGCCAGGCAAAGCGGTGGTGGGCCTGAAGCACCCCGGTCAGCACGATGCCGACGCCGTAGAGCGGCAGCTGGGGCGCGAAGACACGCAGCATGCTGGCGGCCAGGTCCTGCTCCCCCGGCGGCACTCGGTGCAGGAGCCCGGCGATCGGACCGGCGGCGAGCGCGATCACGATGGCGAACGGCACGGTCAGCGACAGCACCCAGGTGAGCAGGGCCGACGTGACCGCGTTGACCCGGTCCCGGTCCCCCGCGGCGACGTGCTGGGCCAGCAACGGCACGATCAGGCTGGCCAGCGCGCCTCCGGCGACCAGCTCGAAGACGATGTTGGGAATCGTGTTGGCCGCGTAGTAGATGTCGGCCAGCCCGTGGTCGCCGACCGTGTAGGAGAACACCGTCGTCCGCGCGAACCCGGCGACCCGCGCCAGCACGGTGAGCGCGGCGATGAGCGCCGCCGCGCCCGCGACCCGGACCACCGGAGCCGCCGTCGCGGCCCGGTTTCCACCGGCGTCACCCGGCTCAACCGCGGCCGCTCCGCCCGGCTCAACCGCGGCCGACTCCATCCCCGCCATTATGCCCGAATTGTCGGAGTCGGAAGTGATCGGATCGCTCACGCGACGGGCTGGCGGCCGAGTTCGTCGGCCGCGCGGAGCCACGGCGTTTCCGCGATGACCTTGGTGAAGCTGACCTTCTCGCTGGCCGCGGTCAGCGACGCCAGGACGGTCAGGGCCAGGAAGCGACCGGCGGTGCCCGTGCGGGCGGCCAGCGCCACCCCGAGCAGGGCGCCCAGCGCGTTGGCGCCCGAGTCGCCGAGCATGATGTCTTCGCCCAGGTCGGCCGGGAGCAGCGCGCCCGCCGCGCCGAGCGTGCCCGCCGCCACGCCACCGCCCCGGCCGACGGCCAGCGGCGCGCCGGCCACCAGGCCGGCCTTGATGGCCCGGCCGGGGCGCAGGTCGAGCAGGTTGACCAGGTTGGCCATGCCGGCGATCACGCCCGCGCCGAGCAGCACGTCGACGCCCTTGCGGAAGCCGGTGTGTCCGCTGCCCAGCAGCGACGACGCGACCAGCCCGGCCGCGCCCACCCCGGCGACCTTCACCAGGCCGCTGGTGACCTGGCCCTCGCGCAGCGCGCCCAGGTGCCCGGCGAAGCCCTTGGCGGCCTGCTGTTCGGGCCGGTTGCCGGCGACGTCGTCGTAGAAGCCGACCGCGCCCGCGACCGCGCCCGCCGTGAGGGCGGCCGCCTTGGCGCGGAGGCCGGGCGCCCCGGCGACCGCACCGGCCGTCGCGCCGATGGCGAGGGCCGGGCCGCCGGCCAGTGTCACCTGGCGGCCGCGGAAGTTGTTCCGGACCAGGCCGGAGGACTTCTGGTCGCTGACGATCCAGTTCAGGGCGCCGCGCGCGACCACCGCGCCGACGCCGAACCCCCGGAGGACTCCAATGGCCATGGGAGGGAAGTCTACGGACCCCGCGCTACGACGCGGCCTTCGGCACCAGACTCGAGGCGCCGGCGGCCAGGCCGTACTGGCCCACCTTGTTTTGCACCATGCGTTCGACCGTCGCCATGCCGGCCGCCAACTGACCCTGGACCGTGCTGGCGTTGTCCACCGTGGAGATCTTCGTGACCAGCGACGCGTCGCCGCGGACGGCCGAGATCAGGTTGCCGTCGCCGACGCCGTCGCCGGCGATCAGCAGCGGCCGGATGTCGAACTGGGTGGCCAGGGTGACCGCGGACTGGCTCTTCTTGGCGGCGTCCTTGTCGACCGCGGGCGGCCCGGAGACGATGACCGTGCCCTCGGCACCGCCGATCGCCTTGGCCTGCTTCTCGTCGACCGAGATGTAGCCGGCCTTCGTGTAGGCCGTGAGCACCGAGGTCACGTCGTCGGCCGCCGGCTGCGAGCCGCCGGCCCGCTGCAGCAGGGCGAGGGCGAGCTGGGCGCTGGCCGTCTCGACGCCGTCGCTGTTGACCGGCAGCCCATCGAACGGGATCGTGCCCTGGTACGACTGGCTCGCCAGGTCGAGCAGCTCGGTGCTGACGTTGGGGTCGAAGAACTTGTCCTGCACCGTCACCCGGGCGGTGACCGTTGCCCCGGCGATCTGCAGCATCGAGATCACGCCGGCCGTGTAGTCGGTGGCGCCGGGCAGCGCGACCACGACGATCCGGCGGCCGGTCAGCTTGCCGTTGAGCAGCGTCGGGGCGACCTGGGTGGCGAAATCCTGGCTGCGGTTGATCTGGTCGCGGTATTGGTCGACCTGGTCGCGCTTGTTGCTGTTGTCCTTCTTCAGCGCGTCGAGCTGGTAGCGCAGGCTGTCGGCCACCGGCCCGTTGAGCGCGGCGGTGCCCACGACCAGACCGATGGCGAGGGCAAGGAAGACCGCGGTGAGCGACACCACGTGGTACCGGAAGTTGATCACGACGAAAGCCCCGACGGTTGTTAGAAGAGGTGTCCCAGCTGGAAGACCAGATTGTCCCACCACTCGGAAACCACGGTGAGGTACGCCTTTCCGACCGTCGACACCGCCACCGCGGACGCCATCGCCGCGATCGCCGAGAGAATGAGCAGCAGCAGCGCGGAACCCGAGATGTTTTGGCGGTAGAGCCGGCTCACGCCCTTGGCGTCGACCAGCTTGCCGCCGACCTTGAGCCGGGTGAGGAAGGTCGAGGCCATGCCGCCACGGCCCTTGTCGAGGAACTCGACCAGGTTGGCGTGCGTGCCCACGGCCACGATCAGGGTGGCGCCCTTGTCGTCGGCGAGCAGCATGGCCAGGTCTTCGCTGGTCGCCGCGGCCGGGAAGGTCAGCGCCGGCACGTCGAGCTTGCGTACCCGCTCGAGACCGGGGGCGCGGCCGTCCGGATAGGCGTGCACGACCACCTCGGCGCCGCAGCGCAGCACGTCGTCGGTGACCGAGTCCATGTCGCCGATGATCAGGTCGGGCGTGTAGCCGGACTCGACCAACGCGTCGGCCCCGCCGTCGACACCGATCAGCACCGGCTTGTATTCGTGGATGTAGGGGCGGAGGACGTCGAGGTCCTCCTTGTAGTCGTAGCCGCGCACCACGATCAGCACGTGCCGGCCGGCGATGCGGGTCTGCACCTCGGGCACGCCGACGCCGTCCAGGAGCAGGTCGCGCTCCTGCTTCAGATAGTCCATGGTGTTGGCCGCGAACGCCTCGAGCTGCACCGACAGGCCCTCGCGGGCGTCGGCCATCGAGGCGGCCACGGTTTCGGCGTCCTGCCGGACCCCGGTCGCGACCGGCTCGCCGCCGAGCAGCACGGTCTCGCCGTCGATGCTGACCAGGTCACCCTCGTGCAGGCGGTCGAAGAGGTCTTCACCGAGGCTGTCGACCAGGACCACGCCGTTCTTGATGAGCACCTCGGGTCCGAGGTTGGGATACCGGCCCGAGATCGACGGCTTGGCGTTGAGCACCGCCGCGACACCGACCGCGACCAGCGAGTCGGCGGCCACCCGGTCGAGGTCGACGTGGTCGATCACCGCGATGTCGCCGGGGCGCAGCCGGCCGGCCAGACGCTTGGTCCGGCGGTCGAGGCGCGCGGTGCCGGTGACGGCGTCCGGATCGGCGCTGCGGGCTCGTCGTAGGGTGGGAAGTCGCATCCCGGCCATCCTGACACGACGCATCACGCGCCTTGCACGCGACATGCGCGATCTCACCCACAAATGGGGCATAAACCCCGCCTCTCCCCCGTCGTGGCCCGCATTGTTGCAGGCCAGCACGACGGCTGGGAAGTCGTCAGCCTCGCTTCTCCTTGGCCGCCACCGCGAGCAGCTCCTCGGCGTGCGCGATGCCCAGATCGGAGTCGGGCAGGCCGGCCAGCATGCGGGCCAGCTCGCGCGCCCGCTCGGTCTCCTCGACGATGCGCACCCCGCTGGTCGTGATCGCG
>DASWRQ010000381.1:0-15921 GCA_036403095.1 Kutzneria sp. | reverse complement strand
GTATCACCGCCGGCATCGTCCTGCTCGTCTATGCCGCTGTCGGCGTGCTGGTCCTGATTCGAATGCACTACCGGCCGCCGGTTGTTCGCCGCTGACACGACGAAGCCCCGGCAACCAGTTGGTTGCCGGGGCTCTGTGCAGCGGTGGCGGTGGGATTTGAACCCACGGAGGGTTGCCCCTCACACGCTTTCGAGGCGTGCTCCTTCGGCCGCTCGGACACGCCACCGGTAAGAACATTACAGGAGGCGTGCCAGGGGTTTACACATGGGGGCGGCGGGTGGCGAAGAAGCCGTCCATGAGGGCGGCGCACTCCTGCGCGAGGACGCCACCGAGGACCTCGGGGCGGTGGTTGAGGCGTCGGTCGCGGACGACGTCCCAGAGGGAGCCTACGGCGCCGGTCTTGGGCTCCCAGGCGCCGAAGACGACGCGGGAGACCCGGGCCAGGACGAGGGCGCCGGCGCACATGGTGCAGGGCTCGACGGTGACGGCGAGCGTGCAGCCCTCGAGGCGCCAGCCGTCGCCGAGACGGGCGGCAGCGGCGCGGAGGGCCAGGATCTCGGCATGGGCGGTGGGGTCGCCGAGGCGCTCCCGGGCGTTGCAGGCGGAGGCGAGCTCCCGGCCGTCACGGTCGACGACCACGGCGCCGATGGGGATGTCGTCGCCGGCCTCGCGAGCGGCCCGGATAGCGGCGCGGACCAGCGCCTCGTCACTGCTGGACACGGTCGACGAGCGCGGAGAACTCGGCGCTGAAACCACAGCGCTGGGCGATCATCTGCAGCTGCTCGTCGGGGTAGAGGTCGACCTCGTCGACGATGACCTGGAGCTCTCCGTCGGGCAACCCGAGGTCGGCGAGGATGGCCAGGTCGCCCTCGGGCCAGAGGCCGTCGTCCTCGTCGTCGGGCGGCTCGACGCGCAGCAGGTCGAGCACGTCGGCGGCGATGTCGTAGTCGAGCGCGGCAGCGGCGTCGGAGAGCAGCAGGGACACCCCACCGGGACTGGGGCGCAGCAGCACGAAGAACTCGTCGTCGACATTGAGCATGCCGAACAGCGCCCCGGTCGACCTGATCTCGCGCAGGGCGGTGATGGCGGCGTCGAGCTCGTTCAGTGTGGCCAGTTCGAGCGAGCTGCAGCGCCATTTGCCGTCCTCGCGGACGACGGCGACACCGAAACCACCGACCGGCTCGTGCCCCGACATGTGCACACCGTATGCGCACGGGCCGGTCACTCGGAAGCACTATCCCCCAAGCCGGCCCCGCGGAGATCGGCCGGACGGTGGTTCCGGTGGGACCATGGCTGGATGACCACTTCAGCGGCACGCCCAGCAACCACCCAGTCAGGTGACCCCAGGCTCGCTGGTCTCATCGAGGCCGCCCGCGCGCTCCAGCCCCGCACGGTGGCGCTGCGCCGGCAGGTGCACAAGCGGCCTGAGCTGGGCCTGAAGGTCCCGCTGACGCAGGCGGCGGTGCTGCACGCGCTGGAGGGTCTGCCGCTGGAGATCACCAGGGGCAAGTCGACGGACTCGGTGGTCGCGGTGCTGCACGGCGCACGTCCCGGCCCGACCGTGCTGCTGCGTGCGGACATGGACGCCTTGCCACTGACGGAGCAGACCGGCTGCGCGTTCGCCTCCGAGGTGCACGGGACGATGCACGCCTGCGGCCACGACACGCACGTGGCGATGCTCGCGTCGGCGGCCCGGCTGCTGTGCGCCCGCAAGGAGGCCCTCAACGGCCACGTCGTCTTCATGTTCCAGCCCGGCGAGGAGGGCCACCACGGGGCCAAGCACATGATCGACGAGGGCGTGCTCGGCGCATCCGGCCTGCTCGCGAACAAGGCGTTCGCCCTGCACATCACGTCAACCGTGCGGTCCGGAGTGATCACGAGCCGCCCCGGTCCGATCATGGCGGCGGCCGACGTCTTCCGGGTACGGGTGATCGGCCGCGGCGGCCACGCCTCGCAGCCGCACAAGGCGCTGGACCCGGTGCCGGCCGCGGCGGCGATGGTCGGCGCGCTGCAGACGATGATCACCCGCCGGATCGCCACCACCGAGCCGGCGGTGCTCACCGTGGCCAAGATTGCCGCCGGCACCACCAGCAACATCATTCCGGAGCTGGCCGAGCTGGAGGGCACGATCCGGACCTTCTCCGAGACCACCCGGACCGAAGTGCACACCGAGGCCAAGCGGATCTGCGAGCACACGGCGGCGGCCTACGGCTGCTCGGCCACGTTCCAGATCGAGCGCGGCTACCCGATCACCGTGAACGACGCCGACGTCGCCAGCACGGTGCTCGGTCTGGCGTCCAGCGTGCTCGGGCACCGCTACAGCGAGCCGATGGCCGAGCCGATGATGGGCGCCGAGGACTTCTCGTACGTGACCAGGCAGATTCCCGGCACGATGGCCTTCCTCGGCGCCTGCCCGCCGTCGATCGGGCTGGACGATGCCGCCCCCAACCACTCCAATCGGGTGCTGTTCGACGAGGCCGCGATGGAGCACGGAGTCGCCATGTACGCGGCGTTCGCGCTCGACGCGCTGCGTTAAACACCCGGGGTGGTTTCGCCAGGTTCGCCGGTCGCGGCAGGATGGGGCACGTGCTGCCTGTTTGTGTGATCGGGTTGGGTCTGATCGGCGGGTCCGTCATGCGCGCCGCCAGCGCTGCCGGCCGGGCGACCTGGGGTGCCACCGCCTCCACGACGGACGCCGAAGCCGCGCGCGCGGCCGGCTTCACCGTCGAGGACAGCGTGGACGACGCGCTGCGCCGGGCCGATGAGGAAGACGCCCTCATCGTGCTGGCCGTGCCGCTGACAGCCTTGGTGGAGGTGCTGCGCTCGGTCTCCGCGTACGCCCCCGGCTGCCGCCTCACCGACGTCATCAGCGTCAAGGGCGCGGTGTCCGAGGCGGTGCGCAAGATCAACCCGTACGCCCGGTACGTCGGCGGGCACCCCATGGCCGGCACGTCGCGGTCCGGGTGGTCCGCCGGCTCGTCCGAGCTGTTCCGGGACGCGGCCTGGGTCGTCACCACCGAGGACGACAGCGACGAGGAGGTGTGGACGGAGGTCGTCCAGCTGGCCCTGGCCTGCGGCGCCCACGTCGTGCCGGCCTCGGCGTCCGCCCACGACGACGCCGTCGCCCGCATCTCGCACCTGCCGCACCTCATGGCCGCTGTGCTGGCCAGCGTCGGCGCCGACGGCGGGCCGCTGTCGCTCGCCCTGGCCGCCGGCGCGTTCGGCGACGGCACCCGCGTTGCCGGCAGCCGTCCCGAGCTCGTGCAGGCCATGTGCGAGGGCAATCGCGCCGCCCTGCTCGATGCCGTCGACGACGCGCTGGGCCGCCTCGGCGCCGCCCGCGGCTCCCTCGCCTCCACCGGCGGCCTCGCCGCCACCGTCAACGCCGGACACCTGGCCCGTCGGGAGCTCGAGCAGCACCGCTCGGGCACGCGCCACCCCGTCAAGGTCGACCTGGAGGCCCGGGGCGCCCTGGCCAACCTCCGCGATCTCGGCAACAAGGGGGGCCGCCTGACCGCCCTGGACGGCACCGTCGCGATCGTGCAGATGCTCTGATCACTGCAGGTGGGGTATAGTCACGGACAGCTGAGGCCCGTAAGCCTCAGAAGTGAACCCGAACGACCGCCGGACGACGGAAGTTCGGGTTTCGCGCTGTTCAGGGCAGATCCGTGTCGACGGACCGCGCCACCAGTGGCGCCACGCGCCTGCGCCAGTCACCGCCGTTGCCGTAGCACCAGGCAACCGCGTCCGGCACCCACAGCAGGGGCTCCTCGTGCGGCTTGAGGTGCTCATACAGCAAGCCGGTTCCGCTCGGCTGTTTGCCGGTCGCCCCGCGTAGGACCCGCTGATCCAGTCGGTCACCGCTGGCTCGACTCTCCAGCACGAGCCGTGTTGCGCCGATGTCCAGCAGGTCACGCACCAGACGCTCCAGACACCGCCGGCGCGCGGTCTCCCCGCTCGCCTGGCTGGTGTACACGGTCGTGACCGCGCCGAGAACCTCCAGCCTGGAAAATTATCTCTCGCCGCCGGGACGGTCCCTCGTCCTTGAAGTGCACGCGACGCTGACCGGACAGGCACAGCCCCCGCAGCATCACTCGGGCGCTGCCCAGACAGCCGGGCTGGACCGCACCGGCAGCCAGTAGGTAGGTCGAGCCTCGGCGCGACTCGACGAACACGTGCACACTCACCGGGCAGATCATTCCGCACCGCTTACACAGCGCAGCGATCGACCACGGAAAGTGATGTCAGACGCGGCGGGCCAGGCCGGGGTAGTCGACGACCAGGCCGTTGGCGTCGACGGTGAGCTCGACCGAGGCGTCGCCGCGGTCGAAGGCGACCACGCTGCCGCTGTCGTCCACGGAGACGGTGCGGTAGCGCTCGTGGACGAGGCTGACCGACAGGTCCGGCAGCGACACCCAGACCACGGGCAGCTCGTGCTCGCCGGCCTCGCGGTGCAGCCCGAGACGGCGCACCGGCAAGGCGTTGAACAGGACACTGCTCTGCAGGTTGACGTCGAGCGCGCCCTCGAAGTCACGGCGCTCGGCGCCCCGGCCGCGGTCGACGATCCACATGCCGTCCTCGGTGCGGCTGAGCGACATGGTGCGCTCTTCCTCGGCGGTGGCGCTGCGCAGCAGCAGCCGGCTCACCACCCCGTCCTCGCCGACGGACAGCTCGAACGAGGCGTTGTAGGCCTCGTCGCCGTCGAAGGCGGCGGCGACGACCCGGCCGCTGCCCTTGATCCGGTTCTCGGACAGCACCAACCGGGCCGACTCCAGGCGGGGACCGGTGAGGCCCTGCCACGTCACCATCACCGGCCGGCGACCGGCACGGGGCGTGCTGTCGGACTGTGCGGGCTCAGTCGCGTTGGGGACGTTCACTGTCCACCTTTCGAGGTCAGGGTCGACAACGGAGCGTACCTAACCGAAATGACAGTGGGGCCTCCCGTTCCCACGGGAGGCCCCACATGGCTCAGCGGATCAGCCGGTGTCAGCTGTGGTTGGCCTTACGGCGACGCACGAAGAACAGCGCGCCGATGCCCGCGCCGATCAGCACGAGGCCGGCGATGACCGGGCCGATGACCGAGGCGCCGGTGTAGGCGAGCTCGTTGGTGTCGGCCGAGGTGGTCGGAGTCGGCGTGGCGCACGACGGCGGCATCGGGGTGCTGCTGGTGGTGCCGCCACCGTTGCTGGTGGTCGTGGTGGTCGTCGGCGAGGTGGACGGCACACACGGCTGCGTGGTGGTCGTCGGGGTCGTCGGCTTGGTCGTCGTGGTGGTGGTCGGCGGGGTCGTGGTGTCCGCGACGGTCCACGAGGCGACGGCTTCCTTGTGCAGCGTGATGTCGGTCGGCTTGGCCACGATCAGCGACTGCGTGATGGCCTTCTCGCTCGGCTTGCCGTCCCTGGCGTTGGCGCCGACGAACAGGCGGCCGGCGTTGAGGTGCACCTTCGCGTCGAGGGCGAAGGAGGCCTTGTCGGCCTCGGCGCCCGCCGGAACCTTGACGTAGATCTCGGTGCCGTTGACGACGTCGCCCAGCGCCTTGCCGTCCTTGTCGGTGAGGGTGACGCCCTTGGGCAGATTCGGCGCGGTGACCGTGACCTTGCCCGTGACGTTGCTGGCGGTGACCTTGAACGGACCGATCAGGTCACCGGCCTTGCCGGCCGCGGAGGCCGGCGTCAGGTCCATCGACGGCTTCGGCTGGTCGACCGGCGTGGCGTGGTCCAGCAGGTAGTGGTAAGCCGCCACCACATCCGCGCCGGCGTCCTTGCCGTCGTACGGGGTGGGGTTGCCCTCGTCCAGCTTCGCGCCGTCGGAGAGGTGCCAAATGGCGGACTGCGTGGCGCTGATCGCCTCCGCCGCGCTCAAGCCGTTGTGCAGCTTGACACCGGCGGCGGTGAGCGTCTGGGTCAGCTTGTCCGCGCCGATGTTCGGGTAGCTGTTCTGCAGGATCCAGTTGATCTTCGGGGCGTTGGCCTTGAAGCCGCCGTCCTTGTCACCGGGGGTGGCCTCGTAGGGGTACTTGTCCCACGGGACCTCGATCATCTTGACCTTGCCGTCGATCTCGACGTTGAGCTCGACGCAGTAGGTGTAGACCTTCTGGCCGTCCACCGTGATCGGGATGAGCAGCGTCTGCTCGCTCTTGTACTTGTCGGCGACGAGCTTGACGTTGAGGCCGGTCTTCTCGAAATCGGCGTCCGACTTGGGGGTTGCCGCCTGGTCGCGCGGGCCGCGCGGGGTGGCGTAGCCGCCGTGGTCGGCGTTGCCGTTGTCCGCGAACGCCAGCGGCGCCGCCGACATCAGAGCGATCGAGGCGCCGAGCACGGCGGCCGCGATCCGACCCGGGTGGAACCGGTTTGCCATGACTCTCCCTTGTGACTGCCTGCTAGCGCTGGTCCCCGACCACTGACCTGCCCTGCGGTGTCACGCTCCGAGCGTCTACTCACCCAAACGGACGCACTTGAAGCCGTGACACATAGTCCGAACGGGCGGTTTGCGCCGCGTTCGGTGAAAGTCCTGTGTGGAACGCGCCAGGACATTACTCGATGGAGTGACGCATGCCGCACACCAGTCACCCCATAGGGTTTGACCTGCGGAAACGTCACCCATCCGTGGCACGTCACGAAGATCGACTAGACGAGCTGAGCTCGCTTTTAACTCTCTGTCACCGATTTCGCGGCTCGCGTCGATGAATCACGATCGGGGAAAGTTATCCACAGGCAGGCATTTCCGCTGGTCACATAGCTGCAAACGATTACGGTGACGGGAAATGGTAGACATCTCGCGATAAGATCGTTATCCAACGGAGACAACTTGATCTCCGCCGTTACTCCGTTCGTGGCAGTCGGTTCGCTGCTCAGCGTCGTCAACATCACGTGTCGCGGGGGTGAACGAAACCGGGACCGGCGGGGACACTGTGGGCGTGACGCGAGCGCGCGATCTGACCCCGTACGTGGAACTGGGGCGCGAGCACTGGCGTGAGCTGCGCGCGGCCACGCCGATGAGCCTCACCTCGGACGAGCTGCACCGGCTGCAGGGCCTCGGCGACCGGGTGTCGCTCGACGAGGTCGCCGACATCTACCTGCCGCTGTCCCGGCTGATCAACCTCCAGGTCGCCGCCCGCCAGCGGCTGCACGCCGCCACCACCACGTTTCTGGGCGAACCGTCCGAAAAGGTGCCTTTCATCATCGGCGTCGCCGGCAGCGTCGCTGTCGGCAAGTCCACCACCGCACGCATCCTGCAGGCGCTGCTGGCTCGGTGGAGTGACCATCCGCGGGTCGACCTGATCACCACCGACGGTTTTCTGCTGCCCAATGCCGAGCTGGAGCGGCGGGGTCTGATGACCCGCAAGGGTTTTCCCGAGAGCTACGACCGCAGGGCCCTCGTCCGCTTCGTCGCCGACGTCAAGGCCGGCGCGCCCGAGGTCGAGGCGCCCGTCTACTCCCACCTCAGCTACGACATCGTGCCCGGCACCCGGCAGTTGGTGCGGCAGCCCGACATTCTCATCGTCGAGGGCCTCAACGTGCTCCAGCCCGGCGCCCGGCTGGCCGTGTCCGACCTGTTCGACTTCTCCCTCTACGTCGATGCCCGCACCGACTGCATTCAGCAGTGGTACGTCAGCCGCTTCCTCAAGCTGCGGGACACCGCCTTCGCCAATCCCGCCTCGTACTTCCACCGGTTCGCCTCGCTGACCGACGAGCAGGCCGTCGCCCGGGCGACCCAGATCTGGCAGGAGATCAACGAGCCCAACCTGGTCAACAACATCCGGCCCACCCGCGGCCGGGCGACCCTGGTGCTGCGCAAGGAAGCCGACCACTCCATCAGCCGCGTACGCATGAAGAAGCTTTAAACAGCCCCCGCCTCTCCCAAGGGGGGCGACCCCGGAGCCAGTCTACCAGCGGTGCTGGGCAGTCGATCTTGTTCGGGGGTTGCCTGTGGACAACTCAGGCCCAGCGTTGGGCGATGGCCTGGCACTGGAGCCGGAGGGCGTCCAGCACGATGGGCAGCAAGGGGTTGGTGTTGCTGGGGCGGTGCAGGGCGAGGATCCGGCGGAACACCTCGGAGTCGGTGATGCGGAGGACGCCGAGGCCGGCGTCGACGCCGAGAGCGAGGGCGAGTTTGGGCACGACGGCGACACCGAGGCCACGGCGCACGAGGGAGCAGACGACGCCGTAGTCGTTACTGCGCAAGGTGATGCGCGGGACGAAGCCGGCGGTGGCGCAGAGGCGTTCCAAAGACTTGGAGCCGGAGGTGTCGCTGCGGGTGCAGATCCAACGCTCGTCGGCGACCTCCACAAGGGACGCGTCGCCGCGCGAAGCGAGGCGGTGCCCGGGGGCCGTGACGAGGACGAGCGGCTCGGACAGCAGGGGCGTGGCGATGAGCTCCCGGGGCCAGGTCCGAGGATCGAGGTCGTAGGCGAAGACGACAGCGACATCACGGTCGCCGTCGAGCACGCCGGCCAGCACCTCGTCGGGTTCGCCCTCGTCCAGCAGCACATCGGCGCCGGGCCGGCGCTCCACGATGGCGGCGAGGGTGGCGGCCATGATCCGGGCGTTGGCGGTGGCGAAGCTGGCCAGCCGCAGCGTGCCGGCGTCGCCACGGGTGAGGGCCCGCACCTCGCGCTCCAGTTCGGACAGTGCGGCGAGCGCGTCCCGGCTGAGCATCGCCATCCGCTCGGCGATGGCGGTGGGCCGCACGCTGCGCGCGGAACGCTCGAACAGCTGGGCGCCGACAGCCCGTTCGAGCATGGCGATCTGCTGCGACACGGCGGAAGTCGTATAGCCGAGCAGGCGCGCGGTCTCGGCGAACGAGCCGGTCCGGACCGCCTCGGTCAGCGTGCGCAGATGGATGGGGTTCAGCATCAGACGCAGTTCAGTTCGGGACGGTCCGAACTGGTCGCGAAGCGGTCGACGGACAGCCCGGTCACATCGACCACGGGCGGCACGCCGAGCACCAGGTCCCGCAGCACCTCGCCGACCGCCGGCCCCTGCAGAAACCCGTGACCCGAGAAACCGGTCGCGTACAGCAGCCGCCCAACCGCGCGGGACTCGCCGATCAGGGCATTGTGGTCGGGGCTCATCTCGTACAGACCGGCCCACCGGTGCGCGATGCCGACCTCGGCCAGCGACGGCGCGCGCCGCTGCACGGCCTCGGCCAGTCCGGGCAGCCACTCGTCGCCGGTGACGAGATGGAAACCCGGCTCCTGGTCCGGATCGGACATGCCGACCAGCAGCCCCGGCCCCTCGGGATGGAAGTAGAACGAGGTGCCGAAGTCGATGGTCATCGGCAGCTCGGCCGGCAGGTCGGGCCGCTCGGACGTCACGATGATCTGCCGCCGCAGCGGCACCACCGGCAGCGGCACGCCGGCCATCTCGCCCACGGCCGCCGACCACGCCCCGGCCGTGACGACCACAGTCGACGTGTCGACAAGTCCCTCTGTCGTCCGAACGCCGGTGATCACGCCGTCGGCGACATCGATGCCGGTGACCGCGCAGTGCTGACGGATCCGCGCGCCGAGCCGACGGGCGCCGCGGGCGTAGCCCTGGACCACGGCCTCGGGTGTGCAGTGCCCGTCCGTGGGCGAGAACGCCGCGGCAAGCAGGCCGTCCCCGACGATCAGTGGCGACAGCTCGACCGCCTGCTCGACGGTCAGCATCCGGCTCGGCACACCGAGCTCGTTCTGCAGCCGGACGCCGGCCTCGAAGGCGTCGACATCGGCCGCGTCGTCGAGCAGGAACAGGTAGCCGTGCTGGCGCAGGTCGATCTCCGCGCCGGGCCGCTCGCCGAATCGTTCGAACGCCACGAGCGAGCGCCGGGCCAGCTCGATGTTGGCCGGGTCGGAGAACTGGGCGCGCACCCCGCCGGCCGCCCGACAGGTGCTGCCGGAACCGAGTTCGTCCCGTTCCACCAGCAGCACGTCGACCCCGGCCTCGGCGAGGTGGAAGGCGGTCGACAGCCCCATCACACCACCGCCGACGACGACCACTTCGGCTCGCTCGGTCATGTGATTCACGCTAAGCCAGGATCGCGGCGAGCACGCCGGCAAACAACCCAATTAGCGCACACAGCGCAGCGCCGATACGGGGGTACGGCCGACCGGGCACCCATCGGAGCACCGGCACGAGTAGCTGCGACACCGCGAGCGACACGACGACGATCACGCCGATGGCCCGCAGCCCGCCGCCGGTGAAGCTGGTCGGCACCTGCGGCAGGAACAGCGCGGTCGCCGCGATCACCGACAGCCAGATCGACACCACCGGCCCGACGGTCACCACCAGCATCAGCAGCGCGAACAGTTGTGCGGCGCGTTGCTCCTTCACGGAGCCCACCGTAGTTGTGGGCGGCGGCAGGGTGCCCATCCCCCGCCGCCGCCCACGTCCCATTTCGCCCGGCCGGTCCACTGTGGCACCGGGGCCGTCACACGCTGGGGTGGAGCTTGGCCGCTCGAACCGGTGAAAATATATTGTTCAACGGTTATCGCCGAAAGGGGTCCCGTGGCCGATCCGACCGGCGGACCGGTGGAGCTGCTCGCCGCCGACCGCCTCCAGCTGGACCGCGTCAGCACCGCGGAACGTGTCGCCGACGTGCTGCGCACCAGGATCACCGTCGGCGACCTGCCGCCGGGCACCCGCCTGTCCGAGGAGGCGATCGGCTCCGCGCTTGGCGTCTCCCGCAACACGCTGCGCGAGGCCTTCCGGCTGCTCACCCACGAGCGGCTGCTGGTCCACGAGCTGAACCGCGGCGTGTTCGTGCGCACGCTGACCCAGGACGACGTCACCGACCTGTACCGCCTGCGCAAGGTCGTCGAGTGCGGCGCCCTGCGCTACGCCGAGGTCACCGCCGAGGACGTCCAGCGCGTGCAGCTGGTCGTGGACGAGGCCGTGGCGGCGGCCGCCCGCGCCGACTGGGTCGCCGTCGGCACCCACAACCTGCGGTTCCACCAGGCGCTGTGCGAGCTCGCCGGCAGCCCTCGCGTCGTGGACATGATGCGCGGCATCCTGGCCGAGCTACGGCTGGTCTTCCACGTGATGGGCGATCCGCAGCGGTTCCACGAGCCGTACATCGGGCGCAACCAGGAGATCCTGGTCGCGCTGGCCAAGCAGGGCCGGGAACGGGCCGAGCAGCTGCTCGCCGAGTACCTGGACGATGCCGAGCGGCAGCTCAGGCAGGCTTATTCGTGACCCGCCGGAGCTGATCGGGCATCTCCACGTGCTCGCCGGTGAGCAGCGCGCTCGCCGTCATCAGGTCGACGGTCAGCGGCCGGTCCTCGGTCTCCGTCGGCAGCACGGCCACCGCGTTGTCGAACGCGGCCCGCAGCTCGGCGCTGTTGTTCGGCTGCAGCTGCCGCATCCGCAGCACGCGGACGCCGGCGATCAGCTCGCAGGCCAGCACGATCACGAAGTGCGGCACCACCTCGCCCGTCATCCGCGCCGACTGGGCCGAGAAGCTGGCGTGCTCCTCCACGCCACGAGACAGCGTGGCGTGGCCGAGCACCGCCGGCATCGCCATCGACCGGAAGCTGGCCAACGAGGCCGCCGCCGTGTACTCGATGACCATCAGGCCCGAGCTGCCGCTGGCCTCGTCCGCCGCGAACGGCCGGAGGCCGGTGTAGTTGGGCTCGCACAGCATCGCCAGCCGACTCACCGACAGCTGGGCCGTCTGCAGCGCCGACAGCCGCGCCTTGTCCAGGGCGAGGCTGAGCGTGATGCTGTGGAATCCGCCGTGGTGGTAGACGTCGCCGTCGAGCACCGACACCAGCGGGTTCTCCGCACCGGCGTTGATCTCCACGCTCAGCACCTGCTCCAGCGCCAGCAGGCTGTCCGCGGCCTCGCCGTGGACCTGCGGGAAACACCGCAGGCCGAACGGGTCCTGCACGCGGGCCGGCGTGTGCGTGATCTCGCCGAGCAGGTCGCGGATGCGGCGCGCCACCAGCTGGCTGCCGTGGTGCGGCCGCGACTGGTGCACGACCTCCGCGAACGGCTCCACCGAGCCGTCCACCGCGAGCAGCGAAAGCGCCGCCGTTGTGCACGTCTGGTCCAGCAGGGCCGACAGCTGGCCCTGCGCCAGCACCGACTGGCCGATCGTCAGGGCGTTGCTGGACAGGAACGCCAACGCGTCCGAGGTCGCGAAATTGATGGGCGGCAACGGATGCGGGCCCATCCACGGCTGTTCGCCCAGCAGCGTCAGCGCCAGTTCGGCCAACGCCGTCAGGTCGCCCGTGCCGATCGCGCCGACGGAGTGCACCTGGGGGTGGCAGCCCGCGTTCAGGGCCAGCGCCAGCGCGTCCAGCACGTGCTCCGAAACGCCGGAGTGGCCGGCCAGGATCTGGTTGGCGCGGACCACCATCATCGCCCGCGCTTCCGTCTCCGGGATCAGCGGGCCGGTGCCGCCCGCGTGGCTGCGCAGCAGGCGACGGCCGAACGCCGCGACTTCCTGCTCTTCCACGCTCACCATGCGGTTCGCGCCCACGCCCGTGGTGCGGCCGTAGACCGGGCGGCGTCCCGTGACCTCCTGGGCCAGGTCCGCCGCGCGACGTACCCATTCCCTGGACGTCGGGTCGATGCTCACCGGTTCGCCGCGGACGGCGACCGCGATCACCTCCGCACACGTCAACGACTTGCCGTCGAGCACAACTGCCACAGAGCGAAGGTTAACTCCTCAACAACCGCAGTCCACCGCCGTGAGCGGGTCGGGTTTTCCCAGCTTGTCGCCGTCATCCGTGCGGATCGGGAAGCCCTCCCTGATCCAGTACTCGATGCCGCCGATCATCTCCCGAACCCGGAATCCGCTGCGTGTGAGCTCCGCCGCCGCCTTCGTCGCCCCGTTGCAGCCGGGTCCCCAGCAATAGGTCACCACCGGGACCGCCGGGTCGAGGTCGGCGTCCCCCATCCGCACCGCGCCCGGGATCCGACCCTGGGCCCACGCCTCGTCACTTCTCGTGTCCACCAACACAAAACCCGGATCTCCGCTGCTCAGGGCCCGTTCCACGTCGCTGACATCCGTCTGGAACTCCAGACACATCGCGAAGAAGTTCATGCCTCAACGTTAGGAACCCGGCGATCAGTTTTGAACCAATAATCCACGGCGTGCCGTGGCGTCACGGTCGGATTCCATGGCATTCTCCCGCTGTGACCACGGATTCCCTGGACTCCACCGACTGGCGCATCCTGGAGGCGCTCCAGGCCGATGGCCGCGCCAGCTACGCCGAGCTCGCCCGCGCCGTCGCCATGTCCCCCAGCGCCGTCACCGAACGCGTCCGCCGCCTCGAGGAGTCCGGCATCATCACCGGCTACTCGGCCGTCGTCGACCCCGACCGCCTCGGCTTGTCGATCATGGCCTTCGTCCGCCTGCGCTACCCCACCAACAATTACAAGCCCTTCCACGCCGTGCTCGAGTCCACCCGCGAGGTCGTCGAGGCCCACCACGTGACCGGCGAGGACTGCTTCGTGCTCAAGGTCCTGGCCCGCTCCATGCGGCACCTCGAGGAAGTCACCGGCCGCATCTCCAGTCTCGGCCCGGTGACGACCACGATCGTCTACTCGAGCCCGCTACCCCGACGGCCGCTCACGCCTTAGTTGCCCAACGACAGCGAGACCCGGCCGGCCTTGGCGTCGTCCGCCGTCACCGTGACCTTGCCCCGGTGCGTGACCTCGACCTGGTAGAACTTCTCGCCGGTCGGCACGTTCGAGACCACCACCGAGAACGCGCAGCCCAGCAGGCCGGTCTGCTGCGGCTTGGTGATCGCCCCGACCGCGTCGACCTTGCCCGCCGCGTCGTAGACGGTCACCGACGCGCCGTCCGCGATGTCGCTGTATCCGCCGGTGCCGTGGCAGCTGCCGCCGCTGGTCGAGGAGGTTCCGTACAAGGAGAACGTGCCGAGCAGCGTGAAGGTGTTCGGCGCGGACTCGCTGGCGGTCGCCGCCGGCGCGAACAGCAGCGCCGGCCCGGGCCCCGTCGGCTGGCTCAGCCCCCACGCCACGCTCAGCAGCAGTGCCCCCACGGCGACGCCGCCGGCGAACGGCCCGGCCCACCGCCGCTTCGGCGGCGCCGCCACGGCTCCATGCTCCGCCACCGGCTCGGCGCCTTCGTAGTCGTCCACCACTCGGACCTCCAAACTCGCCGTCGCCCGACAAGTCCGTCCGCCGCCACGTTCCGTTAGCACCCATCCCCCGAACCGGCGAACGTGAGACCGACGACGCGGTGTCGCATTCCGGCACGGGCCGGTCCGGCGGGTGACTAGAGTGCAGGTCGTGTCGGTGCCATTGCTGACGGGGGAGCCCGACCCGGAGCAGACCCAGCCGTTCGTCATCCACGAGGCGCGTCTGCCCGTTGACCATCCGAGCTATCGGCCGCGGCACGGGGCGCGGCAGCGACTCGCACTGGTGTGCACGGTGATCTTCTTCCTCGGTCCGCTCGCCGGGCTGGTGCTGTTCGGCCAGCCGAAGGCGATCGAGAACCGGCCGCTGCACCCGTTTCCGAGCCTCTCGCAGGGCTGGGGCTTCTTCACCGCGCTCGGTCCGTGGGCGGTGGACAGCCTGTCCTTCCGCAGCGGCGCGATCCAGGCCGACGACCACATCAGCCGCGGCGTGTTCGGCGAGCCGCCGGCGCTGGGCACGGGCGGCGGCGACGCGGCCCCCGGCGGCACCTCGGCCCCGCCGCGGCCGGCGGCGGTGTTCCCGCAGGTCATCGAGGGCACCAACGGCTGGCTGTACTACGGCGAGGACGTACGGGCCAAGTGCCAGCCGACCGCATCGCTGGACGCGGTGCTGCAGAGCGTGCTGCGGCTCAAGAAGGACGTGCTGGGCTCCGGCCGCCGGTTCGTCCTGGTCGTGCCGCCGGACAAGTCGACGTCCGAGCCGCAGAACCTGCCGGCGCAGTTCGAGGGCAAGGACTGCGCCAAGGAGCTGAGCGACGCGTTCTGGCCGCGCATCGTCAAGGAGGCGGGCGCGATCGACCTGCGGGACGACATCCACGCGGCGGAGCAGCAGAGCGGCGCCTCGCTGTACTTCCCGCAGGACAGCCACTGGACCTTCGCCGGCGGCGTGCTGATGACCCGGGCGGTGGCCAACGCGATCGTGCCGGGCGTCGACAGCACCTGGCAGGTCGCCAAGGGCCAGCCCTACAGCGGCCCGGCCGACCTGCCGCCGCTGATCGGCCGCACCGGCGTGGACAACACCGACCGGCTGACCCTGGCCCCCGACGGCGTGACCGACCGGTCCTACCAGGTTCCGTTCGACGCCAGGAACGTGCTCACCTTCCGCACCGCGGGCGACGTCAAGGGCATGGTCGGCGGCACGACCACCTGGCTCGGCGACTCGTTCACCACGTGGGCGACGCCGTCGATCGCCGCCGCCTTCCAGAACGTCAACGTCGTGCAGGGCGCGAAGATCCAGAACGATCCCGCGGCCGTGGCCCAGCTGATGGTGGACAGTGACACGATCGTCGTGGAGATGGTCGAGCGGGGCGTCGCCCCCGGCGTCTCGACCGAACTCGAGCCGAAGATCCTGGACACCCTGGCCGGAGCGATGGTCACCCACCCCCGGCGCTGATCAGACCGGATAGCGGCCGGGCGGCTGGGGCGCGCGGGCCGGCGGGACCGGCGGGTTGCGGGGCGGGTACTGGCCGCGCGGCGGCGGCATCGGCATCCGGGCCGGCGGCATCGGCTGGCCAGGCCGAACCGGTGCCGGCCGGATCGGCTCCTCGACGCGGGGCAGGCGGGTGGTGACCTCGGCGGCGATCTCGGCCGGGATGTCCCGCATCCTCTCGTCGGGCTTGCGCCGCGACAGCTTGCGGGCCAGCGCGTGGCTGGGGTGCTCGATCAGCCGGTAGCTGACCTCGACCGCGCCGAACGTCGCGAGCACCGCGACCACCAACGCGAACTCGAAACCGATGAACGGCTCGACCGCGGTCAGCACGACGTAACCGACC
>DASWRQ010000380.1:0-4453 GCA_036403095.1 Kutzneria sp. | reverse complement strand
ACACGCACTT
Organism: Kutzneria sp.; assembly: GCA_036403095.1. Lineage (GTDB taxonomy): Bacteria > Actinomycetota > Actinomycetes > Mycobacteriales > Pseudonocardiaceae > Kutzneria. The sequence goes on along the minus strand of DASWRQ010000380.1, from coordinate 4,443 downwards.
CATCGTCGCGCACATGATCAAGCAGCACGGCACGGACGCGCAGAAGGCGCACTACCTGCCGAAGATGGCCACGGGCGAGATCCGCGGCTCTTTCTCGATGTCGGAGCCGGACCTGGGCTCGGACGTGGCGGCGATCAAGACCCGAGCCAAGAAGAGCGGCGACGGGTACGTCATCGACGGCCAGAAGATGTGGCTGACCAACGGCGGCACCTCCAACCTGACCGCGGTCCTGGTCCGCACCGACGAAGGGGCGGACAAGCCGCACAAGAACCTGACGGCCTTCCTGGTCGACAAGCCGGTGGGCTACGGCGAGGTGACGCCCGGCCTGACCATCCCGGGCAAGATCGCCAAGATGGGCTACAAGGGCGTCGACACCACCGAGATGGTGTTCAGCGGCTACGAGATCGGCGCCGACCAGGTCCTCGGCGGCGCCACCGGCAAGGGCTTCGCGCAGATGATGGACGGCGTCGAGGTCGGCCGGGTCAACGTGGCCGCCCGCGCCTGCGGCATCGCCATCCGCGCCTTCGAGCTGGCCATCGACTACGCCCAGCAGCGCAAGACCTTCGGCCGCCAGATCGCCGACCACCAGGCCATCGCCTTCAAGCTGGCCGAGATGGCGACCAAGGTGGAGGCGGCGCACCTGATGATGGTCAACGCGGCCCGGCTCAAGGACTCCGGCCAGCGCAACGACGTCGAGGCCGGCATGGCCAAGCTGATCGCCTCCGAGTACTGCGCCGAGGTGACGCAGGAGTCGTTCCGCATCCACGGCGGCTACGGCTACTCCAAGGAGTACGAGATCGAGCGCCTCATGCGCGAGGCCCCGTTCCTGCTGATCGGCGAGGGCACGAGCGAGATCCAGAAGACCATCATCAGCCGAGGACTGCTCCGGGAGTACCAATCCCGGGGCTGATCGCCGCTGATCAGGCACGCCCGGTTCGCGTGGTTCGTTGATCGTGAGGACAATGGAGAGCCACGGCACGCGAACGGGGTGATATCGGTGACGAGTTCGTTCTCATCACAGGACCGGACGGCAGGCCCGCCGCGACTGCCGACCAAGCCGACGGGCTGGCCGATCGGCTCCTACGAGGAGTACGGGCAGGCCCAGCGGGCCGTCGACTTCCTGGCCGAGAGCGAGTTCCCGGTGCAGGACGTGACCATCGTCGGGGTCGACCTGATGCTGGTCGAGCGGGTCACCGGCCGCCTGTCCTGGCGGCGGGTGCTCGGCGCCGGCGCGGCCTCGGGCGCCTGGTTCGGCCTGTTCGTCGGCGTCATGCTGAGCCTGTTCACGGGCGGCCAGCAGACCGGCGGCCTGCTCCAGATCGCCGTCTGCCTGGTGCTGGGCGTGCTCTTTTTCATGGTGTTCGCCGCCGTCGGCTACGCCTCCACCCGCGGCCGGCGGGACTTCCAGTCCTCCAGCCAACTGGTCGCGGGCCGGTACGACGTGCTGTGCCAACCACGCAACGCCGAGCAGGGCCGCGACCTGCTGGCCAAGCTGGCGATGCGCCCGGCGAGCGGCCCGGCCTAGCGCCGCGCCGGGAGACGGCGCCGGGTGATCGCGACGAGCGGCGGGCACTGGTACATCCGGGCAATAGGCACGCCCGGTGTCTGAATCGTTGCCCTGATCGCTTGCGGCTGCCAAAACGCCGGTCATAGGTTGCCACCACCGCACAACGGGGTGCCGCAACCGGTCCGGTGGACTCCTGGTCCGCCGGGAAGGCGCGCGGGTTCGGCCCCCCTGAAGCGAAGGGAGGCAGGACCGATGGCTCAGCCGACCGGCCGGCGCGACACGTGGCGCCGGGGCGCGGTGGCAATCGTCGCCGCGACACTGACCGCACCCCTGGTGGCCGCCTGCGGAGGCGGCGCCGGCGGGGGCGTCACGCTCACCGTGTACTACCCACCGGAACAGCACTTCCAGAACGTCATCGACCAGTGCAACCAGCAGGCCGACGGCGCGTACCACATCGTCAACCTCACCGCTCCCCGCGCCGCCGACGGCCAGCGCGAGCAGATGGTGCGAAGACTGGCGGCCGGGGACACCAGCCTGGACATCCTCGGCGTCGACGTGACCTGGACGCCGGAGTTCGCCGGCGCCGGCTGGATCGTGCCGTGGACCGGCGCGAACGAGGCGGAAGCACGCAAGGACGTGCTGGCCGGGCCGCTGGCCTCGGCCACCTATGACGGCAAGCTCTACGCCGCCACCAAACACACCAACGTGCAGTTGCTGTGGTACCGCGACGATCTGGTGGCCAAGCCACCGTCCACATGGGACGAGCTGATCGCCGACGCGCAGCAGCTCAAGTCCCAACAGAAGCCGCACAAGATCGCGTTCACCGGGGCCCAGTACGAGGGACTGGTGGTCGGCTTCAACACGCTGACCGCGTCGGCCGGCGGCAAGCTGGTCTCCGACGACGGCACGAAGGCGGTCGTGGACGACGGCGCGGTGCAGGCGCTGGCCATGCTGAAGAAGTTCGCCACGTCCGGCGTCACCGACGCCGGCCTGTCCATCGCCCAGGAGCAGCAGACCGCGCTGCTGATGGAGAACGGCGACGCGGCCTTCGAGCTGAACTGGCCGTACGTCTACGCGGCCATGCAGCAGGACAAGCCCGACCTGTTCCCGCACTTCAAGTGGACCCGCTACCCGAGCATGACGCCGGGCGGGCAGGCCCGAGTGACCATCGGCGGCGAGAACCTGGCCATCAGCGCCTATTCGCTGCACAAGGACGAGGCGTTCAAGGCGGCGCTGTGCCTGCGCAGCCCGCAGATGCAGGACTACAGCGCGGTCAACGACGGCGTGCCGCCGACCGTGGCCAGCGTGTACGACGCGCCGGACATGGCCAAGGCGTACCCGATGAAGGACGACATCAAGGCGGAGCTGGCCACCGCGGCCAGCCGGCCGATCACGCCCGCCTACCAGAACATCTCCACCATCATGCAGAACCTGCTGTCGCCGCCGTCGGCCATCGAACCGCAGGCCACCGCGGCCGCGATGAAACAGGCGATCCAGGACGCGCTGGACTCCAAGGGGGTGCTCCCGTGAGCCAGACCGCCGAAGCGACACGGCCGGCGCATCGCGCCAAGCCGAAACCCGTGCTGAGCGAGGGAAAGCGGGCCGAACGCCGGCTGGGCCTGCTGCTGTGCGCGCCGGCGGCGATCGTGATGGTCGCGGTCACCGGCTGGCCGATCATCTATTCGGTCTGGCTGTCGTTGCAGCGCTACGACCTGAGGTTTCCGGGCAAGCAGGAGTTCGTCGGCCTGGCCAACTACGTCACCGTGCTGTCCAACGGCTACTGGTGGACGGCCTTCGGCACCACCGCGCTGATCACCGTGGTCTCGGTGGTGATCGAGCTGGTGCTGGGCATGGCGCTGGCCCTGGTCATGCACCGCACGCTGGTCGGCCGCGGCCTGGTCCGCACGGTTTCCCTGATCCCGTACGGCATCGTGACCGTGGTGGCCGCGTTCAGCTGGAAGTTCGCCTGGACGCCGAGCACCGGCTACCTGGCCACGCTGGTCGGCCCGAACTCGGCCGTGCTGACCGAAAAGGCCTCGGCGCTGAGCGCGATCATCCTGGCCGAGGTGTGGAAGACGACGCCGTTCATGGCGCTGCTGCTGATGGCCGGGCTGGCGCTGGTGCCGGACGACCTGCTCAAGGCGGCGTCGATGGACGGAGCCGGCCCGTGGCAGCGGTTCACCAGGGTGATGCTGCCGGTGATGAAGCCGGCGATCCTGGTGGCGCTGCTGTTCCGCACGCTGGACGCGTTCCGCATCTTCGACAACATCTTCATCCTCACCGGCGGCTCGCAGGGCACCGGCTCGGTGTCCATGCAGACCTACGACAACCTGATCCGCGGCCTGAACCTGGGCATCGGCTCGACCATGTCGGTGCTGATCTTCATCGCGGTGGCGGCCATCGCCTTCGTGTTCATCAAGGTGTTCGGCACCGCCGCGCCCGGTTCCGACTCGGGGAGGCGATGATGGCCGTGCTCACGACCGGAAAACGCGTGCAGTGGACGGTCATCGACGTCATCGTGGTGGTGTACGCGCTGGTGCCGGTGCTGTGGACGCTGTCGCTGTCGTTCAAGTCCAAGGCGACCATCGGCGACGGCTCCTTCCTGCCCAAGCAGTGGTCGTTCCAGAGCTACCTGGACATCTTCCAGACCAACGACTTCCTGCTGGCCCTGGCCAACTCCATCGGCATCGCGCTGATCGCCACCGCGATCGCGGTGGTGCTGGGCACGATGGCCGCCTACGCCATCGCCCGGCTGGACTTCCCCGGCAAGACCGCGCTGGTCGGGTTTTCCCTGCTGGTGGCCATGTTTCCGCAGGTGTCGCTGGTCTCGCCGCTGTTCTCCATCGAGCGGTCGCTCAACCTGTTCGACACCTGGCCGGGGCTGATCCTGCCGTACATCACGTTCGCGCTGCCGCTGGCGATCTACACGCTGTCGG
>DASWRQ010000379.1:0-2009 GCA_036403095.1 Kutzneria sp. | reverse complement strand
GGCCATCGGCACCTGGTGGTTGGGCCGCAACGACAATCGCCGCCCCCGGCCGTCGTCGGCGTACAGGCTGACGTGATCACGGCGCTGCGCCAGCCACTGGATCCAGTCGATGGTCGGCTCGTCGGCCATGGCACGGGCCGGTGCGAGCAGCGGCACCGCCGCGATAGCCGCGGCACCGGCCAACACGCTTCTCCTGGCCAACACTCTGTCGAACAGCATGGAACCCCCTCTTCCGTTTTTCCGTAGTTACGGAATATCAGAGAAGAGGGGGTGGTGTCCGCCCGTTCGCTACGAGGACAGCGAGAACGTCACGCCGGCGGCACTCGGCACGGCCCGGTCGATGTTGCGCACGGTCACGGGCAGCGTGCCCTCGATCGCGGCCAGCACGGCCTCCCGGACCAGCGGCTGCACCTCGGCCACGGTCACGTCCCGGCCCAGCTCGGCGCTCAGCGAGGTGACGCCGGCGTCGCGGATGCCGCACGGGATGATCTTCGAGAAGGCGCCGAGGTCGGCATTGCAGTTGATCTCCAGGCCGTGCATGGTGACGCCGCGCTGCACCCGGATGCCGATGGCGGCGATCTTGCGCTCGGGACGGTCGCCGTCGGCGGCCAGCCACACGCCGCTGCGGCCCTCGACCCGGCCGGTCGCCACGCCGAGCTGGTCGCACACGTGGATCAGCGCCTGCTCGACCCGCCGCACGTAGTCGACGACGTCCACCGGGTCGCTGAGCTTGATGATCGGGTAGCCGACCAACTGCCCCGGGCCGTGCCAGGTGATCTTGCCGCCGCGGTCGACGTCGATCACCGGCGTGCCGTCCTGCGGCCGGTCCGCCGGTTCGGTGCGCTTGCCCGCGGTGTAGACCGACGGGTGCTCCAGCAGCAACAGCGTGTCCGGACCGGCGCCGTCGGCGCGCGCGTTGAGCACCTCCCGCTGAAGCTCCCAGGCCTGCGCGTAGTCGATGGTGCCCAGCGGCCGCACCTGCACGGGATCGGCCGTGGCACGGCAGGAAATGGTCGTCACACAGCGACTTTACGCCCGCTGGCCGAGCACTTCCGGAAGGGCTGTGGCCAGCGTCTCGTGCTGGAACCGGAAGCCGTGGTCCAACAGCGCCTTCGGCGTCGCGCGCTGGCCGATCAGCACGCCCTCGTCGGCGAACTCGCCCAGCACCGCCCGCAGCGCGAAGCCCGGGATCGTCCACGGCGTCGGGCGGCCCATCGCCTCGCCCAGCACCTTGGTCAGCTCGGCGTTGGTCAGCTGCTCCGGCGCGCACAGGTTGACCGGACCCGAGATGTCCTCGTGTTCCAGCACGAACCGGATCGCCGCCAGCTCGTCGTCCAGCGAGATCCACGGCCAGTACTGGCGGCCGTCACCCAGCTTGCCGCCCAGCATCAGCGCGATCAGCGGCTTGAGCCGGCCCAGCAGGCCGCCCGACTCGGCGAACACCAGGCCGGTGCGCAGCAGCACCACCCGAGCGCCGGCGTCGGCCGCCGGCCGGGTCGCCGACTCCCACTCGTGCACCAGGTCGGCCAGGAAGCCTTGGCCCTTCGGTCCCGACTCGTCGACCTCCCGGTCGCCGGTGTCGCCGTAGAAGCCGACCGCCGACGCGTTCACCAGCACCGGGATCTTGTGCTCGGCCACTGCTGCCGCCAGCACCTCGGTCGGCTCCACGCGGGAGTCCAGCAGGGTCTGCTTGCGGGCCTGGCTCCAGCGCTTGTCGCCGATGCCCGCCCCGCACAGGTTGAGCACCGCGTCCACGCCGTCCAGCGTGCCGTCCTGGATCCGGCCCGCCGGCGGGTCCCAGCTGCGCTCGTCCCGGGCCGCCGGCGGCCGGCGCACCAGGCGCAGCACCTCGTGACCGGCGTGCCGCAGCACCGGAAGCAGGGCGGAACCGATCAAGCCGGACGAACCGGCGACCACGACGCGCATACCCAGATCGTCCCCCGCCACCCTGTGAACCGCAGCACCGGGTCTCCCGCGAGTCCCGCTCTCGGGCAACTGAATGTCGAGTT
>DASWRQ010000378.1:0-17995 GCA_036403095.1 Kutzneria sp. | reverse complement strand
CAGCACACACAACAGGGCCGCGCAGAAAAGTGAATGTGTCAACCGTCTGAAGGACAACGCCCACCCTCACAGGGTCCGGGGCGGCGGAGACGACGTCACGTTGTCATACGCGCCGGCCACGGTCAAGACGCCGTTTGGTTCGACAATGTGAATCTGCGGTTTTATCGGTGTTACCGCCGCAAACCGTGAGAAGTTGCCCGTTGAATCAATTGAATCCACGGCCGGGCGGCTCGTCGAGATGGCGGACCCGACGACGCGCACGCCCCAGGACGCCGGGCCGGCGTCGCCAGCCCGCGTTCTACCGCCGCTGCACCGGGATCCGCCGGGACCGCCGCGCCGCCACCGCCGCGCTCTCCCAGCGCTCGGAGGGGCAGCCCAGCACCTCGCTGAGCCAGTTGCGCCAGTACGGACCCGGTATGCGCTTGCCGCGCTCCCAGCGCGACACCTCCTCCCTGGTCACCGCGTCGTTGCCGGACACCCCCGCCAGCTGATCGGCCAACTCGTACTGGGTCAGCCCGTGCTGGCTTCGGAGATGGATTATCAACTCGCCGATGGAGACTTGAGCGCGCATTCCAGTGCCGCCGATCACGTTCCACTCCCTGCTGCATGCGCCGGAATAGTGGATCCACGCGCGTCACATGCTCACCGCCCAAGGACCGTTTCGGATCCTATCGGCGGGTGCCCGTCATAGCTACGGTCCGTGCATGGTTTGTCGCGGAGATTCGGCTGTGTTGCCGGCACTGGTTGAACGGAACTCGCGCGCAATACCCGGAATGGAGTAGATCGGGCCTACGCGGGGCCGGGGCGGCCGGCCTCGCCGACAGTGCACGGCCGCACGCACGAGCATTCGGCCCGGTCAACGGCTGTCACCATCATCGGTTGTCCGTCGAACGCCGGCTGCGCAAAGGGCCGCCACCGGGAGAATCCCGGTGGCGGCCCCTGGCACTGGTCGGATCAGCTGTTGACCATCTTGCGCAGCACGTACTGCATGATGCCGCCGTTGCGGTAGTAGTCGGCCTCGCCGGGGGTGTCGATGCGGACCACGGCGTCGAACTCGACCTTGCCGCCGTCGCTCTTGGTCGCGGTGACCTTGACGGTGCGCGGCGTCGAGCCGTTGTTCAGCTCGGTGACGCCGGCGAAGTCGAAGGTCTCGGTGCCGTCCAGGCCCAGCGAGGCGGCGGTCTCGCCGGCCGGGAACTGGAGCGGCAGCACGCCCATGCCGATCAGGTTGGAGCGGTGGATGCGCTCGAACGACTCGGCGATGACCGCGCGCACGCCCAGCAGGCTGGTGCCCTTGGCCGCCCAGTCACGCGACGAGCCCGAGCCGTACTCCTTGCCGGCCAGGATCACCAGCGGCACACCGGCCTCGAGGTAGGCGGCCGACGCGTCGAAGATGGTGGTCTGCTCCCCGTCGGCCAGGAAGTTGCGGGTGAAGCCACCCTCGACGCCGTCCAGCAGCAGGTTGCGCAGCCGGATGTTGGCGAAGGTGCCCCGGATCATCACCTCGTGGTTGCCGCGGCGGGAACCGTACGAGTTGAAGTCGCGGCGCTCGATGCCGTGCTCGGTCAGGTACTTGCCGGCCGGGGAGTCGGCCTTGATGGAGCCGGCGGGCGAGATGTGGTCGGTGGTGACCGAGTCGCCCAGCAGCGCCAGCACCCGCGCCCCGGAGATGTCGGTGACCGGCGTGGTCTCCAGCTGCATGCCGTCGAAGTACGGGGGCTTGCGCACGTAGGTCGAGTCGGCGGCCCACTCGAAGGTGTTGCCGGTCGGCGTCGGCAGCGACTGCCAGCGCTCGTCGCCGGCGAACACGTCCGCGTAGTCCTTGGTGAACATCTCGGCCGTGACCGCGGTGGCGATGACGTCCTGCACGTCCTGCGGCGACGGCCAGATGTCGGCGAGGTAGACGTCCTTGCCCTCGTTGTCCACGCCGATCGGGTCGTGGCTCAGGTCCAGGTCCATGGTGCCGGCGAGCGCGTACGCGACCACCAGCGGCGGGCTGGCCAGGTAGTTCATCTTGACGTCCGGGTTGATCCGGCCCTCGAAGTTCCGGTTGCCGGACAGCACGGACACGATGGCCAGGTCGTTGTCCTGGACGGCGGCGGAGATCTCCTCCGGCAGCGGGCCGGAGTTGCCGATGCAGGTGGTGCAGCCGTAGCCGACCAGGTTGAAGCCCAGCTTGTCCAGGTACGGCGTCAGGCCGGCCTTCTCGTAGTAGTCCATGACGACCTTGGAGCCCGGGGCCAGGGTGGTCTTCACCCAGGGCTTGCGGGACAGGCCGCGCTCGACCGCGTTGCGGGCCAGCAGCGCCGCGCCGATCATCACCGACGGGTTGGACGTGTTGGTGCAGGAGGTGATGGCCGCGATGCCCACGTGGCCGTGGTCGAGCGTGGTCTCGGTGCCGTCCTCCAGGGTCACCGGCACGACCTTGTGCGGGCGGGCGCCGTTGGCCGAGGCGTTGTGCGCGGGGGCGTCGCTGGCCGGGAACGACTCGTCGATCTCCTCGTCCACGTTGTCGTCGGCCTTGACGTAGTTGCGCACGTCCTGCTGGAAGCGCCGCTTGGCCTCGGTCAGCGCGATGCGGTCCTGCGGGCGCTTGGGGCCGGCGATCGAGGGGACGACCGTGGCCAGGTCCAGCTCCAGGTTCTCGGAGTAGACGGCCTCGCGGCTGTCGTCGTGCCAGAGGCCCTGCTCCTTGGCGTAGGCCTCGACCAGCGCGACCTGCTCGGCGCTGCGGCCGGTGAGCTTGAGGTAGTCCACCGTCTCGCCGTCGATCGGGAAGATGGCGCAGGTGGAGCCGAACTCGGGGCTCATGTTGCCGATGGTGGCGCGGTTGGCCAGCGGCACCGCGGACACGCCCGAGCCGTAGAACTCGACGAACTTGCCGACCACGCCGTGCTTGCGCAGCATCTCGGTGATGGTCAGCACCAGGTCGGTGGCGGTGGCGCCGGCGGGCAGCTCGCCGTGCAGCTTGAAGCCGACGACGCGCGGGATGAGCATGGAGACCGGCTGGCCCAGCATGGCCGCCTCGGCCTCGATGCCGCCGACGCCCCAGCCCAGCACGCCGATGCCGTTGACCATGGTGGTGTGGCTGTCGGTGCCGACCACGGTGTCCGGGTAGGCCACGCCGCCCCGGACCATCACCACGCGGGCCAGGTGCTCGATGTTGACCTGGTGCACGATGCCGGTGCCGGGCGGCACCACCTTGAACTCGTCGAAGGCGGTCTGGCCCCAGCGCAGGAACTGGTAGCGCTCGCGGTTGCGCTCGTACTCCAGGTCCACGTTGCGCTCGAAGGCGTCGGGACGGCCGAAGATGTCGGCGATGACCGAGTGGTCGATGACCAGCTCGGCCGGGGCCAGCGGGTTCACCTTGGCCGGGTCGCCGCCCAGCTGGGTGACGGCCTCGCGCATGGTGGCCAGGTCGACCACGCAGGGCACGCCGGTGAAGTCCTGCATGATCACCCGGGCCGGGGTGAACTGGATCTCGGTGTCGGGATCGGCGCTCGGGTCCCAGCTCGCCAGCGCACGGACGTGGTCGGCCGTGATGTTCGCACCGTCCTCGGTGCGCAGCAGGTTCTCCAGCAGGATCTTGAGGCTGTACGGCAGGCGCTCGGCGCCGTCGACCGCGCTCAGTCGGAACACCTCGTAGGAGGCGTCCCCGACAGTGAGCGTGCCACGGGCGCCGAAGCTGTCCTTGCTCGCAGGTGCAGTCACGTCAAACTCCATCGTGCGACGGCGCTGGTCAGGTTCGGGAACGTAGGGACCGAGTGTCGCGCACCTTGGTGGGGTGCGCCGTCGGACCCTGCTCGGCTTTAACAGTACGCTTGTCCTGTATTCGCCATCAAGGGGGTGTCGCCGGGTTCACGCCGCGCCTTCGCCGGTGAGCCGTGTGCAGCGGCGACATCACCTCAATCTCTCATCGTGTGTGCCACCATCTGGCCGCGGGAGGGGTGTCGTTGATCACTGTCGACGGGGTGTGGATGCGCTACGGCCGGGGGCCGATGGTGCTGTGGGGCGTCGACCTGGACCTCGCGCCAGGCGCCGTGACGGCGGTGCTCGGCGAGAACGGCTGCGGCAAGTCCACGCTGCTGCGGATCGCGGCCGGCGTCACGATGCCCAGCATCGGCGCCGTGCGCGGACGGCCGGCGTCGGTGTCGTACCTGCCGGAGCGGTTCCCCGACCAGTTGCGGCTGTCGGCCCGCGCGTACCTGCGGCACTTCGCCCGCATCCGGCGGCTGCCCACCCGCGTCGAGCTGCTGGACCGCCTCGGCTTCGCCGGCGACCCGGACCAGCCGATGGCGGAGCTGTCCAAGGGCAACGCCCAGAAGGTCGGCCTCACCCAGACCTTCGGCGCGGTGGACGGATTCCTCGTCCTGGACGAGCCGTGGGCCGGCCTCGACGTCGCCGCCCGAGCAGTGCTCAGCGATCTCGTCCGCGAGGCGGCCGACGCCGGCGCGACGGTGCTGGTCACCGATCACACCGGGGCGGCGGCGAAGCTGCGCGGCGCGTCCGTGCACCGCATGGTCGACGGGTTGCTGCGGCCGGTCGAGGACATCGGTCTGGTGGAGGTCGTCGTGACCTGCACGACCGAGGCCGTGGACCAGATGGCCAAGCTCCCCGGCGTGCACTCGGTGCGGAGGACGACGTGATCCGCTACCTGCTGGCCGATCTGTTCAAGTCCCAGCGGTGGCTGCCTCCCGTCTTCGTGTACCTGGCCATGATCGGCGTGCTCTACGGCGGCGACCCCGGCACGCCGCTGCCCCCGTACGGCGTGTCGGCGATGGTGCTGTTCCCGTTTGCGGCGTGGGTGACCGTGGTGCTGGTCAACAACGAGGACCCGGTGCAGCGCCACGTCACCATGGCCGCCGTCGGCGGTTGGCGCCGGCTGCTCGGCGGTCTGGTGGCCACGGCGTTCGTGCTTACCGGCGCGCTGGTGCTGCTGGCCACGTTCGTGCCGGCGGTCATCCACCACCACCCGTACGCGCTGTCCGATGTGGTCCTCGGCTTCACCGCGCACGCGATCAGCGCGGTCACCGGCGTGGGGCTCGGCGTGCTGTGCGCCCGCCCGCTCATCCCGACCACGGGCTGGTCGCTGGTGGCCGTGGTCGGGGTGTCACTGCTGCTGCTCGTGGTGGCCAACCGGTTGCCGCCCGTCGGGGCCATGGCGCACCTGCTTTTCGACACCGGACCCGTGTCGGTGGTGAGTGTCGTCGTGCAGGTGGTGATCGCGGTCGTGGTCGGCGCGGCGTGTGTCGGCGTGGCCTACCGCGTGGGGCGACGTCGCTTCTGACCCGGGTCACGTGCGACTGCGTCACGTGGCGTGCGCAGGAGGACCGTTCCCGGCGGTGACGCCCGCTGGTCCGTTTGGGCCAATTCGGTGATTGGACTGCTCTCTTCGCGTCCAACGACGCAAGGTCGCGCGTTGACGCGCCGACAACCTTGTCAAGGAGCCATCGCCGTCCATGAGGGAGGCGACCATGAGCCGGTCGAAGCACGAGCCGCGGCCCGAGGGGCCCACGCCGGACCTGCCGATCCCGTACCCGAGGCGGCCGGTCCAGCTGACCGGCTGAGCCGGCCGCCCGAGGTAGCCGCCCGAGGTGGCGGCCGGGGTGGTTGGCGTGCGGGCCACCGCTTCCCCTTCACCAGGTGGCCCGCACGCCGGCTTGTGGGGCAGGGCGTGGGCGCTGCTGTCCGCTACGAAGAGGCAACGTAGCGTGGCGCGGATACCCGCCGGCCGTTCTGTCACCCGATGTGCCCAGCGGTGGCGCGCCCCGGGTGCCGCCATCAGTGCCATTTGACGCAGACGAACGCCGCAACGGTGGTTAGCCTTGCCCGCGAGGGGGCCGGCGCACCGACCTACGATGGCCCGGCGAAGATCGTGAGCGACGGGGGAGGCGCGGGTGGACTCTGCTGGCCGGCCGCGGCTGCCGGAACCCGTGCGCAACCGGCTGGTGGCGCTGCTGCTTGAGGTGGACGAGCTCCAGGAGCCGAACACCCGCGGCTCGATCGTCACCGAGCTGCGCAACCGCCTCGGCCCCGGCTTCGACGTGCCGATCCACACGACCGACCGGTTCTACACGATCGCGCTGGTCGAGGAGTGCCAGCGGCACTACGGCGGCCTGCGCAAGCTGGTGGACGCGCTGCGCCTGTTCTGCCAGGGGCACTACCGCGTGGAAGAGGCGGCGGACCTGATCGCCGGGCACGTCCCGCTGGAGATCCTGTTCCCGGCCGAGCGCGCGGACCTCCGGAGGCTGCTGTCGCCGCTGACGTCCGAGGTCGACGCGCACAGCGTGTACCGCGCGTCGGCCGGGCCGCTCGCGCCGCCGCTGGAGTCGGCCCCGGACGACCTGCTGGGCGTGGCCGACGAGCTCGTGAACCGGATGATGCTGCCCGGACAACTGCCGCCGCTGCTGAACTTCGTCGAGTACCTGGCGGCCTTTGTGGACGGTCGCGGGCAGACGGCGCAGGCGTTGCGCCGCTGGAACGCCGACGTGGTGCACCGTTGTGAGCTGCCGTCGCAGCTGCTGGCCGTGGCGCGGGAGAATGCGCACCTGCACGTGACGAAGCGGGTCGGCCGGGCCTCGCTGCTGGTGCAGATCGAGGAGGACGGCCTGGACCACAACCGGTTCCAGGTGTCGGTGTGGCTGTGGCTGGACGCCGACAGCCAGACGCTCGCGCGTGACGACCGCTCGTACGCGCTGGATGAGATCCGGGACGTGGTCGACCGCGCGCTGCAGGACTGCGTCGGCCTGTTGGTCACGGACGCCATGGTGCCGACGGTGGAGTTCATCCTGCCGCACCGGCTGCTGGTCATGGACGTGGACAAGTGGCTCGTCACGCACGGCAGCCCGTTCGGCCGCCGGCTCGGCACGTACTACCCGGTGGTCGTGCGCAGCCTGGACCGCCTGCGCACCACGTCGCTGCCGCTGCGCCAGCAGTGGCGTGCGAAGTGGCGGTGGTTGCAGGAGCACAGCGGACTGCACCCGGAGTCGGCGGTGCGCTGGCTCGGCGACGAGGACGGCCGCGATCCGCAGCGCCTGTACCGCGAGCTGACCGGGGACCAGCCCGTGGCGGTCGCGTGGCACGGCCCGCCGCCGCCGGAGCACCAAGCGGTCGACTCGGTGCTGGGCGCGGCGGTGTGGGCCGGCACGCCGGTGGCGCTGTGGTGCCGTGAGCACCACGGCGAGGGCGGTCACCTCCAGCTGGCCGACATGCTGACCAACCGTCCGCTGCCGGGGCTGCCCGACAACGCGCTGCGCGTCCGCATGGAGGCCGACGCCCCCGGCGCCGAGGACGACCACTGCGGCAACCACCTCAGCCTGCTCTGGGACGACCCGTCCCGCCTGCCCGAGCCGCGGTTCGGGCTGTCCGCGCCGAGCTCAACGGGAGGATCCCCACGATGACCGGGGACGAGGAGTGGCTGATCTACCGGGGCGCCGGCGAGCCGCACGACGGCATCGACCGCCTCCCGCCGCCACCGCGGTGGCGCGAGTTCGGCGGCCTGCCCCTGGTGGAGCCGCTGCTGGGCACGGACGGCTCGGGCGGGCGGAAGCTGGGCGAGCAGGAGCGGGCCACCACGTACCGCGCCGACAGCGAGGTCACCGAGATCGTCAACGCGGCGCTGTACCTGCGCCGTCCGCTGCTGGTCACGGGCAAGCCCGGCACCGGCAAGTCCACGCTGGCGTACAGCATCGCGCACGAGCTGAAGCTGGGCCCGGTGCTGCGCTGGCCGATCACCAGTCGCTCCACGCTGGAGCACGGCCTCTACCGGTACGACGCCGTGGGCCGACTGCAGGACGCCAGCCTGCGCCAGGGCAGCGCGCGTCCGCTGCTGCGCACGGGCAGCGGTGAACCGGCGGCGCCGCCGAGCATCGGCCGCTACATCCGGCTGGGCAAGCTGGGCACGGCGCTGCTGCCGCAGGCGCGGCCCCGGGTGCTGCTGATCGACGAGATCGACAAGAGCGATGTCGACCTGCCGAACGACCTGCTCAACGTGTTCGAGGAGGGCGAGTTCGAGATCCCCGAGCTCACCCGGCTGCCCGACGACCAGGCCACGGTCGACGTGATGATCGCCGACGGCACCGACCGCGTGCCGATCCAGCGCGGCCGCGTGCGCTGCAACGCTTTCCCCGTCGTGGTTCTGACCAGCAACGGCGAGCGTGACTTCCCGCCGGCGTTCCTGCGCCGCTGCCTGCGCGTGGACATCCGCACGCCCAACCGGCAGCAGCTGACCGACATCGTGGCCGCGCACCTCGGCCCCGACGCGGTGACCGCCAGCGAGGACGTGATCGACCGCTTCCTCGAGGACCGCCGCGTCGGCGACCTGGCCAACGACCAGCTGCTCAACGCCATCTACCTGGCCGCCTCCGGCGGCCGTCCGCCCGAGGAGACCCGGGCCCGGCTGCTCGACGCGCTGCTGCGGCCGCTCAGCCAGCCGGGCCAATGAGGCTGGAGCGGCTCGTCGACGCGCTGACGGCGGCCCAGGTGGACGTCACCGGCGAGGAGCTGGCCGACGCCATCTGGTTGGCCGGCTTCCTCGGTGACGCCCGTCCCGTGGGCACAGGCGAGCCGCCGCCGGAGCACGAGCAGGTACCGCCGGCGGTGGAGCCGGAGCCGGCGTCCTCGGGCGGCGTGGAGTCGGAACGCAAGCCACGCCTGGGAAATCGGCCGTCACCGGGGGCCACCGAGGTGCCGGCGTCGTCGGCGTCCGTGCACCTGCCGGGCCGCGGCAACCACGTGGACGGCATGAGCGCCTTGACCATGTTGAGCCCGGCGGCGCCGGCGCTGCCGGACACGCTGCGGCTGTCGCGGGCGCTGCGGCCGTTGAAGCGGCGGGTGCCCGATCCGCATCGGCTGGTCGTCAACGAGCAGGGCACGGCCGACCACATCGCCGACACGGGGCTGTGGCTGCCGGAGTGGCAGCCGGAGATGACGCGGTGGCTGGACGTCGCGCTGGTGGTCGACTCCGGGCCGTCCATGCTGATCTGGCGCCGTGCCGCGGTGGAGCTGCGGGTGCTGCTGGAGCGCATGGGGGCGTTCCGGGACGTGCGCGTGTGGGAGATGGACACCCGTGAGGACGAGCCGCGGCTGCGGCGGCCGGGTGCGCCCAGCCGTAGTCCCCGTGAGCTGATCGACCCGAGCGGTCGCCGACTTGTGCTGATGCTGAGCGACTGTGTCGGCGAGGCCTGGCTTTCCGGCGCCATGTCACGGTTGTTGGCGCTGTGGTCGAAGACGGGGTCGGTGGCCATCGTGCAGACGCTGCCGCAGCGGCTGTGGCACCGCACCGGTGTCGTGCCGGTGCCGGTGCGGGTGCGGGCCTTCGAGTCGGGGCTGCCGTTCCGGCGCTTCGAGTTCCAGCCGCGCAACCAGGGTTTCGGCGCGCCGACGCCGACCGGGATCCCGGTGCCCATCATGGAGTTGGACGCGCGGTGGATCGGGCGCTGGGCCTCGCTGCTGGCCGGCGAGAACCGCGGCTGGGTCGACGGGGTGGTGGTGCTGGCCGGCGGCGAGATCGGGGCCCGTCCGGAGTGGATGGTCGACGTGCCGCCGGACACGCCGCTGGATCTGGTGCAGGCTTTCCGGGCCACGGCGTCGCCGACGGCGTTCCGCCTGGCCGGTTACCTGTCCACGGCCCCGCTGAGCCTGCCGGTGATGCGGCTGGTGCAGTCGACCATGCTGCCCGAGTCGGGCCCGGCGCACCTGGCCGAGGTGTTCCTGGGGCAGCTGCTGCACCGGGTCGGGGATGAGCGGGCGCGCGAGGATCCGGACGAGGTCCAGTACGATTTTCACAAGGGCGTAAGGGAAATGCTGTTGGGCACGCTGCGCCGGGACGAGGCGGTGCGGGTCTTCGGCGAGGTGTCGCGGTTCGTCGGCAGCCGGATGGGGCAGCCGCTGGACTTCGCGGCGATGCTGGCGGATCCGTTCGGGCACAACGGTCCGCGGCTGTCCGCCGACAGCATCGCGTTCGCCCGGGTGCTCAAGACGGTGCTGGAATCGTTGGGACCGCCCTATTCACAGGCGGCCAAGCGCTGGAGCCAGCTGGCGCCGGCGCCGGACGACGAGGGCTCGCCGGCCATCGTGGAACTGACCACATTGGACGGTTCGGAGACGGCGGCGCAGTTCGAGGCCGGCGAGGTGGGGACCGAGGAGACCGAGCGCACGGAGCGGATGGCGTCGCAGATCTGCCTGAGCTACCACCCCCGGGACTACGCGTGGGCGGAATGGCTGCGGTGGGAGCTGGACCGGCTCGGCTACGCCGTGGTGATCAGGCCGCTGTCCGAGGCGTCGACCCCGGACGGCCTGCGCCGGCTGGCGGCGGAGGCGCTGGAGAACGGCCGCTACGTCATCACCGTGATCTCGGCCGGCACGGTCGCGCTGCCGTTCGCCGGCGAGGCGTGGTTGCAGGCGCTGATCGACAGCCCCGGCAGCCGGGGCCGCGTGCTGGCCGTGACCGTGCACGCCGGCCTGTTGCTGGCCGAGCTGGTGGACCGGATCGACGGCGTCACCTTCGAGGGCAAGGACGCCCGCACGGCGCTGGCCGCCATCGTGGACTGCCTCGGCCGGGTCGCGGCCCGGCCGGCGCGCACCACGCCGCCGGAAGTGCTGCGCTTCCCGCCGCCGCCGTTCCCCGGCGACGAGTCGCACGTGGGCGAGCCGGACAGCCAGGGGCCGGTGTGGGTGCTGACCGAGATTCGCGCCGGCGGGCGGTCGCTGCTGGCCCGCGGCGGCGCGGACGGCGCGGTGCGGCTGATCGACGTGGCCAGCGGGCAGACCGTGCTCAACCTGGAGGGCCACACCGGCCCGGTCCGGGTGCTGGCGGCGATTCCCGCGGCCGACGGCGGCCACGAGATGATCGCCAGCGGCGGTGTGGACGGCATCGTCCGCACGTGGGACCTGGACTCCGGCGCGCTGCTGCGGGAGAGCCGGTTCCTGGAGGGCGAGGTGTGGGCGCTGGCGACGATCCGGGTGGGCGGCCGGATCTGCCTGGCCGGCACCGGATCCGGCTCGATGATCCAGCTCTGGGACCCGGAGAGCGGACAGCGGATGCGCACCCTGGTCCGCCGCGGCGGCCGGGTGTGGGCGCTGGCCTCGGTCGAGGTCGGCGGCCGCGAGCTGCTGGCCAGCGGCGGCGCCGACGGCACCATCCGGCTCTGGGACCCGGAGACCAGCGCGGTGCTGCGGACCATCCAGGCCCACCGCAGCACGGTGTGGGCGCTGACCACGATCGACGTCAACGGCCAGTCGCTGCTGGCCAGCGGCGGGGCCGACGGGATGATCCACATGTGGCATCCGCGCACCGGCGCGCTGGTCAACTCGTTCGTCGGGCACGTCAGCACCATCCGCACGCTCGCCGTCGTGCCGACCCGCGACGGCGACCTGCTGGCCAGCGGCAGCGCCGACAGCACGGTGCGGTTGTGGAATCCGCGCACCGCAAGGGATGGCGTCGAGCACCGCTTCAACCACCACACCGGCGAGGTGTGGGCGCTGGCCTCGGTCGAGGTCGACGGCCGGGTGCAGTTGGCCAGCGGCGGCGTGGACGGCACGATCCGGCTGGCCGACCCGATCACCTTCCAGACCGACGAGCTGCAGTCCGTGCGGTCGAGCGCGGTGTGGGCGCTGACGTCCGTGCTGCTGCCGGACCGGACCCTGCTGGCCAGCGGGGCGTTGGACGGATCGGTGCACCTGCACGAGCTGTCCGGGTTCTCCGAGGAGCGGACCCTGCGCGGGCACCGCAGCACGATCCGGGCGCTGGCCTCGGTGCCCGGCCCGGGTCGGGTGCTGCTGGCCACCGGCTCGTCCGACGGCACCGTGCGGATCTGGGACGCCGACACCGGCGAGCACCTGTCGACCAGGGCCGAGCACACCGGCGAGGTGTGGACGGTGACGCCGCTGCTGGTCAACGGCGAGCGCTTCATGGCCAGCGGCAGCGCCGACGGCACCATCCGGCTGTGGCCGCTGGACCGGGCCGAGGAGTCGCAGGTGCTGCGTGGGCCGGCGGCCGAGGTGGTGTCGCTGGCCGCGGTCGACGGGGCCGCCGGCCCGCTGCTGGCCAGCGCGGACAGCGACGGCCGGGTGCTGCTGTGGGATCCGGCGACGGGCGAGCTGCTGGGCACCTTCGACGATGGGCTGGCCGGCGTGGTCACGCTGACCGTGGTCGACGGCCGGCTGGCCGCCGGCTGCCAGGACGGCACCATCGCGGTCGGCGATCCCGGCGGCGAGGTGCGGCTGGTGATGGACAGCGGGCTCGGCCACGTCGGCGCGCTCGGGCCGGCCCGGGTCGGCGACCGCCGGCTGCTGGCCAGCGGCGGTTTCGGTGGGCTGGTGCAGTTCTGGGACGTGCGCACCGGCGAACTCGTCGGCGAGTACCAGGCCCACGGCGGCACCGTGCGCGCGCTGACCCGGGTCCGGGTCGACGGGCAGCCGCTGATCGCCAGCGCGAGCGACGACGGCGATTTCCTGCTGTGGGATCCGCAGAGCCGGATGCGGCCCCGGACGTGAGCTCGCAGAGAGAAACCGGGCCGGGAGAAACCGGGCCGGGAGAAACCAGGCTGAGAGAAAAGGAAACCAAGGTGCGCAGGCTGGACGCACTGGACTGGGTGGCGATCGGGCTGCTCGCGGTGGGCCTGGTGTTCCTGGCCACCGGGCTGCTGCCGCTGGCGCAGGCCGACGCGACGCTGGTCCGGATCGGGCCGATCCTGGTCTTCCTGGGCGCGGTGATCGTGCTGGCCGAGCTGACCGCCGAGGCCGGCGTGTTCGACGCCATCGCGATCCGGGTGACCATCGTGGCCCGCGGCAACTTCGTGCTGCTTTTTGTGCTGTGCGTGCTGTTCGCCGCGATCACCACGGCCACGCTCAACCTGGACACCACGGCCGTGCTGCTGACGCCGGTCATGCTGGCCGTGGCGACCCGGCTGGCGATCCCGGGCGCGCCGCTGGCCATGACCACGGTGTGGCTGGCCAACACCGCGAGCCTGCTGCTGCCGGTGTCCAACCTGACCAACCTGTTGGCGATGAACCGGGTCGCGCTGAGCGCGCCGGCCTTCGCGCAGCGCATGGTGTTGCCGGAGCTGGCGTCCGTGGCCGCGACCGCCGTCTGCCTGTGGATCTTCTACTGGCGGCGGGGCCGGCGGGGCATGGACCGCTACGAGCCGCCGACCGCCCCGAAACCGGCCGATCCGGTGTTGTTCGGTATCTGCGCCGCCGCCTGCGTGATCTTCATCGCCGGCGTGGTCGCCGGCCTGGAGCTGGCCGTCGTGTCGCCGGTCTGCGCCGGCGTGGTGGTGATCGCCTTCGCCGTGCGCAAGCGGAGTTCGCTGCGCTGGGGCCTGCTGCCGTGGCGGCTGCTGGTGTTCGTCACGGGTCTGTTCTTCGTCGTGCAGACGATCAGCGATCTCGGGCTGGCCGGCGTCATGCACGCGGTGATGGGCGGTGACAACGGCCCCGGCGGTGTGTTCCGGGCCGCCGGCACCGGGGCCGGGCTGTCCAATGTGCTCAACAACCTGCCGGCCTACACCGCCGGCGAGGCCGTGGTGCCGGTGGCCAACCACAATCAGCTGCTGGGCCTGCTGATCGGCACGAACGTCGGGCCCATCGTGACGCCATGGGCGTCGCTGGCCACGCTGCTCTGGTACGAGCGGTGCCGCTCGGCCGGCGTGAAGGTGGCCTGGCCGCGATTCCTGCGCACCGGCCTCGTCACGGCGCTGGCCTGCCTGGCCGCCGCCACCGCAACGCTGGTGCTGACCGGCTGAACAGGCGCACTTCGGCGCACTTCGCGGACCGGCCCCTTGCCGCGCGTGATCGATTCACTACAGAGTGGCCGGCATGTCTTCCCTGCGTGTGATGGCCGCCCTCGGGGTCGCCGCGCTGACCGTCGCCGGCACGGTCGCCGGTGGCGCAGCCGCGGCCACGACGAGCCACGGCCCGTCCAGCAAATCGCCTTCCGGCCATGTCGTCGGCGCGTACTTCGCCGGCTGGGAGAGCAGCGACTTCCCGGTGTCGTCGATTCCCGTGGACAAGGTGACCAACGTCTTCTACGCGTTCTCCACGATCGCCGACGGCGTCTGCACGGTGCCGGACGGCGCGGCCAAGGACTTCGCCGCGCTCAAGCAGCTCAAGGCCGGGCACCCAGACCTCAAGGTGTCGATCTCGATCGGCGGCTGGGGCGCGGGCGGCTTCTCCGACGCGGCGCTGACCGACGCCTCCCGCAAGAAGGTCGCGAGCGCCTGCCTGGCCACGTTCTTCAAGACCTACCCGGGCACCTTCGACGGCGTGGACATCGACTGGGAGTTCCCGGTCTCCGGCGGCCCGGCGGAGATCACCGCGCGGCCGCAGGACAAGGTGAACGCGACGTTGCTGGCCAAGGAGTTCCGGCGCCAGCTGGATGCTTTGCCGGGCGGCCACAAGCTGCTCACGGCCGCGTTGCCGGCGGGCCGGCTGCAGACCGGCAAGGGCCAGTACGGCGACCCGTACGACCCGGCGGCCAGCTTCGAGCTGGGCAAGGTGGCCCAGGTCCTGGACTGGGTCAACCTGATGACCTACGACATGGGCACGGGCTTCTCGCCGGTGTCCACGTTCAACGCGCCGATGGGCCAGGTGCCGGCGGATCCGCTGGGCCAGCCGATGAAACGCTGGAACAACGTGACCGGAGCCGTGCAGTACTACGAGCAGCACGGGGTGCCGGCGGACCGGATGGTGCTGGGCGTGCCGTACTACGGCCGTGGCTTCCACGTGACGCAGGCCGGTCCGAACCACGGCCTGTTCCAGCCGTGGGACACCGGTTTCGATCCGGGCAGCTGGAGCGACATCAAGTCCAAGCTGCTGACCGACCCGGCGTGGGAGCAGCACTGGGACGCCAACGCCCAGTCGCCGTGGCTGTACAACCCGGCCAAGCAGGTTTTCGTCAGCTACGAGAACCCGCGCTCGATCGGCATCCGCGCCGACTTCGCCAAGGCCGCCGGCCTGCGCGGCGCCTTCACGTGGGAGATCGCCGAGGACGACGCCCAGCACAGCATGCTCAAGGCCATGGCCAAGCCTTGGTGACCAGCTAATCCTGGTCCACCAGAGACGCCAGGATCGCGACCACGTCGCCGTGCAGCGCGTCGACGTCGAGGCTGTCATTGCCCTCGATGCGCTGCACGGCGGTGAGCAACGCGGCCAGTCCGCCGTCGCGCGTCATGCACGTGCGGACGATCGCGCGAACGTCCATGCGGGCGCGCGTGCTGCGTGGAATGGACACTCGGATCTGCATCGGCAGCTCCTCGACCACCTCGCGGCGCGCCATGTCGTCCACCATGGACGGCACGCGCAGGAACGCCTCCGCCAGCGCGTGCAGCGCCTCGTCGGGGGCGCTGCGCATGCTGTGCTGCGGCCAGCGGCTCCGCGTGGCGTCCAGCAGCGACTGTGACTGCCGGATGGCCTGCACCAGCTGACCCACGAGCCGGTCGCCGCCCGGCACCACACGCACCACGCCCGCTTCGACGTCCAGCACGCGCGGCAGCCGGTCCGGCTTGGGCACCACGGCCTGCGCGACACCGCCGCGCAGCCAGCCGACGGCTTCCGTCTCCTTGGCGCTGACCTGCACTTCCGCGTAGCTGTCCGGGGCGGCGGCCGGCTCGCCGCGCACGACCTGGCGGTAGAAGTCGTCCGACACGATCAGCGACAGCGGCGCCTCGCCCCGCTTCAACGCGTCCCGCACCGGGTGGCTGTCGACCAGCCGGCACGCGTGGATCACCGCCGCGGCCGACGCGCCGCTGGCGTCGAAGAACACCTGTCCGTGGTGCAGCGCCACCCGCAGGCGCATCTGCGCGCCGTCGGCGTAGCGGCTGTTGTGCTCGCGCAGCATCAGCTCCAGCTCGTGCGGCAGCTGCCGCACGAGTCGGCTCTCCGGCACGTCGGAGGTCACGAAGACGACCACGCCGTCGCCGGTGTCGTTGTGGTACCCGGCCTCGTAGTCGTGCCCGACACCGCTCAGCGCGGCGGTCAGCATCTCCCGCAGACCGGCGCGGAGCAGCCGCCGGTGGTCCTCACTGCGGTGGCCACCGCTGAAGCCCTCGATATCCACCACGAGGATCGCCCGGTACACCGAAGGCTGACGCTCTGACATCCGTGCCGTGCCCTCCCAGCAACTACTCTTGCCGAACACCATAGGGGAGGTGATCGCGCTGACCGGTCCGGCCGGCACGTTCTGGGGGCGGCTGTCACCGGCCGAGCAGGCCGCGTTCGCCGCGGCGGCCACACAGCGCCGGTTCGCCGCCGATGAGGTGATCGTCGGCCAGGGCGAGCAGACCAAGCAGGTCTACGTGGTGCTCAGCGGCCACATCAAGGTCATCGCCGGCGCCGCCGCCGGCCACGGCGTGATGCTGGCCGTGTGCGGGCCGGGCGAGGTGCTGGGCGAGCTGTCGGCCATCGACGGGCGACCGCGGTCGGCCACGATGACCGCGATCGACGCCGTCGATGTGCTGCTGCTGCCGGCCGTGCGGCTGCAGGGCCTGTGCGACCTGCACCCGCGGATCGCCTGGTCGCTGCTGGAGGTTGTCGCGCAGCGGCTGCGCGAGACCGACCAGCAGCGCGCGGAATACGGCGGCGGCAGCACCATGCAGCGGGTCGTCACGTTGCTGCTGGACCTGGCCAATCGGCTCGGCCGGCCGACCTCCGACGGTGTGCGTATCGCCTCGCCGTTCACCCAGCAGGAGCTGGCCGAGACGGCCTCGACATCCCGGGAGTCGATGGCCCGGATGTTGCGTGAGCTGCGGGAAGAGGGCGTGATCACGACCGGGCGGGGCTACTTCGTGATCCACCGGATGGAGCGGCTGCGGGAGCTCGTGCGCTGAGCTAGACGCCCGTGACGCCGTCGATGGCCTCGCGCAGCAGGTCGGCGTGGCCGTTGTGCCGGGCGTACTCCTGGATCATGTGCTGCATCACCATCCGCAGCGACACCTCCTGGCCCCAGCCGGCGGAGTAGGCCGTCACGTCCAGGGACTCGGCCGCCTGCTCGATGCGCCGCGACTCGGCGACCTCGGCCTGCCACGCGGCGAAAGTTTCCTCACGGGTGGCCCCGGAGGCGTCGTGGGCCGCCGCGAAGTCGCCGTACAGCGGACCGGCCTCCTGCTTGTCGATCACCCGGCGGAACCAGCCGCGCTCCACGTCGGCCAGATGCCGGACCAGGCCCAGCAGCGACAGCGTCGACGGCGGACTCGCCTGCCGGCGAAGCTGGTCGTCGGTCAGGTCGTCGCACTTCATGGCCAGCGTGGCCCGGTGGAAGTCGAGATAGCCGCGCAGGGACTCGCGTTCGCCGGCGGTGGTCGGCGTGGGCTCGCGCTCGGTCGTCACCCGTTCAGGGAACCACAGGTGGCCGGCGTGCAAGTGCAGGACGAAATTTCCTCGCGGGTGTGTCATGTGACGCAGAACTCGGCCGCCGCCCGGGCTACAAAGGTGGTGCATGCCTGATCGGGCAGGCAGAGGAGGGGACCGAAGATGAGCAAGAACGAGGAGCGCCGACCCTACAACCGAGTCTTCGCCCGTGTTGTCCTGACCGCCGTCTTCACCGCGGTGCAGCTCTGGGCCACGGTCGTGTTGCTGACCCAGATCCACGTCGGCGGCGTGGTCGCCGTGGCGCTGGCCGCGGTGATGGCCGGCGGCGTGCTGGCCGCGATCTACGGCTGGCAGGAGGTCCGCGCGGCCAGCCGGCCGCAGACCGGTGACGACGAACTGTCCGAGCGGGTCCGCTGGACCCGCGACAACACCCGCTTCCTCGACGACTTCTACCCGATCGAGCAGCGACAGCGCCGTCGGGACCAGCGCGACCAGATCGCGGTCTAGGCCGAAAGGTCGCCCCGGATCGAGGTGGGAGTCGGCCGGGGACGAGGGACCGCCCGCCCCGCGTTCGGGGGAGCGCGGGGCGGGTGAGCAGCACCGGGGGTGTGAAACGCAGGGGGAGGGGACCACCCGCCCGACCCGGATCGGGGTGTCGGGCGGGTGTTCGGAAGGAGAACCGTGGCGC
>DASWRQ010000377.1:0-5661 GCA_036403095.1 Kutzneria sp. | reverse complement strand
GCTGGCCAACCCGCACCTGTACCCGGTGATGTTCGGCGGCGCGCCGCTGGCCGGCTTCGCGCTGACCGACGAGGACCGCCAATACGGCCGATACACGCTGGACACGCTGATCGCCGCCGTCGCGCGGGCGATCGCCGCCGGCCGGTTCACGCCCGCCGACCCGGCCCAGGTGGCCCACCAGATGTGGATCGCGCTGCACGGCCTGGCCACCCTGGATCTCGGCGGCTACCTGGTCGAGCCCGACGCGGCCGGCTGCTTCGGCCAGCAGTTGCTGTTGCTCATGATCGCCGCCGGCGACGCGCCCGACGCGGCCGCGCGATCAACCGCCGCGGTGCGGCGCTGAGGTCTGGGCCGCTGAGGACCTAGGACTCCGCCCGGGTCTTCACGGCGGCGAGGGTGTGCTCGATCGACTCGACGTTGAAGCCGACCCGGTCGGCCTGGCCGGTGACCAGCGGGCCGAGGAAGCGCCGGACGAACGGACTGCCCACCCGGTACCAGTTCTCGGTCAGCCGAGCGCCGCCGTCAGCCGGCGCCAGCACGTAGGACCAGCGGGAAACCCTGACGCCGAAAGGCGATCGCACGTCGAAGGTGAACAGCCGCTCAGGCACGTACTCGACGACGCGCACGCGGGTCCACCACTGCTTGGCGCCGTTGCGGTTGACACCGCGGAAGCGGGTGCCCACGGCCGGCCCGGTCGCGCCGTCGAGCCAGCGCCCGCCGACGTTCTCGGGGCTCAGCTCGCCCATCCGGGGCAGGTCGGTGACGATCGTCCACACCAGACTGGGCGGCGCGGCGACAAAAACCGTCCGCGAGATGGTCGGTTCCACGGTGCCACGCTAGCCAGCGCCGATCGGCCGGACAACGGACTGGGCAACGTGGAAGAACCCGGCGGCCGAACGTGGCACGAAACGAGAAGAAACCGGACACCCCGCTGCACCACCATCGACCCGTCGCACCCACCAGTCGAAGGGCCAACCATGGCGCGAGGCGCACGCGATCCGTCCGCTCCCACCCGCTTCCCGCATCCGGTCGTGTTCTGGCTGGGCATCGCCGCCTGCGTCGCCGGGGTGCTGCTGCACCTGCCGATGTACTTCGGCGCCCGGGACATGGGCTACCACCTGGCCGACATGGCCCCCGACCCGCCGATGCTGACCGGCATGGCGCTGATCCTGATCGGCTTGGCGGCCACGTTCTACGGCGTGCTGCCGTCGGTGTCCGGCACGATCCGGCAGCGGGCCGCCACCATCCGCGTGCGGGCCATGGACGACGCGCCGATCCGCGTCCACCATGTGGCGCTGCTGCTGGTGATGGCGCTGGCGATCACCATCGACGTGATGAAGCCGACCACGCTGTCCTTCGTCGCGCCCGGCGTGGCCAAGGAGTACGGCCTGAAGACGGCGGCCAATCCGCTCGGCACGGTCCCGGTGACCTGGCTGCCGCTGGCCGGCATCGTCGGCACGGTCGTCGGCTCGCTGCTGTGGGGCTGGGTCGGCGACCGGATCGGCCGGCGCGCGTCGATCATCTTCGCCGGCGTGGTGTTCGTGGCCACCTCGATCTGCGGCGCGATGCCGGGCTTCCAGTGGAACCTGCTGATGTGCTTCATCATGGGCATCGGCGCCGGCGGCATGCTGCCCATCGCGTTCGCGCTCATCGCCGAGACCATCCCGGCGCGGCACCGGGGCTGGCTGATCGTGCTGATCGGCGGCGACATCGCCGGCGCGTACGTCATCACCAGCTGGCTGGCCGCCGCGCTGACGCCGGAGTTCGGCTGGCGGATCATGTGGCTGATCGGGCTGCCGACCGGCCTGGTCCTGATCCTGCTCAACCGCTGGATACCCGAGTCACCGCGGTACCTGCTGGCGATGGGCCGGCGCGCCGCGGCCGAGGCCGTCATGCGCCGCTACGGGGCGGCGATCATCGAGGACCAGCACGCCGCGCCGGTCGCGGACAGCCGCATCGCGGACAGCATGGCGCAACTGGCCCGACGGCCGCTGCTCGGCGCCACGGTCGCGTTGTCCGGCCTGGCGGTCGCGATCGGCCTGCTGACCTACGGCTTCCAGTTCTGGGTGCCGACCAACCTGCAGCACATCGGCCTGACCGAGGTCAATTCCGACTACGTGCTCAGGAATTCGGCGCTGCTGGGCCTGCCGCTGACCGTGATCGTCGCGCTGTTGTACGGGTTCTGGAGCAGCCGGCGGACGATGATCCTGCTGGCCGCGCTCACCGCGCTGTCCGTGCTGGTGTTCGCGGCCTTCGGGGATGCGGTGGCGCACAACGGTTTCCTGCTGTCGGTGCTGCTGGTGATCCCGCTGTCGGGGATCAGCTCGGTGACCGCCGTGGTCACCGCGTACGCCGCGGAGATCTACCCGACCAGGATCCGGTCCCGGGGAACGGGGCTGATCGCCGGCCTGACCAAGGCCGGCGGCGTGCTGGTGCTGGCCATCGTGCTGGCCACCGTCCCGACCCCCTCGCTCGGGGTGACCGCGCTGGTCGGCGCGCTGCCGCTGCTGGTCGCGATCGCCGTGTTCGCCCGCACCGCGCCGGACACCCGGCAGCGCACGTTGGAGGAGATCACCGAGGCCGAACTCGCCGCCGCCGGCGGCGCAGCGACAAGGAGCGCGTGATGACAGTTGCCCGATCCGTCACGGAAAGCCTTCGGCCGCCGGCCGAACCGTCGGACCTGCCCCGCCGCCGCGGCCTCGTGCTCGGCCTCGGCCTGCTGGCCGGGCTGGCCATCGCGGTGCTGTGGTCGGCCCAACTGGCCGACGACGCCATCGGCGTCACCACCGCCAACGGCCTGCTCGGCCAGGACGCCGCCACCGCCAACCTGAGCGGCACGGTGACCGGCCTGGTGTTCGCGTTCGTCACCGGCCTGGCCGGCACCTTCACCGCCTGCAATGTGGCGGTGTTCAGCGCGGTCGCGCCGATGCTGGAGACCGGACGGCAGTCGGCGGCCAGCCGGCTGGCCCAGGCGCTGCGGCCGATGGGCTGGATCGCCCTGGGCGCGGCGGTCGTCGCCGGCGCGTACGGCGCGATCGGCGCGCTGCTGGGCTCCAAGTTGCCCCAGCTGTCCACCGCGACCGTGGGCACTGCGCCGGTGCGGGTGCTCCAGTCGATCGCCGTGTTCGGCGTGATCGGGCTGGTCATGCTCTACCTCGGTATCGCCGCGCTGGGCCTGGTGCCCGATCCGCTGGGCCGCGCCAGCGCGCGGACCCGGCAGCTGGTGATGGGCGCGCTGGTCGGCGGCTTCCTGATCGGCCGGCCGTGGCCGCTGTTCCACAAGATGTTCCTGTACGCGGCATCCACGCACAACGCGGCCTTCGGCGCGGCGACGTTCGTGCTGGTGGTGATCGGCAACATGCTCGTGCTGGGCGCGCTGTTCCTGGTGCTGTCCCTGACCCCGCTGCCGCGTTGGCTGCGGGCCCGGCCGGGCCGGGTCGCCGCGGTGACGTCGAGCGCCCTGATCATCGGTGGCGCGTTCACCGTCGCGTACTGGTGCCTGCGGGTGCCGGCGCACTTCGGCGTCGGCTGGTTCCCCGCGATGCCTTGGCACTAGCCCTTCAGGCAGTGGCCGGGGCGGCCCCAGCCGCCGCCCCGGCAAGGTGCCGGTTGCGGCCGCAGTCGACCGACGCCCGGACCGACTCCGGTTCGTCGCCGAGCGCGGCCAGCAGTGCCTGGATCTGGCCCTGGTGACAGGTTTCCGCGTCGAACGGCGCGATGAGGTAACCGCCGAGCTCCAGCACGACCAGGCCGTGCAGCGCGATCCACAGCTGCTGCGCGACCTGCTCCGCGTCGCCGGGCGCGAACCGGCCGGCGGCCGTCGCCCGGTCCACCGCGTCGATCAGGAACCGCAGCGTGTACCGGCCGGCCTGGCGGTCCTCGTCGGACAGCGCGAACCCGGCCAGCGAGGACGTGCCGAACATGACCCGGTAGAGGTCGGGAAACTCGGTGGCGTTGCGGCGATAGGCATAGCTCAGCGCGACGACGTCGGCCACCGGGTCGGCCGTGACGGCGACCTGCGACAGCCGCCGGTACAGCCGGTCGAAACCCTCGTGCACCATCGCCCGCACCACGTCGTCCATGCCGTGGAAATGGCTGTATACCGCCATAGTCGATCGGCCGACCGCGGCGGAGAGGCGCCGCGCGGTCAGCGCCGCCGGTCCGCCCTCGACCAGCAAGGTGGCCGCCGCTTCCACGATGGCGAGCGGCAGCTGCGGGTCGGCGCGTCGTGGACTCATCGGCTCACCAGCGTTTCGACCGGCCGCGTTGGCGGGTGGAACGGCCCCCATTCGAAGGCCGGCAGCCAGGGTCGCGGGTCGGCGCTCCAGGCCAGCCCGGCGATCTGCTTCGGCGTGCGCCGGCCGGCGAATGAGCGGTACACGTCCAGCCGGTGCCCGCTGACGGTGGTCGTCGGCGTGCCGTCCCCTGCCTGCCACCGACGGCCGTCCAGCTCGATCCGCACGGACGGCAGGCCGCGTTCCCGTACGGCCCGGGAGAAGCCGGCCACCAGCAGGTCCAGCGCGCCGTCGAAGGCCGGGTGGTCGGTCGGCCAGGCCGCGCCCAGCGCCAGCCGGATGTCCAGCTCGTGCGTGTAGGCGTCCATCAGCATCGGCCGGAGGTCGTGGCCGGTCGGCGTGGCCAGCAGGGGTTCGACCAGCGGGCCCACCCGGTTCCACTCGGCCAGCAGCTCGGCCAGATCGGCGGTGGCGCCGGGAAACGCGTCGGCCAGCGGGGTTCCGCTGAGCCGGCCCAGCACGCTGCGCGCGATGCCGACCAGGTGGGCGAGCAGGTCGCGAACGGTCCAGTCCGGGGTGGCCGGGACCACGCGGCCCGCCACGTCCGGCCGGCTCGCGAGCAGGACGCCGATGTTGTGCCGCGTGGTCCGGTATGCCAGGGATTTCAGGTCGTCTTGCTGGCCTGCGGTGGTCATCGGTGCGGTTGTCCTCCTTGGTCGCTGACGACTCTGCTGTCCATTTCGGACAGTAGAGCCCGGCCGGCAGCCCGGGCCGATACCTGGCCGGTCGCCAGCAGCCAGCGCACGGTGTCCGCCACGGTGTCGGCGAACTCGCGTTGCGGCGCGGCGGTCGCGTCGACCGGGACTGCCGTGGCGCAGGTGTAGATGGCGCCGTACTCGGCCGGGATGTGCCACGGCCAGAACCGTTGCAGCACACCGGCCATCCGGCCCAGCGGCAACATCGGGCGGGCCGGCAGGAACACCGCGGGCAGGGCCCGGCCGGTGACCGCGCGTACGGTCCGCACGTAGTCCTGGGTGGTGAGGTACTGGCCGGGGGCGAAGACCCGGTTGTGGTTTACCGGTTCGGTGAGCAGGGCGGCGTGCAGTGCCGCCGTGTCGCGCACGTCCCCGATCGGGAACCCGCCGCGCGGCCACATCGGCATCAGGCCGCGGAGCAGGTCACGCAGCCGCCGGTTCTGGTCGCCGAGGTTCGGGTCGTGCGGGCCGAGCAGTCCCGGCGGATAGCTGATCACCACCGGCACGCCCTGGTCCTGGTGGCGGCGGGCGATCACCTCGCCCGCCGCCTTGCTCGCCAGGTACGGCTCGGTGGCTGTGCCCACGGGCGCGTCCGTGCCGAGCACCGGTTGGTCCGTCGGCAACAGCGCGCCGAACGTGGAGACGTACACGATCCGGCCGGTGCCTTTGCG
>DASWRQ010000376.1:0-21805 GCA_036403095.1 Kutzneria sp. | reverse complement strand
GCCGCACTGCTCCATCACGACGCCGGCGTAGAACTCGACGTTGGCGTACAGCTGCCGGCCGGGCTTGAGCTCGGCCAGTATCTCGACGATCCGCCGCTCGACGGTGACGGCGAAGTCGGCCAGGTCGGGCGCGAAGCCCCGAGCCGCCAGGCCCAGCGCGATCTCGCGAAGCATCCGCGCCCGTGGGTCCTCGGTGCGGTAGACGGCGTGGCCGAAACCCATGATCCGGTCGTCGGCCGCGACCTTGCCGCGGGCCCAGGCGTCGATTTTGTCCGGCGAGCCGATCTCGTCGAGGCTGTCCAGCGCGCGGTCCGGCGCACCACCGTGCAGCGGGCCGACGAACGCACCGATCGCGGCGGAAACCGCGGAGACGACGTCCGAGCCGGTGGACGCCACCACCCGGGCGGTGAAGGTGGACGCGTTGAAACCGTGGTCCACGGTCGACACGAGATAGCTCTGCACGGCAGCGACCTGGTTTTTGTCAGGAATCTCGCCGGTGACGAGATAGAGCCAGTTCCCCGCGGCGGACAGGTCCGCACGAGGTTCCAGCACCGGCAGACCGGCCCGCAGGCGGTACAGCGCGGCGAGGATGGTCGGCGTCACGGCGCTGACCAGCAATGCGTCGGCCTGCCGGCGTGCGGGCGTCGCGTCCCACACCGGCGGCAGATCACGGGCGGCGGCAATCAGGGACAAAGCCGTACGCAGTCCAGCAAGTGGGTTGAACTTCTCGCCCGCGCACGCGATTGCCGGCAACACCTCGCGGACCTCGTCGGGCAGCGGGCGGAGCGCGGCGACTTTTTCGGCGAACTCGACTCGCTCGACGGCGTCGGGCAACCGGCCCTCGACGAACAGGAACCAGACGTCCTCCAACGTCCTGGTCCGGGCCAGCTCGATCGCGGGGTAGCCGCGGTAGTGGTAGAAGCCCTCGGCGCCGCGCACGTCGCCGATCTCGGTGGTGGTGACCACGACATCGCGCAGACCAGCCGGTACGTCCATCTCGACCTCCATCTCGACTGGATCCACTGTCGATTCGAAAATCGACTATTGTCAATGTCGATCGAGTACAGATGGACCGAGGAGTCCCAGGTCGTGGCGAGCCCGAGTGACGAGCGTTACCTGACCACCGCCCAGGTCGCGCACCGGTTGGGCGTGAAGGAGACGACCGTCTATACGTATGCCAGCCGCGGTCTGCTCCGCAGCCACAAGCTGGACGGACGTCGCGGCAGCTTCTTCCGTCAGGACGAGATCGACGACTTCGTCGCCAAGGGCCGCGACACTCGGCAGGCGTCGGGCGCAGTCGAGCGGATTCGCACCGAACTCACGCTGCTCGACGACGACCTGCTCTTTTACCGCGGCCACAACGCCGGCGAACTGGCGTTGACCGTCAGCTTCGAGGCCGTTGCCGGACTGCTCTGGACCGGCGAACTCGAGATGACGCGCAATTTCCCCCGGTATGACTCACTGGTCGAGGTCGTCCGCACGGCACTGGCCGCGCTGCCGGCACAGACCGGCACGATCGACGCGATGAAGGTCGCCGTCGCGGTGCTCGGCGCCGTCGATCCGCTCCGACTCGACCTGTCCACGCCGGCCGTCGTCCGCGTCGGGCAGAAGCTCATCGGCGTGCTGGCCGACGCTCTCCCCGGCGGCGGGGCCGGCGCGGAACCCGGCAGGGCGCTGATCGCCCAGCGCCTCGCCGACAAACTCGGCGGCCGCCCCGTCGACATCGCCCTGCTCAACCTCGCCCTGGTGCTGCTCGCCGACCACGACCTCGCCGTCTCCACGGTGGCCGCCCGCGTCGCGGCCAGTGCCCGCGCGCACCCGTACGCCGTGGTCTCCGCCGGACTCGGCGCGGTCGACGGCCGCTATCACGGCGTGCAGAGCACGTTCGCCTACCGCTTCCTCGCCGAGGCGATGGACAACCCGCTGCGCGCCGTCGCCGAACGGCAGCGCGCCGGCGGCATCCCCGGCTTCGGGCACCGCGTCTACCACGCCCACGACCCTCGGGCCGATGTGCTGCTGGGGCTGCTCCGCGGGCATCCGGACGGGATCGACGTGATGGCCACCGTCGACGCGGTGATCGTCGCCGCCGACTCCTTTCCCAACGTCGACCTGGCGTTGGCCGCCCTGATGCACGCCTACGACATGCGCCCCGACGCCGGTGAGACGATCTTCGCCCTGGCCCGCGTGGCCGGCTGGCTGGCCCACGCCATCGAGGAGTACCGCGAGCCGGGACTGAGGTTTCGACCACTCGGCGTGTACAGCGGCGTCCGCCCGGAGCGATGATCGGCCATGCGCTCCGCCAAGGACTTCTTCCGGCCGCTCGCGGTCGGCGCGCCGCAGCCGCTGCGGGAGATCCCGTTCCGGCCGTCCCGGATGATCCACTTCTTCGACCCGGGCAACGAGAAGATGGCCGCCAAGGTGCCCGATCTCGTGCCCAAGGTGGACGTGCTGCTCGGCAACCTGGAGGACGCCGTCCGCGCGGACCGCAAGGAGGCGTCCAGGGCCGGGCTCGTGGCCGTCGCCAAGGCCACCGACTTCGGCGACACCCAGCTGTGGACCAGGGTGAACAGCCTCGACTCGCCGTGGGGCCTTGACGACCTGCTGACGCTGGTCACGGAGATCGGCGACAAGCTGGACGTGGTCATGGTGCCGAAGGTGGAGGGCGCCGAGGACATCCACTACGTCGACCGGCTGCTGGCCCAGCTGGAGGCGAAGGCCGGCCTGACCAGGCCGATCCTGGTGCACGCCATCCTGGAGACGGCCCGTGGCGTGGCCAACGTGGAGGAGATCGCCGGCGCGAGTCCCCGCATGCAGGGCATGTCGCTGGGCCCGGCCGACCTGGCGGCCAGCCGTCGCATGAAGACGACCCGGGTCGGCGGCGGCCATCCCGGCTACCTGGTGCGCAGCGATCCGACCGGTGACGACCTGACCGCCGGTCGCCAGACCTACCAGCAGGACCTGTGGCACTACACTGTCGCGCGCATGGTCGACGCCTG
Source organism: Kutzneria sp. (assembly GCA_036403095.1). Taxonomy (GTDB): domain Bacteria; phylum Actinomycetota; class Actinomycetes; order Mycobacteriales; family Pseudonocardiaceae; genus Kutzneria. The sequence goes on along the minus strand of DASWRQ010000376.1, from coordinate 18,809 downwards.
TGCGGCGCACGGCATCCTGCCGTACTACGGGCCGTTCGGCGACATCCGCGACGTCGTGGCCTGCGAGGACCAGTTTCGCAACGCCTTCCTGCTCGGCTGCGTCGGCGCGTGGAGCCTGCATCCCGTGCAGGTCGACATCGCGCGGCGGGTGTTCTCGCCGTCGCCGGACGAGGTGGCGTGGGCCCGCAAGGTGATCGCCGCGATGGGCGACGGCACCGGCGCCGTCATGATCGACGGCAAGATGCAGGACGACGCCACCGTCAAGCAGTGCCGCGTGGTCGCGGAACTCGCCGACGCGTTGGCGGTCAAAGATCCCGAACTGGCCGAGGCGTACGCGGAGGCTTCCCCATGACTGACCTGCGACCGCGACGGTCGGCGCTCTACATGCCGGGCGCCAACGAGCGTGCCCTGGAGAAGGCCAGGACGCTGCCGGCCGACGCGCTGATCCTCGACCTGGAGGACGCCGTCGCACCCGACGCCAAGCCGGCTGCCCGGGAACGGGTCTGCGCCGCCGTCGCGTCTGGAGAGTACGGGCGACGGGAGCTGACGATCCGGGTCAACGCCTGCGACACGGCCTGGCACGAGGAGGACGTGCGGGCCGCGGCCAAGGCCGGCCCGGATGCCGTGGTGGTGCCGAAGGTCAACTCCGCTGCCGACGTGCATGCCGTGGAACGGCTGCTGGAGCAGGCCGGCGCGCCGGAGCGGACCAAGATCTGGGCCATGGTGGAGACGCCGGTCGCGATCCTGCACGTCAAGGAGATCGCCGCGGCCAGCAGCCGGCTGACGGTGCTGGTGATGGGCACCAACGACCTGGCCAAGGAGCTGCACGCGCAGCACGTTCCCGGCCGCGCGCCGCTGCTGGCCGGCCTGTCGATGTGCCTGCTGGCCGCGCGGGCGTACGGCAAGCAGATCCTCGACGGCGTCTACAACGACGTGCGGGATCTCGACGGGTTCGCCGCCGAGTGCCGGCAGGGCCGCGAGCTCGGCTTCGACGGCAAGACGCTCATCCATCCCGGCCAGTTGGAGCCGTGTAACCGGGCGTTCGCACCGTCCGCGGAGGAGGTCGACCGCTCCCGGCGGATCATCGCCGCCTTCGAGGAGGCGACCGAACGGGGCGACGGCGTGGTCACCGTCGACGGTCGGATGATCGAGAACCTGCACGTCGACGACGCCCGCCGGCTGCTCGCGCTGGCCGACGCCGTCGAGGAGACTGGTTGAACGCCAGCAGCCACAGCACGCCGCCGAGCGCGAACCACGGGTTCCACAGCACCAGACTCCAGAGCCGCTCTTCCGCGCTGACCTCGGCGACCCCGGCCAGCAGCACGAATTCGATCAGCACGCCGCGGGCCACCAGAATGGCCCCGGCGAACTGACCGACGCGTTGCCACGGGTGCCGGAGCAGGCAGAATGCCGCGCCGGCGGCCAGCAGCATGGCCACGCCCCACAGTCCGAACAGGACGAACCAGGTCGGCCGCTGCGCCGCGAGCTCCGGGCCGGCCGAGGACGCCAGTCCGATGTCCCCGCCAAGAGCCCAGTAGACGTGCAGCGCCGCGAACAGCGCGCACCAGCACGCCGCGATCTTCCCCCACATGTCCAGTGATGCTAGACGAACGCAATGTGTCTAGGTACGGTAGACAGATGCCGGTTGACCGGGATCTGCTGCGGGATGCCCGCGCCGCCGCCGACGCGTGGGCCGAGGCGCAGGATCGTACCGAACTGGCCAAGGCCGACTACCACCACGCGGTGCGTCGGCTGCACCTGGCCGGGGCCTCGCTGCGCGAGATCGCCGACGCGCTGGACATCAGCCACCAGCGGGTGCACCAGATGATCGACGAGGCCGGCGGCACCGAGGGCTGGAAGCCGCGGCTCAAGGTCGGCGACTGCTCGTTCTGCGGCCGAGGCGCCGAGGAGGTCGAGCGGCTCATCGCCGGTCCGGGCGTTTTTGTCTGCGACGGCTGCGTGCGGCGGTTCCGCGCGCAGCCGCCGCTGACCTCCGGGGCGGCCGACTGCTCGTTCTGCGACCGGCCGGCCGCTGAGGACGGCTGGCTGGCCGAGCAGGCCGGTGTGCGAATCTGCGACCGCTGCCTGGAGTTCTGTGACGAGGTCCTGGCGACCCAGGGCTGAGGTCCGGGTCGGCGGGACTCGCGGCTACTTCTCGGCGACGCGGGTCGCCGTCATGGCGCCGTTGGCCTTGGTGGCGACGACCGCGACCTTGTCGCCGGTGTGCACGTCGCCGATCGCCGACTGCTTTCCGCCCTTGCGGATCTTGGTGTCGCTGTTGACGGTGTAGGTGGCGGTGAAGCCGTCGTCGCTCTTCACGCTGATCGACGTCGCACCGACCGTCTGCACGTCGCCGCGCTGCACGTCCACGACCTTGTGGTCGTTGCCGTTCAACGTGACCTCGCCGTGCGCGACGCGGCCGAGCAGCTGCCGGTGGTGCTTGGTCTTCGCCGGCGAGGCCGGTGCGGTCGTCGAGGTGCTGGCCGGTGTGCTGGTCGGTGTGCTGCTCACGGCGTAGGCCACGCCGCCGCTCGCCACCAGGGCCACCACCGCGGCGCCGGTGATCAGTGCCGTCCTGGTTCTGGGTGTCATGACACCACTGTGTGGCACCAGGCTGAACCTGGCCTGAAGCCTGCATGATCAACATTTTTGGGGCTGCACTAGGGTGTGCGCCGTGGCCGAGGTCGACTACTACGAACTGCTCGGGGTCTCGCGCGGCGCGTCGGCCGCCGAGGTGAAGTCGGCTTACCGTGCGCTGGCCAAGGTCATGCACCCCGACGCGGGCGGCACCGCCGGCACGTTCCGGCTGCTCCAGCTCGCGTACGAGACGTTGACCGACCCCACTCGGCGGGCCCGCTACGACGTCGGCGACCGGCCCGAGCCCACGCCGGCCGCCGCGCCGCGGACCAGAAGACCCGCGCCGCGGCGGGATTTCGGCGACGACCCCGACTACGTGCCGAAACTGCCGCGAATCGATCCGAGCGGCATTCCGTGGTGGCAGCTGGTCGACGTCCGCGAGCGGGTGCGGTTCGTGCCGCAGGTCGGACCCGGTCATGCCCCTGTTCTGGTGGCCCTGGCCAGCCTGATCCTGTTGCTGTCCATCCTGTTGGCGATCAACCTGAGCCCGTTCTTACTCGCCGTCGTGCTGGTCCTGCTGGCCGCCGCCGTGGTCGTGCTGGTCCGGATGGGCCGGGGTTTACTGGCCGCCAAGCGCGAGCACCAGTCGTTCACCGCCGAGATCGGCACCAGCCGGTCGTTCGGCCTGCCGGGGGACCGGGCCGAGAAGCTGACCGCCGAGCTGCTGGCCAAGTACCTCACCCGGCTGCCCGGCGTGCGCATCTTTCACGGCCTCGGGTTGCCCGACTCCGTTTTCGCCGATGTCGACCACGCCGTGCTGTGCGGGCATCGGCTGGTGCTGATCGAGTCCAAGCTGTGGCTGCCCGGGCATTACGAGGTCGACGAGGTCGGCGCGATGTGGCGCAACGGCCATCCCTTCCGCGGCGGCGCCGTTCGGCTCGAGGACTCGATCGACGCGTTCGAGGACCTCCTGCCCGGCGTCGAGGTGCGCGGCGCCGTGCTGATCTACCCCAGCCGCGCCGGCGACATCTCCACCGGCGATCCCGACGACGCCCTCGCGCCGCCCATGAGCCCCCAGCGCTTCGTCGCCGAACTGGGCCAGTGGCTGGCCGCCGATCCGTCCACTGTGGACCGCGACGTGTTCAGGACCGTGCTGGATCGCGTGGTGTCCTGAGTTGGCGGTAGGCCGGACGTAGTAGGTCGGTGATCCGCTCGCCGCGCAGTTCCAGTGGCAGTGCGGCGAGTTCGTCCAGCACGGCGTCGGGCCGCTCGACGTGCTCGGCCGCCGCCACCGCGACGGGCTGTTGCAGTCGCCAGAAACCCTTGACCGGGGCGGTTTCCCGGGTGGGGCGGCGGAGTTCTCCCAGCCGGGACAGCAGCTCGTCACGGCCGCGGCCGCGCCAGGCCAGCGCCTGGAAGGGATCCTGGTCGAACATCTCGGCCAGCAGATGGCAGACGGCGGCGAGATGGGCGCAGGGCATGTCCCACGTGTCGCAGGTGCAGTCCATGGCCAGCTCACGCTGGTCGTCCGGGAAGAGTCGGAGACCGAGGTCGGCGAACATCTCGTAGGGGACCTCGCCGGCCAGCAGCCGCGCGGTGTAGAGCGCCTGGGCGGCCAGGGCCTTCTCGACGGAGACCCATTCGGGCTTGGTGAACGCCTTGATACCGATCCGGCAGCGGTGTGTCTTGGCCCCGTCCTGGACCTGGGCGACGACAACGCTGGTGGACAACGACATGCTGAGCACGTGGCCGGCCCGGGCGGCCAGGCGGCCCTGGCGCAGGCGCGAAGCCATGCCGAGCGATTCGAGGACGGCGACGAACCGGCCGCCGAGGCCGCTACTCACCGACGGCCTCAGGGGCAAGGGTGATGAGCTCCCGAAGCTCGCTGGTGGACATCTCGGTGAGCCAGCTTTCGCCGGCGCCGACGACAAGGTGCGCCAGCGCCCGCTTCTCGGCGATGAGGCGGTCGATGCGCTCCTCGAGCGTGCCGACGCAGACGAACTTGCGCACCTGGACGTCGCGCCGCTGGCCGATCCGGAACGCCCGGTCGGTGGCCTGGTCCTCGACGGCCGGATTCCACCAGCGGTCGAGGTGCACGACATGGTTGGCGGCAGTCAGATTCAGCCCGGTGCCGCCGGCCTTCAGGGACACGAGCAGCACGGAAGGGCCGTCCGCCGACTGGAAACGGGCGACGAGCTCGTCCCGGGCCCGCTGCGGGGTGCCGCCGTGCAGGAACGGCACCTCGATGCCGAAACGCCCGGACAGATGCCCGACCAGCATCCGTCCGAACGCGACGAACTGGGTGAAGCACAGCACCTTGTCGCCGTCGGCCAGCACCTGCTCGACGATCTCCTCCAGCCGTGCGACCTTGCCCGAGCGGTCGGCCACCGGCGAACCGTCGCCGAGCAGCTGGGCCGGGTGGTTGCACACCTGCTTGAGCTTGGTCATCGCCGCCAGCACGAGGCCCTTGCGTTTGATACCACGGCTTTCGCGGATGCGGCCGAGCATGTCGTCCACCACGGCCTGGTACAGGGTGGCCTGCTCGGCGGTGAGGTTGCACAGTTGCCGGACCTCGAACTTCTCCGGCAGATCGTCGATCACGGTGCGATCGGTCTTCAAGCGCCGCAACAGGAACGGTCCGGTGATCCGGCGCAGCCGGGCCGCGGCCTCCTGGTCGCCGAAGCGCTCCACCGGCACGGCGAACCGCGCCCGGAAGGTGTGCTCGGTGCGCAGCAGCCCCGGGTTGAGGAAGTCCATCACCGACCACAGCTCGGCCAGCCGGTTCTCCACCGGCGTGCCGGTGAGCGCGACCCGGTGCCGGGCCGGCAACGCCCGAACCGCCTTGGCCTGCACGGAAGAGCTGTTCTTGACGTACTGGGCCTCGTCGAGCACGACCCGGTCCCAGTCCACTTCGGACAGCGTGGCCACGTCCCGCGCGACCACGCCGTAGGTGGTGATCACGAGGTCGTGCCGGGCCAGCTCACGGGCGGCGAGCCGGTCGTCGCCGTGGTGGATGTGCACGGACAGCGTCGGCGCGAACCGTTCGGCCTCCCGCTGCCAGTTGCCGACCACGGACATCGGGCACACGACCAGCGTCGGCCCGCGCCCGGCGGTCGACACGGCCAGCGCCAGCAGTTGAACCGTCTTGCCCAGTCCCATGTCGTCGGCCAGGCAGGCGCCGAGCCCGACGCGGTCCATCAGGCTCAGCCAGGCCAGCCCGCGCTGCTGGTACGGCCGCAGCGTCGCGGCGAACTCGGCCGGCGTGTCCACGGGTTCGAGCCGCTTGTCGGCGTGCTCGGACAGCAGCGACCCGAGCCAGCCCTCGGCGTGCACATCGGTCACGGGCAGCGGCAGATCGGCCTGTTCCGCCCACAGCACCTCGCCGGCCGTCATGCGGCCCTGACCGGATCGGCTGAGGTGGTCCAGGCCGGCTGCCAAACGTTTGCGGTCCAGGTGGAGCCACCGGCCGCGCAGCCGGACCAGGGGCACCTTGGCCGCGGCCAGCGTGGCCATTTCGGCCTCGGTCAGCGGCTCGCCGCCCAGGGCCAGCTGCCACTTGTAGTCCACGAGCAGGTCGAGGCCCATGCCGCGGTCGCGGCCGACGGTCGCGACAGCCTGCGGACTGCGGGCCGACAGCCGCAGGCCGAGATACCCCCACTTGGCCGGCAGCAACACCGCGAAGCCGGCCTGTGTGAGCAGCGCCGCGTCGAGCAGAAACGCATGAGCGCCGTTGACATCTGTGCGCAACTCGGACGGCCGGGCCTCGCGCAGCAGCTGATCCAGGCCTCGGTGCAGCCGGCTGGCCCGGCCGAGATCGGCCAGCAGCTGCCCCTGCGGATCGTCGATCCACCGGTACAGCACGTCGTCGTTGCCGTGCCAGATCTGCTTGGCCGGCACCAGCACGCTCGGATCGTCCACCGACTGCAGCAACACTTCCAGCAGCCAGAAGTCGTCGTCTTCCAGATCGGGCGAGCTGAGGCGGAAGCAGGTGCGCACCGTACTGTCCGACGCCGCGCTGGCCCGCCACGCTTCCAGCGGCTTTTCCAGGCTGGGGAACGACTTCGGCTCACCGGTCAGCGCCGCGAGCCACCGGTCCAGCTCCGACCGCCCACGGCTGAGCCGCACGCCGTCGAGCCGTTGCCGAACCGTCGAATCGACAACAGTGTCCACTGTGGAGTGCAGGATCGCGCCGACGTCCGTGTCCAGTGACTCGGCCCGGCAGGCCGGCGGCATCGCCCCGGCCAGCGCCACGAATCGCGCCGAGTCCACACCGGACAGCACGGCCCGCCAACGCGATTCCTCGTCCGGCACAACACGTCCCCGCGACACCAGGTCCTCGGCGAACGCGGCGACGTCGGCCAGGAATCGCACCGTGTCGCTGTCGTCCGGCAACGAGGCGACCGCCGCAGCGTCCACCACGCTGACGGGCACCTGCCACGCCCGCAGCCGCTGCCCGTCCGACGGGTCGGTGGACGCCAGCGGTCCGGATTCCGTTGACGGCAGCGTGATCGTGCGGACCTCGGTCGCGCCGTAGGGTGCCACGGCGAACGGGTGCGCGTCGCCGTCGGCGTCACGGGGCAGATCGGGATCCTCAGCCCACAACGCCATCCGGCCGTCCGGGCCGCACAAACCGTGCAGCAGCAAGTCAGTCGACCGCCAGCTTGGCCAGGATCCGGTCCAGCGCGTCGAGATCGTCGGCCGACAGGGCCAGCAGCGGCTCCGGCGGCGCGCCCAGGATGGCGTTGGCCCTGGCCGCCTCGGCCGCGCCCTTCTCGGTGACGGTGACGATCTTGCAGCGCCGGTCCTCCGGGTGCCGCGTGCGCTCGACCAGGCCGCGGTCCTCGAGGAAGTCGACCACCAGCGTGGTGTAGGGCTTGTCGGTGGCCAGCGCGTCGGTCAGGTCGCGCATGGTCAGCGGGCCGCGGGCGAGCTTGTACAGCGCCTTGACCTTGATGAAGCTCATGTCCAGCGCCTGGCAGACCTCGGTCCGGCGGTCGTGCTGCTCCAGCACCAGCGACCGCATCGCCTGCCAGGCCCGGCCCGCGGTCTCTGTGGTCATGGCGTGGTCACCGGAATCCTGGGCTCGTCGGTCTCGAAGGTCGCCGCCGCGGTGTCGGCGGTGCGCCGAGCCCATCGGCTCGTGGTCAGGATACCCATCGCCAGCACCAGCCCGCCGCAGCCGACCATGATCCACCAGCCGAGGTGGCTGGCCGGCGTGAAACCGGTGGCGAACGGGCCGGTCACGTGCGAGGTGACCACCGAGCCGATGATCGCCACGCCCAGCGCCACACCGAGCTGCCGGCTGGTCGACGCCACCGCCGCGGCCACGCCGGCCTGGGCGCGGGGCATGCCGGACACGGCCGTGTTGGTGATCGGCGCGTTCAGCGTGCCGAAGGCGATGCCGAACGCCACGTACGGCAGGAACAGCAGCGGCAGCGGCCAGTCGGCGGTGAGCCGGGTGAGCAGCAGCCCGCTGACGATGAAGCCGATGCCGGCGACGACCAGCGGCAGCCGGGCGCCGCGCTGGGCCACCACCCGACCGGTGAGCGGGGCCAGCACCGCCGTGATGGCGGCGGACGGCAGCGAGAACAGACCCGCCTCCAGTGCCGTCAGGCCGCGGACCTGCTGCAGGTAGAGGGCATTGAGGAACAGGTAGCCGGCCAGCGCGGCGAAGCCGCTGATCGCGATCAGGGTGGTGCCCGAGAACGGGATGCTGCGGAAGAACCGCAGGTCGAGCAGCGGTTCCTCGCGGCGCGGCTCGTACAGCGCCAGGCCGATCACGGCCAACACGGCCAGCGTGAAGCAGCCGATGATCTCCGGCGAGCCCCAACCGTGGCCCGGGCCCTCGATGATGCCGTAGGTCAGGCCGGCGAACAGCACCATCACCAGCAACTGGCCCACCGGGTCCAGTTTGCGGGCCCTCGGCGCGCGGGATTCGGGCACGAACCTGGCCGCCAGCACGATGGCCAGCAGGCAGACCGGCACGTTGATCCAGAAGATCGACTGCCAGCCGGCCGACTCCACCAGCGCGCCGCCGACCAGCGGGCCCAGCGCCATGCTCAGGCCGACGACGCCGCCCCAGACGCCGATCGCCTTGGCCCGCTCGCGGGGCTCGGTGAAGGTGTTCGTGATGATCGACATCGCCACCGGGTTCAGCATCGAGCCGCCGACCGCCTGGATCATCCGGAACGCGATCAGCGCGCCGGCGTTCGGGGCCACGCTGCACAGCAGGGAGCCCAGGCCGAACAGGGTCAGGCCGGTCTGGAAGGTGCGGCGACGGCCGATCCGGTCGCCGGTCGAGCCGGCCAGCATCAGCAGGCTGGCCAGCACCAGCACGTAGGCGTCGATGGTCCACTGCAGGCTCGTGACCGAGGCGTGCAGGTCGCGCTGGATGGCCGGCAGGGCCAGGTTCACGATGGTGTTGTCCAGACCCACGATGAACAGGCTCATGCAGCAGATGGCCAGCACCAGCTGCCGCCGACGACGGCTGAGCTCAGGCACGTGGCCCCCTCGGGTAGTTGTACGACTGTAATTGTTATTAGCGTACAACTATCTTCGGAAAAGTGGAACAGTGAGGCCGTTCACGTCCCGGGCTGCTCCACCGGCAGGCCGAGTTGCAGCGCCGCGTTGGCCAGCGCCTTGTCGTAGGTGACGAACGCGGTCAGCGCCACCCCGAGCTCCAGTGCGCACACCAGGTGCAGTGCGTCCAACGAGCCCAGGTGGGGATCGTCGGCGAACATGCCGGCGCGCAGGAAGGTGTCGGTGTCCACCACCACGTGGTCGATCTCGCCGAGCAGGTCACCCGCCGTGGTCAGTCGACGTTGGAGCACGTCCTCCTCGACGCGGAGCCTGCGCTGCGCGTCGTAGCAGGAACGGCGAACCACCCGGATCACCTCGGTCAACGCCAGTTCCGACGTCACCAGCTCAGTCTCGTGATCGTCCAACCGCGCCCGCAGAGCCGCGGTCTCCGTCTCGGCCATCACGAGCTTCACCAGGGCGCAGGAGTCCAGATAGATCACGCGCGCTCCTGCGCGCGCATCTCCAGCAGCAGCTCGGACAGTGTCGGCCCGTCCGGCTCCGGTGGCAGCGGCAGCAGGTCGGACAGGCCGCGATGCCGGCCCGGCCGCAGCCGCCCGGCGGCGATCAGCTCCGCCCGTTGCCGGTCACTCTCGGTCAGTGGCACCAGCCAGGCGACCGGCAGGCCGTTGTTCGTGATCTGGACCGGCTCGTCGTACCGCTTCACCAGCTCCACGGTCAGCTTGGTGAGCTCCCGCATCGACAGCTGTTCGGTCTTCTTGGCCATGTCGGGCAGTTTACGTCGGTGCCCTACAGTGTGTCGAATCGTCCGACACCAGCCAGGTGGCGGAGGCCGCGCTTGAGATACGCCCTCGGATTCCCGTCCAGGTGTCGCGCCCAGGTCGGGCGGCGCTCGCCGCGGCTGTGGGCGTGGCACGCGAGGGCATAGCCGTACATCGGCTCGGTCAGGTAGCCGAGGCGCCGGACGGATCGGCGCTGGTTGTCCTGTGCGAAGTCGAAGCAGGCATTGGCGGTGTAAATCCCGAGTCCGAAGTGGACGGTCAGCAGGTCGGTGAGCGGCTCGTGGTCGTCGGCGTCGTAGCGGCCGTCGAGGCGGACGTGGCCGAGCTCGTGCGCGACGGTGGCGACCAGCCGGGTCGAGGTGAGCGTGCGGTCGATGGCGATCATCGGGCGGCCGTTCTCCCGCCGGTAGTGCCCGGCGGAGCCCCGGGACCGGACGGTGAGCCCGGCGGCGCGGGCCAGCTCGTCCTCGGCCGGGTCGCCGTACAGCTCGACGGTGATCGTTTTCGGGTCGACGTCCATGAGCCGGCAGAGCCGGCCGACGAGATCGTCGCCGTCGAGGTCCGTGATCACGGCGCGTGGCGCGCCGAAGGCGGCGCCGAGCCAGGCCAGCGACTCCTCGATCCACTTCTGTTCCCGGGGATTCACCGGGCACGGCGTGGTGAACAGGGCCACCGCCAGAAGGTAGCGTGAGCCGGCTCGCGGGGGAGGGGAACGCCCATGATCGACTGGCTCAACCAGGTGCTTTTTGTGCTCGGCGACGACCAGGTGTCGGTGGCCGAGTTGCTCGGCTTCGTCACCGGCGGCGCCTGCGTGGTGCTGACCGTGCTGGCCCACGTGGCCAACTTCCCGGTCGGCATCGCCAACAGCGCCTTCTTCCTGGTCCTGTTCGTGTCGGCCCAGTTCTACGCCGACGCCGGGCTCCAGGTGATCTACATCGTGCTGGGCTTCCTGGGCTGGTGGCAGTGGGTGCGCGGCGGGCCGCGGCGGACGGGTCTGGAACCGGGGCATGCAACTCCCGCGTTGCTTGCGGGCTGTGTCGCGTTCGTGGTGCTCGGCACCGCCGGCCTGACCGTCCTGCTGACCGCCGTGGACGACGCCGCGCCCTTCTGGGACGCCCTGACCACCGCGATCTCGCTGGCCGCGCAGTTCCTGCTGAACGCCAAGAAGATCGAGAACTGGTTCTTCTGGATCGCCGCCGACGTCATCTATGTGCCGTTCTACCTGGTGAAACGGCTCGATCTGACGGCCATCGTGTACGTGCTGTTCCTCGGGCTGTGCGTGCTGGGACTGCGCCAGTGGCGGCGGACGCCGGTGCCGGCATGAGCTACGAACACGGCCTGGTGCTGGGCAAGTTCTATCCGCCGCATCTCGGCCACCACCATCTCGTGCGCACGGCTGCCGCTTCTTGCCGCCGGTTGACGGTGCTGGTCGAGGCCGCGAGCGTGGAGTCCATTCCGCTGACCGATCGCGTCGAGTGGCTGCGCCAAGTGCACCCCGGAGTACAGGTCATCGGCACGCGCTGCGACGTGCCCGTCGACATGGCCGACGAGCCGATCTGGGCGGCCCAGGTCGCGCTGATGCGCGCCGCCCTCGGCGACGCCGAGATCGACGCGGTGTTCACCTCGGAGAAGTACGGCGACGAGCTCGGCCGCCGCTTCGGCGCCGAGCACGTGCTGGTGGATCCGACCCGGCTGACCGTGCCGGTGTCGGCCACCGCGATTCGGGCGGATCTGGCCGGCCAGTGGGAGTTCCTGGATCCGGTGGTGCGGGCCGGGCTGGCGACTCGGCTGGTGTTCGTCGGCGCGGAGTCGACCGGCACGACGACCGTGTCCCGGCTGGTCGCGGAGGAGTTTCGCGCTCGCGGCGGAGTGTGGGGGCGGTCCGAGTGGGTCGAGGAGTACGGCCGTGACTACACCCATGTGAAGTGGCGGGCCGAGGGAGGTGAACTGGACGGTTTGGTTTGGGTGCAGGACGACTTCGACAAGATCGCCGTCGAGCAGCGCCGACGCGAGGATGCCGCCGCAGCCGTCGGTTCCCCGTTGCTGGTCTGCGACACCGACGCGTTCGCGACGGCCGTGTGGGAGCGCCGGTACATCGGATCATGGCGGCCGCGAGTGGGGGTCGGCGATTTCTACCTGCTCACCGACCATGTCGGCGTGCCGTGGCTGGACGACGGTCTCCGCGAAGGCGATCTTGCCGTTCGGGCCACGATGACCGCGTGGTTCACCTCGGCGCTCCAGGAGTCCGGGCACGCCTGGGCGTTGTTGACGGGCCGCCTGGAGCAGCGGGTGGAGCTGGCGGTGAAGATCGCCGAGCAGACGCTGCGGCAGCGGTCGACCTTCGCCGAGCCGCTCGGTTGACGCGCGTTCCGACCGCGGGGCATCATGCAACCATGATCTCCAGGAAGGACGACGCCACCGCCATCCGGTGAGCGCGCCTGTCGACCGGCTCCCCTTTGCGGCGCGGATGCGCGCGCTGGCGGAGCACGCACTGTTGTTGTCCGAGGCCGAATACCGTTCCGTGCACCGGGAACTGGACGCCGGCTCCAGCTATCACCGCCACCTGGCGTTGCACTACGCGACGGTTCGGCGGGACCTTCCCGAGCTCGTCCGGGCGCTGCACGACCCCGTGGTGAGACGCCGCGCGCTGTCGGCGGCCATGCGGCTGCCGGTGCCGGATGACGCGTTGGTCTCGCTGATCGACACCGCGCCCCGCCGGGACCGGCTGTTGGTTTACGGTCTGCTGAAACGCTCCCGACGGCGAGCGTTGGCCGATTCCTTGCTGCCCAAGGTGTTTGAACGTCGAGGACGGGTCGAGGCGTCGCGTCTGTTGCCGGCATGTTCCCCGTCCGTGGTCTCGCAGTGGCTGCCGAGAACCGGTGCCGACTTGTCGGTGCAACGTCAACTGGCCAAGACGGCACCCGAGGTGGTGCTGGCGTTGATCTCCGACGAGGCGCTTCCGATGCGGCCCGGGCTGCTACTGGAAGCGTTGGTGGCACGAGAACCCGAGGCCGTGGGACAACTCGTGGCGCGGCACCCTGAGCTCTGCCGGTCGGCCAGGCTGGCCCTGGCCGCACTACCGTCCACATCGGACATCGGTGGGCTGATTGCGCACCTCGGCTTGCGCGAACGGGTCAAGGTCCTGTCGGCACTGCCGTTGGCGCAGCGGCGAAAGCTCATCGGCGAGCACACCTCCGCCGATGAGCTGGCCACGCTGCCGGTCGAGGAGCGTCGGCGGCTCGTGGACGACCAGAAGCACCTGCTCGCGGCGCTGCCGTTCGAGGAGGTGTCGGAGCAGTTGCTGCAAGCCACGTTGCGTCCCGTGCTCCGGCACCGGGCGCGGGCCTGGAGTGACTTTCTGGCCTGCGCCGAGCGAACGGGTGACGGCACGGTGTTCGCGAGCGCGGTGGCCTACACGGATCGCGCGTGGCGGGACGGGCACTATGTGCGGACCGCGGTGCTCGACCAGCTGGCGTCGGCACCTAGGCCGTTGCTCGACGCGGTGCCGGCGGCGTTGTGGCAGCGCATGACTGAAACGATCGCCTCGCGGCTCGACAACTCACGGCCGACGCGGCGGGCACTGCGTCGGCTGGTGGACCGGATCCGGCCGATGACCGCCGCCCAGGCCGTCGAGCTGGTGACCCGGGATCGCCGTAACGGCCTCAAACCCGAGGTGTGGGCGCACATCGCCGGCAGCAGAACCGATCTTGTCGACGCCGTCCTAAACGCCGGCTGGCCGGGACCGACTCGTCGCAGTGGCCGGTGGAATCCGGTGCAGCAGGCCCGTCATGAGGCCCAGGCGCTCAGGCTCGCGACGGACGAGATGGCCGAGATCGGTGTGCGTGCCGGGGCGGCGACCATGATTCGTGACCAGCAGGTGCTGGCCGACCTGGTCGACACCGCGCCGCCATCGCTTGCGGTGGCGGCAATCCGTGGTGTGAGCACGCCATCGGTGCTGGTGCGCTGCATCGAGTCCCGTCCCGGTGCCATCGCGCAGGCGGCCGGTCGAGTGCTCGTGGATCTTGTGGACGGTCGGTGGACTGCGGCATCCGTTGGCGGACTGAAGGAACAGGCGCGGTTGCTGGCCGAGACCAGGCCGCCCGACGCCGTGGACGCGCTACTGGGCCTGTGGCGCAGTCGTCACCGTGACATCAAGGCGGTCGCCGCCGCCTCTCTGCTCACTTTCCTCGGCGAGGACGCGAGAGTGTCGGAGGCGGTGCTGGCGGCCATGACCGACGACGAGGAGACGATTCGGACCGCGGTGCTGTGGAAGCCGTCACCGACGCTGACCCGTGACCAGCGTGTCGCGCACGCACGCCTGGTGGTCGAAGCGATTCGACATGGCCATCCGGACGCGATGCGGGCCTATGGCCTGATGTGGCGGCTCGCACCCGAGGGCCTCGACCGTGTTGTCGAACGAACGGGCGGTCCGTACGAGCGGTACCTCGCCACTGCCGTCGCCATGACCGTTTCGCGGGCCGCTGGCACGGAAATCGGTGATCGGGCGGCATTGTCTCTGGTGGACCGGGTCGTCGAGGTCGGGGTGGACGTCCAGCCGTGGCTGCGCAGCTGTGAACAGATCGTTCTCCGTTCGAAGCCGTTGGTCCGCCGGCTCGTCGACGCGTACCTGCGGCTCGACCTGCCGAGGGCAGCCGCGGATCTGTTGTTCTCCCAGGCGATCCGCACCTTCGATCCGACCTGGTGGCGTGAACTGGTCACGGTGGTCGGCGATCGCCCGGATCGCCTGCCCGGGATGGCCTTCGTGTCGTCCGACCAGTGGAACGAGGACGCCGCATCCGAGATTCTGACCGAGCTGAGCGGAATCGGCGGCTACGTGTGCACGAAGCTCGCGGTGTGGCTGGTGGGATTCGCCGGCCAACAGACGAAGTGGGCGCAGCCGTGGCGGGAGCGGCTGATGGAGCTCCGTGCCCACGAAGACGTCGACATCCGGGAACTGGCCGGCGCGGTGCGCGTGCTCTGATCGGCTCAAGGGGGTTGCCTTCGCGCACCGCGGCGACTTCCCTTGAGCCCCTCGAAGGCCCGTCCCGGCCCCGGTACGGTGCTGGGATAGCCGAGGCGCATCGGAGGGGTCCTGATGTCGTTGGCCGGATACCCGGCGCGGGTGCCGAGTTTCCTGGGGCAGCTGCTGCGCCGGGGTGCGCCGGTGATCGCGTTGACGCCGAGGGACGTGCCCGACCAGGTGGTGGACCCGACGCCGGTGCCGGGCTGGCAGCGGATCTCGGCGATGTGCTCGGCCGAGAGCCAGCCCGAGCCGGATTCCCTGATGGTCCGCGCCTGCCGGTACGTCGTGCTGGTGCCGATGGTGTACCGCTTTGTCGTGTTGCCGGCAATGTTGCTGCCGGTGCTCGCCGCCGGCCACGCCGGCATCGGCCTCGCGGTGGGACTGCTGCTGTTCGCGTTGAACGCGGCGA
Organism: Kutzneria sp.; assembly: GCA_036403095.1. GTDB lineage: Bacteria > Actinomycetota > Actinomycetes > Mycobacteriales > Pseudonocardiaceae > Kutzneria. Next base: position 3,481 of record DASWRQ010000376.1, on the reverse strand, counting down.
CGATCGTCTGGGCGCTGCGGGTTCCCGGCGTGCTGAACGAGTCGATGCGCGGCCTGCTGATCACCGACGCGTCGATCGCGTTCGGGGCCAATCTGGCCGTGAGCTACCTCGATCCGTCCGCCTCGGTGTTGACCTGGACCCATCTGATCGGCTCCGTGGCATTGTGGACGGTCGCGTGGGGAATCCCCTTTGGACTGTTGCTGATGGCGCTGAGCGTGCCGTTGCAGGTGGCCATGTCGGTGAACGCAATCACCCTGGCCGGCAACACTTTGCTGCTGGGAGTCACGATCGTGACCTCGACCGGCGCGCTGCTGCTGGTCGGCCTGGGCACCAGATTGGCTCTCGGGCTGGGCATTCGGCGTGGGCGCGAGGCCGAGGCGGCCAAGGTCCGTCGCGAGCTGCACGACACCGTGTTGCAGGCGTTGGAGGCCATGGCCCTGCCCGCGCCCGGCGACGACCGGCACGCCGCCGATCGGCTGGCCGAGCTGCGCGGCATCGCCCGGGCCCAGGCCATGGAGCTCCGGCGCGGGCTCGCCGGGGAACCGGACCTGCCGCAGCCGACGACCATCGGCGAGGATCTCACCTTGCTGGCCACCGAAATGGCCCGGGAAGGGCTGCGGGCGCAGCTGGTGTTCGCGGAGATCGACGACAGCGCCATGCCGGCGGCGCGGCGGCGTGCCGTTCGCGAGGCGGCGCGGGAAGCCTTGCGTAACACGATGAAGCATTCCGGCACCAACGAGGCCGTGCTGCGGATCGAGGAGCGGGACGGCGGCATCGCCGTGATCGCCCGTGATCACGGCAGCGGCTTCGACGACGCCGATCGCCCGGCCGGCTTCGGCATCAGCGAGTCGATCGCCGCGCGGCTGGCCGAGGTCGGCGGCCACTCGCACGTGGATTCCCAACCAGGTCGGGGAACCCGGGTGACGTTGTGGGTGCCTCGGTGAGGGCTGCCGCCGCGCTGTTCGTGGCGCTCGTGCTGGCCCTGTTCGTGGACGTGCCGGCTGGACATGCCGCCGGCTGCGCCAAATCGGCCGAGGTGTACCAGGATCCGCCGCCATGGGCCCAGAAGCTGCTGGATCCGGCGCGGATCTGGTTGCTCACCAAGGGGCGCGGGCAGACCGTTGCCATCGTCGGCGCCGGGGTCGACGGCGGCAATCCGCAGTTCGCGCGCGGTCAGGTGTTGCCGTCGAACGACCTCGTGCCGCCGCCCGGCGGCGTCGCCGACTGTGACGGCCGCGGCACCTTCGCCGCCGGCATCATCGGCGCTCAGGCCAGTGACCAGACCACCTTCGTGGGCCTCGCGCCCGGCGCTGCGCTGCTGCCCATCCGCTACACCGCCGGCTCCGGCGACACCAACCCCGGCGATCCCGGCCGCCTCGCCGTCGCGATCACCCAGGCCGCTCATGCCGGCGTGGGCACCATTCTCATCGATGTTCCCACCACTGTGGACAGTCCGGCCCTCGACGACGCCGTCAGCTCGGCCATTGCCGGCGGTGCCGTCATCGTCTCGCCGGCGGTCGGCACCCAACAGGGTGTTACCAGCTATCCCACCGCGCTGTCCGGCGTGCTCGCCGTCGGCGCCGTCGACCACAACGGCGCGGCCGTCCAAACCGAGTCCGGCGACTACATCGACCTCGCCGCTCCTGGTGCCGATCTTGTCGGCCTTTCCGCCGGCGGCTACGGACATTCCTGGCCCATCAAGGATCCCTCCGCTGCCGCCGCCTACGTCGCCGCCACGGTGGCTCTGCTGCGCGCTTATCGGCCGACCGCCACGCCCGCGCAGATCGTCAACCGGTTGACGCTCACGGCTTCGCGGGCCGCCGGCGGTGGTCGGGATCCCCGCCTCGGCTGGGGCGTTGTCGATGCCTACACCGCCGTGACCTCTCAGTTGCCCCTCGCCGTCCCCGGTCCCGGCGCTTCGCCGACCACCGCCATACCCCCGGCCTTGATCCCGGCCGCCGCACCCGCCCAGCCCCCGATCAACGCCCTCGTCGGCGGTTTGGCGTTGGGAGGCGTGGGTTTGGCCGCACTGGCCGGGTTGATCACCGTGACCATCCGGCGTGGCCGTGAACGGCGCTGGCGGATCAACCCGTGAGCACGGTCGCCAACAGCGTGTCGATGAGCCAGTCCCGGTAGCGATCGGCCGACCAGCCCTGTTGCCGGCGGAGCAGGTGGTGCACGTGCGGCGAACCCAAGGTGTGCAATAGGTCGGCGGCCGAGTCGGGGTCGAGGTGCGGACGTAGCAGGCCGTTGTCGAACCAGGCCTGGGTCAGGGCAAGCATGTTGGCCCGGTTGGCGGCGGCGCTGCGGTCGCAGAACTCCCGCATGTCGGCGTCCGCGCCGGCCGACTCGATGGCCGCCATGATCAGGTCGCCGGCCCGTTCGAACAGGGCCGTGCCGAAGGTGACGCAGAGCGTCGCGGCGCGCCGGGCGTCAGTTTCCGTGAACAGGTCCGTGAAGGCCGCGCGGTCGGCCACCGGCACCGGCAGGTCGTCGCCGACGGTCGCGATGTCGACCACCTCGTTGAACAGGGCCGCCTTGGTCGGGAAGGCCGTGTAGACCGTCCGTTCGGCCACGCCGGCCTCGGCCGCGACCTGGCGCATGGTCGTCGCACTCACGCCGCGGGCCACGAACAGTCGGGCGGCGGCGGCGCGGATCAGCTCGCGGGTCTGGCCCGCCGATTCCGCGCGCCGGCGGGAGCGGTAGGGGCGCTTGACGTCGTCACTCATCAGGTGCATCCTAGCAGCTGTTAATGCAGTGCGACTGCATTGAAATGGAGGGGGCGACCATGCCGCAGCTCACGGGCATCCACCACGTCAAGTTCCCGGTCAGCGACCTGGCGGCCAGCCGCGCCTGGTACGAGCGGGTGTTCGGGTTCGAGGTGACCATGGAGTTCCCGGACGAGCACGGCGTCGTCCGGGGCCTCGGTGGCACCGCCGTCGGCCTCGGCGAGGTCGGGCTCGCCCTGCGCGAGAACCCCGCCGCGGCCGCCGGCATCAAGGGCTTCGACCCCGTCAGCTTCGGCATCGCCGACCACGCCGCCGCCGAGGAATGGGCCGCCCACCTCGACGGTCTTGGCGTCGAGCACTCGCCGGTCATCGACGCCACGATCGGCTGGATCCTCGTCTTCCACGACCCCGACGGCACCGAGATCCATCTCTACAGCTTCGCCGCCCACGGCATCGACCAGATCGGTCGCAAGGGCTACGGCCGCGCGGCGGTGTGATCGTCAGGGCATGAGCGACAGGTAGGAGCGGGCGGCTTGGTCGTCGCCCTGCTGGTAGTTGGCGGAGCTGGACTGCACACCGGTGGAGAGCGCGCTGGCGCGGGACTGCTGGGCGGCGATGCGGGCGGCGAGGGCCTCGACGAGCGCGGCGTGCACCTCGGCGGCCCGCTGCGACTGGGGCAGGCCGCCGAAGGCGGACGGGGCCGGCCCGGGGGAGCGGACCTCGCCCTCAAGGGACCGCAGCCGCTGGGCCTG
>DASWRQ010000375.1:0-10383 GCA_036403095.1 Kutzneria sp. | reverse complement strand
CGACCTGGCCGGCGGGGGTCTCACCGTGCGTGACATGTCGATCTTGGTTGACCGGCGGGTTTCTTCGTTGTCTCACAGCGATGTCAACAAGATCAGTCTCAGGTCTACGGCGTTCCCCAGTGCCGTTCGCCCGCGACGGTGGAGGCGGTCCAGTCCCGGTCAGAATTCGTCGTCGATGAACGGGGCCGGGGTGTTCTCGCGCTTGCTCAGCAGGTGCACCGTGCCCTCGGCGCCGTAGGGCTGCGTGCGGTGTGGGCCGTTGGCCCGTTTTCTGGCGATGCCAACTCCCTGCTCGGTGAGGAGGAGATGGCCGGCAACCACCAGCACGATGAACAGCACGACGCCCAAGATCGCGAGGACGGTGGTCAGCCCGTCGGGAACACCTTCGTCCGGCAAGGAGAGCACATAGGCGACCAACCCGGCGCCGGCGACCAGGGAGAGGACGAGCACGACCAGATCGCGCCGCTTGCGCGCGCGGGTGCGCTCGGCGCTCTGGATGCACAAGCCGACGAGGTTCCCGCAGGTCGTGCAGCGCAGCCACCCAGTGCGTACGCCGGTCTCCGGTCGGTCGACCAGCGTCACCTGGATGCGATAGTGGAAAGTGGTGGAAGTCATGCGGCTGTCAACGCGCGTGGTGTGGAACAGTCGCACCCCGACCTGTCGTTCCACCCGCATGGCGGCAAGTGTATCGAGGAGGTCGGAGGCCGGTCCCGCTGCCGCGAACGGCACCGACGGCTGCATTGCCGGAACGAATCTCACCGCGATGTCGTATACGACCCGCGTACGACATCGCTCGTGAGATTACGACGTCAGCCGCGAGATCCTCACGACCGTCGGGTCCGCGCGCTGCTGGCCGAAATCGTGCCGGCCTGAGCCGTGCCAGCACGCCGAGCCGGTGCTGGCGATCTATCGAGTCGGCAACGTCGGCGTGGAGACCGTCGCCCCGGGCAACCGGACCCAGAACCGGGAGCCCTCGCCGAGGACACTGTCCACGCCGACCGTGCCGCCGTGGGCCTCCACCAGCTTGCGCACGATGGCCAGCCCGAGCCCGCTGCCGCCGGTCCGGCGGCTGCGGGACTTCTCGGCCCGCCAGAACCGGTCGAAGACGTGGGGGAGATCCGGTGGTGCGATACCCGATCCCGTGTCGCTGACCGCGATCAACGCGGAGTCGGTGTCAAGGCGGCCGACGACCCGGACCACCCCGTTCGGGCCGGTGTGCCGGATCGCGTTGGTCACCAGGTTGTCGACGATCTGCCGGAGCCGCACGGGATCGGCGTCGATGTCGCCGTCGTCGGCGTCGCCGGCCAGCTCGACCCCGGCGGCGTCGGCGCGGGCGCGGTGGGCGGCGCACACCTGCGCGGTCAGCTCGGCCAGCGACACCGGCTCCCGGTGCAGACGAAGCGTGCCGGCGTCGGCCTGGGCCAGGTCCTGGAGGTCGTCGATGATGTGCTGCAGCAGCATCGCCTCCTCCAGCAGCGACCCGATCAGCGCCTCGTCGGGCTCGCTGACGCCGTCCTGGGTCGCCTCCAGCCAGCCCCGGATGTTGCTCAACGGGGTCCGGAGCTCGTGGGCGATGTCGCTGATCAGGTCGGTGCGCAGGCGCTCGACCTTGGCCCGGGTGGCGGCCATGTCGTTGAACGCGCCGGCCAGGCGGCCGATCTCGTCCCGGCGCTTGACGGTCACCGTGGCGTCGACGTCGCCGTCGCGCATGCGCTGGGCGGCCGCGGTCAGGGCCCGCAGCGGCCGGGTGAAGCGCCGGCCGGCCAGCAGGGTGACCACAATCGTGACGAGCAGGACGCCGCCGACCGCCAGGCCGATGCGCACCTTGTTGCCGGCGGAGAGGTCGAAGGCGCTGGGCGTGACCGAGCCGCCGGGGCTGGTCACGAACAGGAGGGCGGCGGGCGCGACGAACGGGGTCAGCTGCGCGTGGCGACCGGTGGTGACGCAGTCCTGGACCCGCTGGTCGTTCGGCGCGGGCACGACCTCGCTGGGGGCGGCCTGCGCGGACCGGGGCTGCCACGAGAAGTCCAGGCCGACCGCGACCGGGGGCAGCTTCTGCCGGGCCAGGCACTCGTTGACCAGGCCGTCCAGCTGGTCGAGGGCGGTCTGCTCGGACTTCACCGGCTGGTTGAGCGTCTTGGCGCAGGTGCCTGCGTCGGGACTCTGGATCCGCGGCCGGCCGCCGGGCGACTCCGTGATCGTGCCGACCGCGCCCCGGTTGCGCACGCAGTCCAGCGCCCGCTGGGCCAGCGCGTCGAGGAAGGCGATGTCGTCCTGGCTCAACGCGTACGGCCCGACCGCCGACGGGGAGATGCGGTCCGGGCCGGCATTGACCAGGCTCGGGTCCACCGACAGCGCGTCGACGCCGGCCGAGGCCGAGTTCGGCAGCGGGTGGTTGCCGGGCTCGGAATCGATGATGACGCGGCGGTTCTGGTCGGTGAGCACGATCCGGCGGCCGGTCTCCTGCGACAGCACCGTCACCTGCGTGCGGACGCCGTCCCAGCTCGGGTGCTGGGCCGCGTAGGCGACCAGGTCCTCGTAGATCTGGTTGCCGGCGGTGATGGCCTGGCCCTGCTCCTGCTGGATGGCGACGCTGGTGGTCTGCACGGCCAGCCACGCCGTGGCCGCGATGGAGCACGCGGCGACCACAATGGACACTGCCAGCAGACGGGCCAGCATCAGGGGCGCTCCTCGGCGGTCAGCTTGTAGCCGACGCCGTACACCGTGACCAGCCGGACCGGGCGGCGCGGGTCGGGCTCGATCTTCTTGCGCAGGTTCATCACGTGCACATCGATCGTGCGATCGGTGATGTAGCGGTCGAAGCCGTGTAGCCGGGCCAGCAGCTGTTGCCGGGTGAACACCCGGTCCGGTTGCCCGGCAAGGGTTTCCAGCAGCAGGAACTCGCCGGGCGTGCACTCGATGCGGTGACCGTCGCTGGTCACGACGTGCCGACCGGGATCGACGATGATCGCGCCCACCCGCAGCAGCTCGTCCGGCTCGGCCGCGCGCCGGCTCCGCCGCAACAGCGTCCGCACCCGGGCGACGAGCTCGCGGGGGCTGAACGGCTTGGTCATGTAGTCGTCGGCGCCCAGGTCCAGGCCCAGCAGCAGATCGTCCTCGGTGGACCGGGCGGTCAACATCAGCACCAGCACGTCGGTTTCGGCCCGCAGCACCCTGATCACGTCCAGACCGTCCACTTTGGGCATCATCACGTCCAGCACCAGCAGGTCGGGCCGGCGGGCCCGGACGGTGTCGATGGCCGCCCGGCCGTCGCCGACGACCACAACCGTGTGCCGCTCACGCTCGAGATAGCGGCGGACCAGCTCCGCCTGCTTCTCGTCGTCCTCGGCCAGCACGATGTGGGCGCACATGGCATCGATGATAGGTCCGCCACGCGTGGGCCACCGGATCCTGACAAGTTCCACACAACCGTCGGCGATGGTGTCGGCATGAAAGCGGACACCCGCCGCCGGGCGGTGATCGGGATCGCCGTGTTGGCCGTGGTGGCCGGCACGGTGCTCGGCGTGGCCCTGATCGACGCCCGGCACAGCTCATCGGCTGGTGTGGCCGCCGCGCCGCCGGCGGCGTCGACCGTGGCGGTCAAACGGATGGACCTGTCCAACGGGCAGTCCTTCGGCGGCACGCTGGGCTACGGCGCGCCGCAGACGGTGAAGGGCGCCGGCGTGGGCGTGGTGACCAAACTGCCGGCGGTGGGGGACATCGCGGCGCAGGGCAAGGCGTTGTACTGGGTCAACGACAAACCGGTCCCGGTGTTCTTCGGTGACACGCCGCTGTTCCGCAAGCTCGACGGGCCGACGCTGAAGGGCGCTGACGTCGCCGTGGTGGCGGCCAACCTCAAGGCGCTGGGGTACAACGTCGGTGTGGTGCCGGCGAAGGACCCGTCGTTCACGCCATTGCTCGCGGCGGCGCTGAAGAAGTGGGAGCACAGCGTCGGTCTGGACGACACCGGCACGCTTGACGTCGGTCAGGTGGTGGTGCTGGCCGGGCCGATGCGGGTCAACTCCGTGACCGCCCAGTTGGGTGACGCCGTGACGGGCGACCTGTTGTCCGTCACCTCGACCAAGAAGGTCGTCACCATGCCGGTGGACGCCACCGAGGTCGGGCAGATCAAGACCGGCGCGGCGGTGACGATCATGCGCCCGGACAACAAGTCCGTGCCGGCCAAGGTGACCGCCATATCGACCACTGTGGACGGTGGCAGCAAGGATCCGGTCAACAACGGGCCACCCAAGCTCACCGTCACGGTGACGCCGGACGATCCGTCCACTCTGGCCGATCTGGACGCCGCTTCCGTGCAGATCCTGGTGACCACCTCGGTCCACAAGGCAGTGTTGGCCGTGCCGGTCGGCGCGTTGGTGGCGCTGCGGGAGGGCGGTTACGCTGTGCAGACGCCCGACGGCAAGTACCTGGCCGTGCAGACCGGGATGTTCGCCAACGGCATGGTGGAGATCAGCGGCGTCACCGAGGGGCTGAAAGTGGTGACCACGTCGTGACTCCGGTGCTGGAGCTGGCCAATGTCAGCAAACGTTATCCCGGCGTGACCGCGCTGGACTCGGTGTCGCTCGAGATCGAGTCCGGTGAACTCGTTGCCATCGTGGGGCCTTCGGGCTCCGGCAAGTCGACCATGCTCAACATCATCGGCACCCTGGACCTGCCGTCGGCGGGCACCGTCCGGCTCGGCGGCCTGGACGTGACGACCCTGTCCGACCGCCGGCTGTCGGCGCTGCGCGGGCGGTGGCTCGGCTTTGTGTTCCAACAGTTTCACCTCACCGACGGACTGACCGCCGCGCAGAACGTCGCCACCGGTCTGCTGTATGCCGGCGTGCCTCGGCGGCTGCGGCGGGACCTCGCCCTGGACGCCCTGGACCGGGTCGGGCTGGCGCATCGCGTCGACCATCTGCCGCAACACCTTTCCGGCGGCGAGCGGCAGCGGGTGGCCATCGCCCGGGCCGTGGTCAACGATCCCGCGCTCGTGCTGGCCGACGAGCCCACCGGCGCGCTGGACACCGCGAACGGGCAGGCAGTGCTGGAGTTGTTGCGGCGCTTGAACAATGACGGCACCACCATCGCCGTGATCACGCATGACCGGGACATCGCGGCCGGTCTGCCGCGCCGCGTCGAGATGCGCGACGGCCGGCTGGTCGCGGACACCCGCGCGGGGAGTCTGGTGTGACGATCCTTGAGATCCAACCCGTTCGGCTGTCCGTCGGCGACGTGCTCCGGCTCGGGCTGCTCGGCGTCAGCAGCCGCAAGATGCGAACCGTGTTGTCCGCGCTGGGGATCTCCATCGGCATCGCCACCATGGTGATCGTCACCAGCATCCCGGCGTCCAGCCAGCAGGCATTGTTGGATCAGCTGACCGCCTTGGGCACCAACCTGTTGCGGGCCGAGCCGCAGCAGACGCAGGGCGATCCCGTGCTGCTGCCCGAGGACGCCATGGGCATGGTCGAGCGCATCGGTCCCGTGACCGCGGCCGCGCAGGTCGCCAACGCGCACAAATCCGTGCACCGCAACGACAAGATCGACCCCAACGCCGACTCCGGCCTGACCGTGTTGGCCAGCAGCGCCAATCTGCTGCCGGCGGTCAACGGTTCGCTGCACGCCGGCAAGTTCCTCGACGACGCCACCGCCGGCTTCCCGACCGTGGTACTCGGATCCGTTGCGGCGTCCCGGCTCGGCTTCACCGCCCTGGTGCCGGGCCAGCAGCCGCCGCAGGTTTTCATCGGCAACCAGTGGTTCACCGTGATCGGGATACTCGACCCGATGCCGCTGAACCCCGATCTTGAGCGGGCCGTGCTGGTCGGATGGGGCGCGGCCAAACAGGTTCTGGGCTTCGACGGGCATCCGACCGTGGTCTACGTGAAGGCCGACGAGGACGCGATCCAGGACGTCCGGGCCGTGCTCGGGCCCACGCTCCATCCGCAGCTGCCGGGACTCGTGCAGGTGTCGCGACCGTCGGATGCCTTGGCCGCCAAGCAGGAGACCAAGGACACCTTCGCCGGGCTGTTCCTCGGGCTGGCCGGCGTCGCCCTGCTCGTCGGCGGCGTCGGCGTGGCCAACACCATGGTCATCTCCGTGCTGGAGCGGCGCCGGGAGATCGGCCTTCGACGGGCGCTCGGCGCCACCCGTGGCCAGATCCGTGGGCAGTTCCTCACCGAGGCCGCCGTGCTGTCCGGTCTCGGCGGGCTCGCCGGCACCGTCATCGGCGTTGTCGCCACGCTCGCGTACACCGGATACCAGGGCTGGCCGGTGATCATCCCATTTGCCGCCCTCGGCGGCGGGCTGGCCGGGGCCGTGCTCATCGGCGTCCTCGCCGGCATCTATCCGTCCGTCCGGGCCGCTCGGCTCACTCCGACCCAGGCGCTCGCCGCCCCCTAGGCATCAGCAGGCGACATTAGGGGGTTCTTACCGGAACTCCCTTTCAGGGCTTTGTCGTGCTGGACTGTCGGCATGGCCTTCGACGACCTTCGCGCGCTGTTCGTCAACTGCACGCTCAAGCGGTCCCCCGAGCTCAGCAACACCGACGGGCTGATCGACATCAGCAGCGGCATCATGGCCCGCAACGGCGTGACCGTCGAGGTGTTGCGGGCCATCGACCACGACATCGCCGTCGGCGTGTGGCCCGACATGACCGAGCACGGCTGGGCCACCGACGCCTGGCCGGCGATCTACGAGAAGGTCCTCGCCGCCGACATCCTCGTGCTGTGCGGGCCGATCTGGCTGGGCGACAACAGCTCCGAGATGAAGAAGGTCATCGAGCGCCTCTACGCGTGCTCGCATCTGCTGAACGCTTCCGGCCAGTACGCCTACTACGGCCGGGTCGGTGGCTGTCTGATCACCGGCAACGAGGACGGCATCAAGCACTGCGCCATGAACGTGTTGTACAGCCTCCAACACCTCGGCTACACCGTGCCGCCCCAGGCCGACGCCGGTTGGATCGGCGAGGCCGGCCCCGGACCGTCCTATCTGGACCCGGGCTCCGGCGGTCCGGAGAACGACTTCACCAACCGCAACACCACTTTCATGACGTGGAACCTCATGCACCTGGCTCGCATGCTCAAGGACGCCGGTGGCATTCCCGTCCACGGCAACCAGCGGTCCGAATGGGACGCCGGAGCCCGCTTCGACTTCCAGAACCCCGAGTACCGCTGAGCCGACCCGATCACGTGAGCGGGCTCAGGACCAGGCGGCGTCGGGGGTGGTGACGGCGGGCTCGCCGCCGGCCTCGGCGAAAGCCGACAGCGCGTCGACCAGACCGACGCGGGTGGGCTCCGGCATCCGGGCGACGATCTTGGCGATCTCCTTACGGCGGCGGGCGGTGACCTGGCGTACAACCCGCCGGCCCTCGGCGGTGAGCTCGATGACGATCTCCCGCCGTGACGCCGGATTGGTCTCCCGCACGACCATGCCGGCGGCCACCAGGCGGTCGACCATGCGGCTGGCGGTGGACGGGTTGACCCCGAGCTGGTCGGCGAGCGCCGCGTGCTTCACGGCGCCGACGGAGTTCAGGATGACCAGCAAGCGGAACTGGGCCAGCGTGATCGTCTCGTCCACGGCGGCGATGGAACGCGCGGACACGGCGACCAGTAGCCGCGACGCGGTCAGCACGGCGTCGGTGACGGCGTCGATATCCGTGGACTCGGCGAGTTCGCCCGGCGTGCGCGACATGCCACCAGTGTGCCTCAGGCCCGTCCGAACAGTGCGAACGTCGATGGGGCGAGCCTCAGGCACTCCCGGACAAAGCGGGCACGGCTTCCCGAATCGCGATCTGCCAGCGGGTGGTCGGAGCGACCCAGCCGGCGGCGCGACGACCGGCCCGCTGCACCTGTCGGACGGCGGGCAGCAGCCCCTGCTGGTACGAGGTCATGCCGGTGCGGAGATCGACGGACCGAACCAGCGAGTCGGCCAGCCGGAAGGCGCCGAGCAGCGCGAGCGACGCGCCGTGGCCGGCCAGCGCGGAGACGGCCGCGGCGGCGTCGCCGACGAGCACCGTCCGCCCGACATGCCAGGTCGCGAGCTCGACCTGTGACACGGGGGCGTGGTGCAGGTTGTCCGGGCAGTGCGCGAGGGCCCGGTCGACCACCCACCCCATGCCGGCGCAGCGGTCGCGCACCTCGGCGACGGGATCGGTCGCGGAGCGGTCGCCGCGGTGCACGAGGAACGCGGCGATCCGGCCGTCGGCGGTCCGGCTGAACCCGGCCTGCCGGTCGGCCAGGCTGAGCACCTTCAACTCCGGCCCGAGGCGCCGGCCGAGCTCGTCGTCCCGGAACAGGAACGTCGAGCAGTGCTGGCCCAGCGGCCGCACGTACAGCCGGTGCGGCCCGAACACCAGCCGCCGCACGGTGGAGTGCAGCCCGTCCGCGCCGATCAGGGCGTCCGCCGCGTGCGTGCTGCCGTCGGACAACGTCACGCGAACGGGCCCTCCGTGGAGGTCGTCGCCGTCCGCCACGGTGGTGACCGTGACGCCGCGCCGCACCTGTACGCGTGACGGGAGCGCTGCCGTCAACGTCGCCTCCAGATCGCCGCGCATGATCGTTAGCAGTCGGCCGCGCAGCAGGGTGGCCGTCGCGAGATAGCTGACCGTGGCCAGGGTGTCGCCGTCCTGGTCGACGTACACGATGGCCGGGATGTTGCGACGCAGGGCGGTCAACGCGGGCAGGACGCCCATCCGGTCGAGCACCTCGTAGCCGGCGCCGCCGACGTCGAGCAGGTGCGCCGCGTCGCGGGGCCGGTCGTCGCGGTCGACCAGCAGCACGTCCCAGCCGTGCCGGGCGAGCCACCACGCCGTGGTCAGCCCGGCCACCCCGGCGCCGCACACGAGCACCCGCATCGGCCCTCCGTCCGTTTTGTCGAGCCCTGAGTCTTGCACAGTGCAACAGTCGGTGGCGGTAGAATGGACGACGACGCGACGCTCCCCGGGCAGCGTAGGCTGCGAACGTTTGCACACCGCCGTTGAGGAGTGTCATGGCGCTACCGAGCATCGGCTGGATCGGCGCGGGCCGGATGGGCGCCGCCCTGGTCCGACGGCTGACCGCCGCCGGGTACGAGGTGGCCGTGTTCAACCGGACCCGGGCCAAGGCCGAGGCGCTCGGGGTGGCCGTCGTCGACCGTCCGGTCGACCTGGCCGGCCGCGACATCGTGTTCACCATGGTCGCCGCCTCGGCCGACCTGGAGGCGGTCACCTCCGGCGCGCACGGCCTGTTCACCGATCCCGAGGCCGCGCCCCGGATCGTGATCGACTCGTCCACGGTGTCCGAGGCGGCGTCGGCCGCCGTGCGGGTGGCCGCCCGCAAGCGCGGTTGCGAGCTGCTCGCCGCGCCGGTCAGCGGCAACCCGAAGGTCGTGGCCGCGGGCCTGCTGACCCTGGCCGTGTCGGGTCCGCGCCCGGTGTTCGACGAGGTCGAGCCGGTGCTGCGGGTACTCGGCCGGGGCGTGACCTACGTCGGCGACGACGAGGTCGCCCGGCTGGTGAAGATCGCTCACAATGTCTTCCTCGGCGTGGTCATCCAGTCCCTGTCGGAGATCACCGTGCTGGCCGAGAAGGGCGGCGTCAGCCGCGCGGCGTTCCTCGAGTTCCTCAACGACTCGGTGCTGGGCTCGGTGTTCACCCGGTACAAGTCTCCCGCGCTGGTCAACCTCGACTTCACGCCCACGTTCACGATGCCCTTGCTGCGCAAGGACTTCGATCTGGGCCTGGCCGCCGCGCGCAGCCTGGAGGCGCCGATGCCGATCGCCTCGGCCGCGGCCGCGCTGGTCGCGGCGGCCGTCGGCGCCGGGCACACCGACGAGGACTTCGCCGCGCTCGTGCTGGAACAGGCCCGCCGCGCCGGGCTCGTGCTGGAGCCGGAGGGCGTGTCAGTGGATGATGGGTTGACTCCGGACGAGTGAATTCGCCGCATCCTCACCATTCCGTTCGAGATGCTGGCGCGGTCAATATGCTGGCGCGATGGACAAGCCCGCGACCATCAAGGACGTCGCCGATCTGGCCCGTGTGCACGCGGCGACCGCGAGCCGTGCGCTGAATCCGCAAACCAGGGACAAGGTGAGCCCGCGGACCGCGGCCCGGATCGTCGAGGCCGCGCGGACCTTGGGCTACTCGCCCAACTCGGCCGCGCGCAGCCTGCGGACCCGCACGTCGTCGGTGGTCGGCGTGGTCATTCCCGACCTGCGCAATCCCGTGTTCCCACCCATCGTGCGCGGCGTCGAGGACGCCCTGCGGGAGGCCGGCTACCTGGCGCTGCTCGGCAACACCGACGGCGACGCCGAGCGGGAGCGGGACCTGCTGGCCACCATGCGTGGGCAGCAGCTGGCCGGGTTCATCCTCGCCACCAGCAAGCGGGACAGCCTGCCGCTGGGGCCCGA